>DASVFM010000001.1:0-87608 GCA_036380055.1 Casimicrobiaceae bacterium
TGGGCGTCTGGGGGCAGGTTGCCGCCGAGCCAGGCGCGGTGACGCCGATCGAAGCGATCGAGATCTCGCAGCGCGGCGGCTTCGGACGCGCGCGCCTGGAGGCGGAGGAGCACGACCTTCCCGCCCTGGGTTATGTGGTGAGCTATCGCGCGCTGCAGTCGGCGTTGGACGCTGCGCTCGAGCGCGCCGGTCGCAGCATCGTCCACGGCGCGAGTGTGACGCGCATCTCGGCAAGGCCGGCCTACGTCATCGTGGAAGCGGACTGCGGTGGCATGCGCGTCGAATACACAAGTCGGCTGGTTGCGCTCGCTGACGGTGGCGGCGAACTCGCGCCTGAGTTGACGCGCCGCCGGCACGACTACGAGCAGGTGGCGTTGGTCGGAAAGGCGTGGCCACGGGAGCCGCATCGTGGCGTCGCGTGCGAGCGCTTCACACCGGAGGGGCCGATGGCGTTGCTCCCCGAGGCCGATCACTACGGCTTCGTGTGGACCACCAGCCCCGCGAGCGCCGAAGCCCTGTGCTCGCTTCCCGACGCGGAGTTTCTGCGCCGGCTGGAAGAGGCGTTCGGGCCGTGCCTCGATGCGCGTGCTCGCGCAGGCACGCCGAGCTTCCTGCGCGTCGAAGAGCGGCGAACCTTTCCGCTCGCCCTCGAGTTCGTCGGCAAGGTCGTCGGCGAGCGGCTGGCGCTGATGGGCAACGCCGCGCAAGCGCTGCATCCGATCGCCGGTCAAGGATTCAACCTCGGCTTGCGCGATGCCTATGAGCTGGCGCAGGAGTTGCTTGCGACGACACGCGACGAAATCGGCTCGCGCGAGTCGCTTGCGCGCTATGCTCGGCATAGGCAGCCCGATCGCCTCGCTGGCATCGGTCTTACACACGGGCTGCTCGGTGTCTTCGGCGCGGGCGCGTCGTGGCTGCGCTGGCCGCGAGGGTTGGCGCTTACTTTGCTCGACGCCTCGCCGGTTGCGAAACGAATGTTCACGCGCGCGATGTTGTTCGGCGTGCGATGAATGCAACACTCGGGAAAAAAAATCTGTAAACCGACGAACGCGCTGAACACCGCCGCGCAAACTCGGTATAATGCGCTCCCTCTTCGCTGTAAATTCCGCACGTGTACATCGGCTCGCATCACATCGAGAGCAATTTAGTCGTCGCCCCGATGGCTGGCGTCACCGATCGGCCCTTCCGCCAGCTCTGCAAGCGGATGGGCGCCGGGCTCGCGGTGTCAGAAATGGTCGCCTCGGATCCGCGACTGCGCGAAACCTTGAAGTCGCAGCGGCGCACCGATCACGCCGGCGAGGTTGAGCCGATCGCGGTGCAGATCGCGGGCGCGGACCCGCAACAACTGGCCGATGCTGCGCGCTACAACGTCGCGCGAGGCGCCCAGATCATTGACATCAACATGGGGTGCCCGGCAAAGAAGGTCTGCAACGTCGCGGCTGGCTCGGCTTTGCTGCGCGACGAGCCTCTCGTCGCGGCGATTGTCGCCAGCGTAGTCAGGGCCGTCGAGGTTCCGGTGACCCTCAAGATCCGCACGGGCTGGGATCGTCAGCATCGCAACGCAGTGCGGGTGGCACGGATCGCCGCGGAGGCCGGAATCGCCGCGCTCTCGGTCCACGGGCGCACGCGCGAGTGCGGGTTCGTCGGTCCTGTGGACTACGACACGATCGCCGAGGTCAAGCGCGCCGTGTCCATACCGGTCACCGCGAACGGCGATATCGACTCACCCGAGAAGGCCAGGGAAGTGCTTGAGCGCACGGGCGCCGACGCGGTCATGATAGGTAGGGCGGCGCAAGGACGGCCGTGGATCTTCCGCGAGATCCGACACTACCTCGCGCACGGCGAGATGCCGCCGCAGCCGCGCGTGGAAGAAATACGGCGCCTCGTGCTCGAGCACCTCGCCGAGCACTACGCCTTCTACGGCGAGGCAGCGGGCGTGCGCATCGCGCGCAAGCATTTGGGGTGGTACGCGAGCGAGTTCGTCGGAGGCGAGGCGTTCCGCCAGGAAATCAACCAGCTCGAGACGTCGGCGGCACAGATCGCCGCGGTCAACAGATTTTTCGATCGCCTTGCCGCGCTCGGGGAGCGGCTTGAACACCGCGCCCGATTGCGCGCCACGGGGTCAAGGGAAGAGGAGGCCCTGGCCGCATGAGAAAAACCGTTCGCCTGAATGGCGGCAATGAGATCTGCCGCAGCGTGGAGAAGTCGCTCGACGAGTATTTCCGCAAGCTGGACGGGGAGGCGCCGCACGGCATCTACGACATGGTGATTGCCAACGTCGAGCGCTCCATGCTTGCAACGATCATGCACCGCGCCAACGGCAACCAGAGCCAGGCCGCGGACATGCTGGGGCTGAACCGCAACACCCTGCGCACGAAGCTTTCCAAATACGGGATTCGCTAGGTAGCGCTTTAGTCCATCGGCGGCGCGATGGTTGGCCCGATCACGCAGGCGCTGCTGTCGGTATCGGACAAGACCGGGCTCGTTGATTTCGCGCGGGGCCTCTCCGGCCTGGGCGTGAAGCTCCTGTCGACCGGCGGCACGGCCCGGACGCTCGTCGAGGCGGGGCTCCCCGTCACCGAGGTGGCCGCCTACACGGGCTTTCCCGAGATGCTCGACGGGCGGGTGAAAACCCTGCACCCGAAGGTACACGGCGGCATTCTCGCCCGCCGCGACGTCCCCGAGCACGTTTCAGCGCTGAAAGCTTACGGCATCCCGGCGATCGACCTCGTCGTGGTCAACCTCTATCCGTTCCGCGCAACCGTTGCGCGCGCCGGCTGCACGTTGGGGGAAGCGGTCGAGAACATCGACATCGGCGGGCCAACGCTGGTGCGGGCCGCGGCGAAGAACTATGCGCACGTGGGCGTCGTTGTCGACCCGGCGGACTACGTTGCGCTGCTTGCTGAGCTCCGCTCGAGCAATGTGACACTGTCTGCGAGCACCCGCTTTCGGCTGGCGCAGAAGGCCTTTTCGCACACGGCGGCGTACGACGGCGCGATCAGCAACTACCTTACGGCCCGTGATCTGGCCGGCGCGCAGAGTAGCGAGTTCCCGGAGCGCTTCACCTGGCAGGGCGTGAAGCTGCAGGACCTGCGCTACGGAGAGAATCCGCATCAGCGGGCTGCCTTTTATCGCGACGAGGCTCCCGCTGCGGGCACGATCGCGACTTACCGGCAGCTTCAAGGCAAAGAGCTTTCCTACAATAACATCGCCGACAGCGATGCGGCGGTCGAATGCGTCGCCAGCTTCGCCGAGCCGGCGTGTGTGATCGTGAAGCACGCCAACCCCTGCGGGGCCGCGATCGCCGCGACGCCGCTCGATGCCTATCGAGCAGCCTTCATGACCGACCCAACCTCGGCGTTCGGCGGGATCATCGCCTTCAATCGGAAGGTGGACGCCGATACCGTGGACGCTCTCGGGGCGCAGTTCGTCGAAGTCGTGATCGCGCCGGCCTACACCGAAGAGGCGCTCGCGCGCATGGCGAAGAAGGCGAACGTGCGCGTGCTGGCGGTGTCGCCCGCGACAAGCGCACCTGCCTTGCCCTGGGATTTCAAGCGGGTGGGCGGCGGGATGCTGCTGCAGACCGCGGATCAGACCGAGGCGGGCCCGGAGGAAATCAGGGTGGTCACGCGCAAAGCGCCCACCGACGCGCAGCTCGCCGATCTCCGCTTCGTATGGCGCGTGGCGAAGTACGTCAAGTCGAACGCCATCGTGTATGGCAGCGGTGGCCGCACGCTCGGCATCGGCGCGGGTCAGATGAGCCGTGTGGACTCGACGCGGATCGCGGCGATGAAGGCGGCCAGCGCGGGGCTCTCGCTCGCCGGCTCGGTCGTGGCCTCGGACGCCTTCTTTCCCTTCCGGGACGGGCTCGATGTCGTTGCCGACAACGGGGCGGTTGCGGTGATTCAACCAGGTGGTAGCATGCGCGACGCCGAAGTGATCGCGGCGGCCGACGAGCGCGGCATCGCGATGGTCTTCACCGACATACGGCATTTCCGGCACTGATCCGCGTCCGGTCAGCAGAGGGGAATCGTCTTGAAGCGATGGGTACTCGTGGGTGTCGTCGCATGCGTGCTGCCGGGCACGGCAGTGGCGCTCGAATGCGCAGATTTCGGTAAATGGCTGGAGTTCGGCTGCCGCCACGTGGTGGACACTTACCAAGAGGGTGACAACGCGCTGCTCCTTTCCGGCTACCAGTGGCACCTTCCCTACGACTGGTCGCCTGAAACTCGCGCGACGGAGAACGAGAATGCCTGGGGCTTGGGCGTGTCGAAGGCGCGCGACCATCCCGAGGAGGGCTACACTGAGGACGTGTTCTTCCTGGTGTTCGAGGATTCTCACAAGACTGCGCAATTTAACCTTGGCTACGCATGGCGAACGTACTGGGGAGAGCGCGAGAAGCTCCAGTTCGGACTCGGCTTCGCCGCTGCGATCGTGCAACGGCCGGACATCGCGAACGGATGGCCCTTCCCGGCCGCGCTTCCGCTGGCCACGCTGCGCCATGGCACGACCGAGGTTCTCACCGCCTACATACCGAAGCTCAACGGCGGCATCAACCACGGCAGCGTGCTCTACATCTTCGGGAAGATCGACCTGAAGTGAGCGTTGCGACACGAGCAGCGACAAGGGTCAGGCGGGCGGCGCCTTGAAAGTCCTGGTGATCGGCGGCGGCGGGCGCGAGCACGCGCTTGCCTGGAGGATCGCGCGATCGCCGCGCGTGGCCAGGGTGTTCGTGGCGCCGGGCAACGCCGGGACGGAGCGCGAGGAAGGGCTGATCAACGTCGAGGTTGCGGGCGCAGAGGAACTCGTGCGCTTTGCGAAACGCGAGCAGATCACCCTGACCGTGGTGGGGCCCGAAGCGCCGCTCGCCGCGGGGCTCGTCGATGCGTTCCGTGCAGAGGGCCTCAGGATCTTCGGCCCGACGCGGGCGGCTGCGCAACTCGAAAGCTCGAAAGACTTCGCCAAGGCGTTCATGGCGAGGCACGCGATACCGACGGCCGCCTACGCAACCTTCAGCGATGCTCCCGCGGCGCACGCCTACGTCGACGCCAGCGGAGCGCCCATCGTCGTCAAGGCGGACGGCCTCGCCGCCGGCAAGGGAGTCGTCGTAGCGGCAACAGCGGGCGAGGCCCACGCCGCCATCGATGCGATGCTGGGCGATCGTCGCCTGGGCGAAGCCGGGGCGCGGGTCGTCATCGAAGAGTTCCTCGCCGGCGAGGAGGCGAGCTTCATCGTGATGGCCGACGGCGAGCACGCCCTGCCGCTCGCGTCCTCACAGGATCACAAGCGCCTCCTCGACGGCGACCGCGGTCCGAACACGGGCGGCATGGGCGCGTACTCTCCGGCGCCCGTGGTGACGCCGTCGGTGCACGCGCGGATCATGCGCGAGATCATCCTGCCGGCGATCCGCGGCATGGCGGCCGAAGGCATGCCCTACACCGGGTTCCTCTACGCGGGCGTGATGATCGATGCGGCAGGCGCACCGCGCACCCTCGAGTTCAACTGCCGTCTCGGCGACCCCGAGGCGCAGCCGATCATGATGCGGCTCAAATCCGACCTGGTCGAGTTGCTGCAGCACGCGCTCGAGGGGACGCTCGATCTCGTGGACGCGGAGTGGGATCGTCGTGCGGCGCTGGGCGTCGTGGTCGCGGCGGCAGGATACCCCGAGCAGCCGCGCAAGGGCGATGCAATTTCCGGGCTCGACGCCGCGCCCGCCGATTGCTGCGTGTTCCACGCCGCGACCGCGCGCGCCGACGACACGGTCGTGACCAGCGGCGGACGGGTGCTCTGCGTGACCGCGCTCGGCGAGACGGTGCGCCAGGCGCAGCGCACGGCCTACGCCGCCGTGCGTTCGATTCATTTCGACGGCATGCAGTACCGCACTGACATCGGCTATCGCGCAATCGGCTCGCAGAAGCGCTGAAGACCGGCGAGCAAGCGGCGTTAACAGCCGCCCGCGCCTTTGCTAGCATCGACGTCGTTGCACGCCCGATAACCCCATGGATCTCACTCGCGCGCGAACCTACTTCACGGATCTGCAGAGCCGCATCGTGGCGCGGCTGGAAGCGCTCGAGGGGCGCGCCTTCCGTCGCGACAGCTGGCAGCGCGCGGAGGGTGGCGGTGGACTCGCCTGCATCGTCGAGGAAGGCGGGGTCCTCGAGCGCGGTGGAGTAAATTTTTCGCACGTCCGTGGCGATCGCCTCCCGCCATCGGCTACCGCTACGCGTCCCCAGCTTGCCGGGCGCGCCTTCGAGGTCCTCGGCGTTTCGCTGGTGCTGCATCCGGTGAATCCCTACGCGCCGACGGTGCACATGAACGTGCGTCTGTTCAGCGCCCGCAAGGAAGGCGCCGAAGATCTCTGGTGGTTCGGTGGCGGCATGGACTTGACGCCCTACTACGGATTCGAGGAGGACGCCCGCCACTTTCATGAGCAGTGCCGCGACGCGCTGGCGCCCTTCGGGTCCGAGTACCACCCGCGATTCAAGCGCTGGTGCGACGAGTATTTCTTTCTTCGCCATCGCAACGAGCCGCGCGGGATCGGCGGCATCTTCTTCGATGATCTCAACGACAACGGCTTCGAGCACTGCTTCGCGCTCACCATGAGCGTCGGTGATCATTTCCTGCCGGCGTATGAGCCGATCCTCGAGCGGCGCAGGGCTACCCCCTATGGCGAGCGCGAGCGCGATTTTCAAGCCTACCGCCGCGGCCGTTACGTCGAATTCAACCTCGTCTACGATCGCGGGACCCTGTTCGGTCTGCAATCGAACGGCCGCAGCGAGGCGATCCTGATGTCGTTGCCACCCGTGGTGCGATGGCGCTACGACTGGCGGCCTGCCCCAGGCAGCGCCGAGGCGAAGCTGTACTCCGATTTTCTCGTCGTGCGCGACTGGCTCTCGTGAAGAAAAACGAAGACGCGCACCTGGTCGAGACGACGATCGCCTCGGACGACGTGTTCCAGGGCAAGCTGCTGCACGTGAAGTGCGACACGGTGCGCCTCCCCGACGGGAGCACGGCGACGCGCGAGTACATCGTTCACCCGGGCGCCGTGATGGTAGTGCCGTGGCTGCCGGACGGAAAGCTCCTCTTCGAGCGCCAGTATCGTTATCCGCTCGCGCGCGTGTTCATCGAGTTCCCGGCCGGGAAGATCGATCCTGGCGAGGAACCGCTGGACACCGCGCGGCGCGAGCTCCTCGAGGAGACAGGATACACAGCTCGGCGCTGGTCGTACGCGTCGACGCTGCATCCGCTCATCACGTATTCGACCGAACGAATCGACATCTACGTCGCCGAGGGTCTCGAGCACGTGGGCGCGCGCCCCGATGCAGGCGAATTCGTGGAAACCTTCGACGCGACGCTGGAAGAGGCGTTGGGCTGGCTCGACCGGGGAGAGATAACCGACGTGAAGACGATGCTCGGCCTCCTGCTGCTCGCGCGGGGCCTCACACAGCCTCGATGAGCGCGGCCCCGAGAATCGCGCGCTGCGTGAGGATCGGCGGCCGGGTGCAGGGCGTGGGCTTTCGCTACGCGCTGGCGGACGAAGCGCGCTCCCGCGGACTGGGAGGCTGGGTCCGCAACCGGCGCGACGGGACGGTCGAGGCTCTGCTGAGCGGACCCGAGGAGCATATCGAAGCCGTGATCGCATGGGCGCACCGCGGGCCGCCGGCGGCACGGGTAACGTCGGTCACCGTCGAGCCGTCGACGATGACAGACCTGTTCGACTTCGAGATCGCTAGTACGCTCTGACCGACTCGGGCGACGCGTAGATGTCGCTCCACGCAGCGAAGCTCGCGGCTGCGATCAGCGGAAACACCGCGATCAGCCCGATCCAGAAAGTCAGCAGGCCGACGAGGGTCAGCGCGAGCGAAAGCAGCCCGAAGAGCACGAGCGACGGCGCGTTCACCGCGAAACCCTGCAGGCTCCGCGCGAATGCACGAACGAAGCCCGCGTCCTCGAACAACGCCGCCATTGGCACGAAGAGCAGGGGCAGGGACACGAATGTCGCCGTGGCGATCACCGTGAGCAGGACGTCGGGCGTCAAACGCGGGTCCGATGGATCGGCGAGGAGGTTCGCGCCTGCCAGGGTATAGGCGACGCCGAACTCGGCGGCCGACACCACGAGCGAGGCCACGACGATGGCAGCCAGCGCACCGGGCGGCGCGCGGAAGGCGGCGAGCGCGTAGCGGAGCTCGAGCGGCGAGCCGCGATCGAGCGCTGCCGCGCCGAGCAGCAGCCCGCACTCGATGACGGGGACGATCACCTCGGCGGCCGCGCGGCCGACGCCAGGCACGAGCTCGAGGAGAAGCTTGCTCGCGAGCGTGATCGCGCCAAGTGCACACCAGCGGGCCGGCGCGCGCTTGAAGAGACGCAAGCCGGTTTGGAACCAGAGGAATGCTTGCAGCGGCGGCCGCGAGCGCGGGATGAGTGACGCGGCGGGCGACGGCGGCTCGGTCATCGCGACCGGCTTCTCCTGAAGTTACGCGGCTTCGCCGAGGTAGGCCGCGCGCACCTTCGGGTCGGAGAGCAGAGTCTTCGCTTCCCCGTGAAGCGTGATCTCGCCGCTCTCCATCACGTAACCGCGGCCGCTGACCTCGAGCGCGAGCTTGGCGTTCTGCTCGATCAGCAGAATGGTGACCCCCTCCTTGGAGATCGTCAGGACAGTTTCGAAGACCTTCTGCACCATCAGCGGCGCGAGGCCCATCGATGGCTCGTCGAGCAGGAGCAGCTTCGGTCGCGACATCAGGGCCCGCGCCATGGCGAGCATCTGCTGCTCCCCGCCCGAGAGGGTTCCCGCGGTCTGCCGGCGCCGTTCCTTGAGCCGCGGGAAAAGCTGAAACGCGCGCTCGACATCCGACCGTATCGCCGCACGGTCGCTACGCGCGTACGCGCCCATGGCGAGGTTTTCCTCGATCGTCAGCGCACCGAAGACCCCGCGCCCCTCGGGCACCATGGACAGACCCTTGCGCACGAGCTGAAAGGCGGGCTTGCCGGTGATGTCTTCGCCGTCGTAGTGGATGCTGCCGCTCTTTACAGGCTGGAGCCCGGTGATGCCGCGCAGGGTGGTCGTCTTGCCCGCGCCGTTCGCGCCGATAAGGCAGACAAGCTCACCGCGGCTGACGGCGAGGTCGATGCCTTTGACCGCCTGGATCCCGCCGTAAGCGACCCGCACGCGCTTCAGCTCGAGCAGCGGTGCCGACACGCTAGACCCCCTCCTTCATGCGGCTCCTCCCGCGATCCCCGCTGCGCGGGGCCCCTCGCCGGGGGCTCATGCGGCTCCCTCCTTGTGCGCGAATCGGGCGATGCGAAATCTCGCGCGTCGGGAGCGGGCGCAATTCGCCTGCCCGCGATCCCCGCTGCGCGGGGCCCCTCGCCGGGGGCTCATGCGGCACCTTTCAAGTTCAGGGTCACGTCGCTGCCGAGGTAGGCGGCGATCACCTTCGGATCGTTCTGCACTTCGGCTGCGCTCCCCTCGGCGATCTTCTTGCCGTAATCGAGCACGAGCACCCGGTCGCACACGCTCATCACGAGTTTCATGTCGTGCTCGATGAGGAGGATCGTGGTGCCGTCGCGGCGGATCTCCTCGAGCAGCCGCTTCAGAGCCTGGGTCTCGGTGGCGTTCATTCCCGCCGCAGGCTCGTCGAGGGCGAGCAGCCTCGGCTCCGTGGCGAGCGCGCGGGCGATCTCCAGCCGCCGCTGGTCGCCGTAGGCGAGATGCTTGGCAAGGTCGTTGGCGCGCTTCGCCACGCCCACGTATTCGAGGAGCTCGTACGAGCGCTTCTCGATCGCGGCTTCCTCGGCGAGCGTGCCCTTGTCGCGCAGAATCGCGCCGAACACACCCGCTTTCGTGCGCACGTGCCGGCCGATCATCACGTTTTCCAGCGCCGACAGATTCTGGAACAGGCGGATATTCTGGAACGTCCGGGCGATGCCGCGCTCGGCCACCTGGTTCGGCTTCATGTGGTCGAGGGGCTCGCCGTCGAACATGAACGAGCCATCGTCCGGGTCGTAGATTCCGGTGAGGACGTTGAAGAGCGACGTCTTCCCGGCGCCGTTTGGCCCGATCAGCCCGTAGATCTCGCCGTGATTGATGGTGAACGAGACGTCGGCGAGCGCCTGGACGCCGCCGAAGCGCTTGGAGATGTCCTTGGCGACGAGAAGGGTGAGTGCGCTCATCAGCCGGCGGTCTTCGCGGACTCGAGTTCGCGCTTGCGCACTGCCGATGGCCAGAGCCCGGCGGGCCGGTACAGCATGATCACGACCAGGGCGATGCCGAACACGAGCAGGCGCACCGTCTCTGCGTCGAGCAGCACCCGGCCGAAGAGCACGTTTTGCAGCGGCTCCATCGTCGCGCGCAAGAACTCGGGCAGCAGCGTCAGCAGGATGGCACCGAGGATCACGCCGGGAATGTTCCCCATGCCCCCGAGAACGACCATCGCCAGCACGATGATCGACTCGAACAGCCCGAAGCTCTCGGGGCTCACGAATTCCTGCGTCGCCGAGAATATTCCGCCGGCAATGCCGCCGAAGGACGCCCCCATGGCGAAGGCGAGCAGTTTCACGTTGCGCGTGTTGATTCCCATCGCCTTGGCTGCAACCTCGTCCTCGCGAATCGCCTCCCACGCGCGGCCCAGGCGCGAGTTCTGCAAGCGCAGGTTGATGACGATCACTGCGATGGTGATCAGGAGCAGCATGTAGTAGTACTTCTGCGGCCCGGAAAACGCGACGCCGAGGATGCTCTGCGTGCGGGAGAAGGAGAAACCGTCGATCCGGAACGGGTCGATCAGGTTGATTCCCTGGGGTCCGCTGGTGATGTTGATCGGTGCGTTCAGGTTGTTGAGGAAGATGCGGATGATTTCGCCGAAGCCGAGCGTCACGATCGCGAGATAGTCGCCGCGCAGCTTGAGCGTCGGTGCGCCGAGGAGCACGCCGAAGATGCAGGCGAGCGCCGCGCCCATCGGCAGGATCACCCAAAACGGCAGGTGGATGTCGAAGTGCGGCGAGGCGAGCAGGGCGTACATGTACGCGCCGACCGCGTAGAAGGCGATGTATCCGAGGTCGAGCAAGCCGGCGAATCCCACCACGATGTTCAGCCCCAGCGCGAGCATGATGTAGATCATCGCGAAGTTGAGGATGCGCACCCAGGTCTGGCCGACGAGCCCGGCGACGAAGGGGAGCAGCGCCAGCGCGACGGCGATGAGTGCCACTCCCGCCCAGGCTTTCGCCGGGATGGCTGTCTTGCGTCTGCGGGTCACGGATCTGCCTCTGACGTTGCCGCGCGCATGCCTATGCGCGCTCGCTTACGCGCTCGCCGAGCAGACCGGACGGGCGGAATATAAGGACGAGGATGAGGACGAAGAAGGCAAACACGTCCTGGTAGTTGCTGCCGAAGAGGCTCACGTAGCCGTTGCTCGTCGCACACTGCTCGCGCAGCGAGTCGGAGAGCCAAGGAAAGCCGCAGATGTTCGATATGTCACCGATATAGCCCGCGCCAAGAGCTTCGATGATCCCGAGCAGGACTCCGCCGAGCATGGCGCCGGCGAGATTGCCGATGCCGCCCAGCACCGCCGCCGTGAACGCCTTCAGGCCAAGGAGGAATCCCATGTAATAGTGGGCAATGCCGTAATAGGTCATCACCATCAGTCCGGCAACAGCGGCAAGCGCCGCGCCGATCACGAAAGCAGCAGAGATCACAACGTTGATGTCGATGCCCATGAGCCCGGCGACCTGCGGGTTCTGCGCCGTGGCGCGCATGGCCATGCCCAGCCGCGTGCGCTGCACGACGAACACGAGCCCGCCCATGAGCAGCGCCGCGAGCACGACGATCAGCATTTGCAGATCGGTCATCGAGGCGCCGAGGACGTTATAGGTCTTGGGATTGAGCAGCGTGGGAAAGGTCCGGTAGTTCCGGCCCCAGATGACCAGCGCGACGTTCTGCAGGATGATCGACATGCCGATCGCCGTGATCAGCGGAGCGAGCCGCGGCGCCTTGCGCAGCGGCCGGTAGGCAATCTTTTCCATCGCGTACGCGATCGCCATGCACACCGCGATCGCCACCACGAGGCCGGCCAGAATCAGAACGGCCGTGGGAAGCTCCACGTGCGCGCCGAGCAGCGACGTTATGACCGACAGCGAGACCATCGCACCGATCATCACGACTTCGCCGTGCGCGAAGTTGATGAGCCCGATGATTCCGTAGACCATCGTGTAGCCCAGCGCGACCAGCGCGTAGACGCTGCCCAGCGTCAAGCCGTTGATCAGCTGCTGCAGGAGGATATCCACGCAGTTACCCCCGTTCGACCCAGTGATCGATGCCGGCCCGATTCTCCGCTGCGCGCGTCGCTCCCGCAATCCCCGCGCGCGGAGTGCTAGACCGGACGCAAAAACGGCGCCCCGCGGGGCGCCGTCTGCAAGTCAGTTGCGGATGCTTATTTCTTCTTTTCTTCCATCTTCATCGCGGGCTGCGCCATCGCCGGGGCTGCCGCCATAAGCGATTCGGTCTTGCCGCCCAAGTTGATCGCCATCGGAACGAGCTTGCCGTCCTTCACTTCATAGAGCGTAATGGCGCCGTTCTTGGTGTCGCCGTGCTCGTCAAACTCGATCTTGGCGGTGATGCCGTCGTAGGAGATGCTCGCGAGCGTCGGAAGGTACTTCGCCGGATCGGTTGAGTTGGCCTTCTGCATTGCCGCGATCAGCGTGTTGGCCGCGTCATAGGCGTACGGGGCGTAAACCTGGATCGGACCGTACTTGGCCGTGAACCGCGTCACGAAGTCCTTGGCGTTCGGCATCTTGTCGGGCGGGAGCCCGGCCTGCGTGCAGTACTGGCCTTCCGCCGCGCCGCCGGCGAGCTTCGGCCACTCGGTCGAGCACACGCCGTCGCCGGCGATGTACTTGGCCTTGATGCCGAGCTCCTTCATCTGCTTGACCATCGGGCCGCCCTGCGCGTCCATCCCGCCGTACATGATGACGTCGGGCTGCTTGGCCTTGATCTTGGTGAGAATCGCCTTGAAGTCGGTCGCCTTGTCGTTGGTGTATTCGCGCGCGACGATGGTCGCGCCGGCAGCCTTGGCGGCTTTCTCGGTTTCGTCGGCGAGCCCCGCGCCGTACGCGGTCTTGTCGTCGATGATCGCAATCTTCTTGGCACCCAGGGTCTCGACCGCTGCCTTGCCGATGACGCTGCCCTGCTGCACGTCGTTCGCCATCACGCGGAACACGTTCTTGAACCCTTGCAGTGTGAGCTTCGGGTTTGTCGCCGACGGAGAAACCATCGGGATACCCGCGTCGTTGTAGATCTTCGAGGCCGGAATCGACGTACCCGAGTTCAGGTGCCCGACTACGCCGGAAACCTTGTCGTCGACCAGCTTCTGGGCGACGATCGTGCCCTGCTTCGGGTCCGCCTGGTCGTCCTGGGCATCGAGCTCGAACTTGATCTTCTTGCCGTCGATCACGACGCCTTTCGCGTTCGCGTCGTCGATCGCCATCCGGGCGCCGTTCTCGTTGTCCTTGCCGAGGTGCGCCTGAGGGCCTGTCGTCGGGCCGACGTGTCCGACCTTGACCACGACTTCCGGCATGGCCGGTGCCGCGGGCGCCGCGGCGGGCGCTGCAGCTTGTTTCGCGGGTTCTTCCTTGCCGCAGCCGTACGCGACGGCTAGCGCCGCGGCGACGAGCGTAAGCCCGAGCGGGCGGTTGATTCTCATGAATTTTCCTCCGAAAAGGGGGTGAACGGGGACAAGACAAATGTCTAACCCATAATTATTTATCCCGGGACGATGCCCTGTCAATTAGGACGCCCCTTTGGCTCGCCTCTAGGCGCCCCGCGCCGTGCGCTTCATCGGCGGTAGGCGCATCTGCCCTCAGCACCTTGGCGTTTCGTCGGTTCAAGCTTGTCGCAGGCCCGCCGGGGGGCCTAAACTCGCGCATTTTTCGAATCCGGGGCTGGCGGCCGCAGCATCAAAGCTTCCGGGCGTGGCTGCGTACAACGCGGGTCCGCGCGAGGATCGTCCCCGTAAGACGGGTGAAAATCATGGCACGAAGGTTCACCAAGCGACACTGGATCGGGCTCGTAGCCGCGCTGTGCATCGTCGGAGCGGCCGCGGCGAGCGTGGCACTGCGGGCAAGCAAGGCAACCAAGGAGGATAAGGCTGCGCCGGTCACGCTGGAGTTCGCAGCGGCCGACGTCGCCTTCGTCGAGCCCCGCTCGCTGACGCGCTGGCTTCCCCTCTCCGGCACCCTCCAGCCGATCGACCAGACGACCGTCAAGGCCAAGGTTTCGGGCGAAGTCAGGCAGGTGACCGTGCGCGAAGGCGAGGCCGTAAGGAGCGGTCAGCTCATCGTGCGCTTCGACACCGCGGACCTCGAAGCGAAGCTCACCGATCGGATAGGCGCGCTCGAGTCGAGCCGCGCCCAGCTCGCGCTGGCCGAGAAGCAGCGGACGCAGAACCAGCTGCTGCTCAAGCAGAACTTCATTTCGCAGACCGCCTACGATACCGTTGAGAGCAACCTTTCGGTGACGCAGGGGACGCTGAAGTCCAACGAGGCGCAAGTACAGCTCGCTCGCAACGCGCTGCGCGATGCGGTGGTGATGGCGCCGCTTTCGGGAACCGTGGCCAAGCGGCACGTACAGCCAGGCGAGAAGGTCAGCTTCGACGCGCCGCTGGTGACCATCGTCGACTTGAGTCGGCTCGAGCTGCAGGCCATGGTACCCGCCAACGACGTCCCGGAGCTGCGCATCGGCATGACGGTGGATCTCGCCATCGACGGCTTCGGCGAGCGCCACTTCAAAGGGACCATCGAGCGCATCAGCCCGACCACCGAGGCGGGGACGCGGGCAATTCTCGTGTTCATCCATATTCCGAATCCGGATGCCGCATTACGCGGCGGGATGTTCGGGACCGGGAAAGTAACCCTGGACGCGGGAGCTCCGGTGCCTACCCTGCCTGCCATCTCGATCCGCACCGAAGCCGGGCAGACCTTCGTCTGGACTGTCGAGGATGGAAAGCTCACGCGGCGCATCGTGACAGTGGGCCGGCGGGACGACGCGGCCGGGCGGGTTGAGATCAAGAATGCGCTGCCGGCCAAGGTGCCGGTGCTCGCCGCGCCGTTCGACAATCTCAAGGTAGGCCTGCCGGCCCTGGTGCGGTCCGCGACGCCTTCCAAGTCGGCTGGCGCAACCTGACAGACTGACAGGCGCGCAGTCGCGCCGTAGCTGAGGGGATAGCCCCATGTGGATAACTCGCGTCTCGATAAAAAACCCCGTCTTCGCCGCGATGGTCATGGTGGGCATCGTGGTGCTTGGGATCTTCTCGTATGCGCGCCTGCGCGTCGAGCAGATGCCCGACGTCACCCTCCCGTTCATGGACGTCGAGACCTCCTATCCGGGCGCTTCGCCCGAGGCCGTCGAGACCGATGTGACCAAGCCGATCGAGAACGCGGTCAACACGGTATCGGGCGTCAAGCGCATCTATTCCAATTCGCGCGAGGGGCGAAGCCAGGTGTTCGTCCAGTTCAGGATGGGCACCGACATCACGCGCGCGATCCAGGATTCGCGGGACAAGATTGCGCTCGTCCGACCCAGCTTCCCGCGCGACGTCAAGGACCCGCAGGTCGTACGCGCCGAGATCGAGGACAACCGGCCGACCGTCAAGCTCGCGGTGGTCTCACCGACGGTCGAGCTGCGCGAGCTGACCGCACTCACCGACCAGACGATCGTCAAGGTCCTCGAAAACATCCCGGGCGTCGCCCAGGTAGACGTCAACGGGCGCGTCACGCGGCAGATCCTCATCCAGGTCAAGCCGTCGGCGCTCGCTTCGCTGGGCATCAGCGTCGATCAGGTGATGACCGCGGTGCAGAACGCCAACCAAGACGTTCCTGCCGGGCGCATTACGCGCGGACACAACGATTCGATCGTTCGCGTCGAAGGCAAGATCAAGGACCCCGCGCAGTTCGCCCGCATCATCGTCATGCAGCAGGGCGGGGGCCCGGTTTACCTCTCTCAGGTGGCGGACGTCATCGACGGCGAGAAGGAGCTCGACTCGATCTCCCGCATCAATGGCCGGCCGGCAATCACGATCGACCTCCGCAAGGCGCAGGACGCGAACATCGTCGAGGTAGGCCGCGGTGTGGCCGATGGACTGGCCTCGCTCAAAGGTCGGTTGCCCCAGGACGTCGACGTGCAGCTTGTCTACTCGCAGGCCGAGCAGGTGGAACGCAGCATACAGCAGGTCAGGGCAACGATCATCGAAGGCGCGCTGCTCACCGTGCTGATCGTGTTCCTGTTCCTGCACTCGTGGCGCAGCACCATTATCACTGGGCTCACGCTGCCTATCGCGGTGATCGCGACGTTCATCGCCCTCTACGCGGCGGGCTTCACGCTCAACATGATGACGCTGATGGCGTTATCGCTGTGCATCGGGCTGCTGATCGATGACGCGATCGTCGTGCGCGAGAACATCGTGCGGCATCTGGGGATGGGCAAGAGCCATGTCGCCGCGGCGCGTGAAGGAACCGACGAGATCGGGCTCGCCGTCATGGCGACGACCTTCGCGATCGTCGCCGTGTTCGTCCCCATCGCTTTCATGAAGGGCATTGTCGGCCAGTTCTTTCTACAGTTCGGCCTCACGGTCGCGGTGGCTGTGCTGGTGTCGCTGTTCGTGAGCTTCACGCTCGACCCGATGCTTTCCTCGGTGTGGCGCGATCCGCCCGGGTCGCGCTTCTCCAAGGTGCCGTGGCTTGGCCGTTTCATGGACCGCGTGGAAAGCGTTGTCGAGCGGGTCCACTCCGTCTACGGGAAGCTGCTCGAATGGGCGATCCGGGATACGCACCGAAGGCTCTACGTTCCGACCATCGGCGTGTGGACGGCGATCCGGACCCGCGAGTGGCGCGCCCTCAGGCCGCGCTGGGTCACCATCACCAATCGCGGCATCGTGCTCTGGGCTGCGGTGCTCATATTCTTCGGCAGCTTTGCGCTGCTCCCCTTGATAGGCAAGGAATTTTCGCCGCAGGTCGACGAAAGCTTCATCTCGCTGCGCCTCAACACGCCTGTGGGCACGAGCCTGGAGTCGACCGATCTGAAGGTGCGCGAGGTGGAGGAAGTCCTCAAGCGGTTCCCCGAGATCGTTCTCGCCATGACGACGGTGGGCAGCTGGGACGGCCGCAACTACGCGCGGGTGGACCTGAAGCTGACCGAGCGCACCTCTCGCGCACGGTCGCAAAAGGACCTCGAGCGCGAGATCCGCGCCGCGCTCAAGCCGATACCCGGTATCGAGCTCGCGCTCGGCTACGATCGGCCGGTGTGGGTCAACCTGCTCGGCCCCGACCCCGACACCTTGAAGCAGCTGATCAACGAGTTCGCCGACAAGGTTGCCAAGGTCCCGGGGATCGCCGACCTGGAAATCTCGGAGAAGGCGCTCAACCCCGCCCTCTCGATCCACCTGAACAACGATGCCGCCGCCGATCTCGGAATCACGGTGCAGCAGGTGGGTCAGACGGTGCGCCCGCTGCTCGCTGGCGAGACGGTGACCTACTGGCTCGGCCCCGATGGCCAGAATTACGAAGTCAACATACAGCTCCCGAAGGAAGGACGTCGTCTTGCCTCTGACCTGGGCAATCTCTACATCTCCACGAACAAGCGCGGCCCCGACGGAGAGCTGCGGATGGTGCCGTTGCGGCAGGTGGCGGAGATCGTCGAGTCGACCAGCCCGCAGATCATCAAGCGGCAGGACCTGCAGCGGCGGGTCGCGCTCTACGCGAATGCGGAAGGACGCCCTTCGGGCAACGTCAACGAGGACGTCAAGAAAATTGTAGAGACGATGCAGCTTCCCCCCGGCTACCGGTTCGTCATCGCGGGGCAGCAGGAAGACACCGAGGAATCGCAGGCTGCGCTGTTCTCGGCGCTGGGCCTCGCGGTGATCTTCATCTACCTCGTGCTCGCCTCGCAATTCGCGAGCTTCACCCAGCCGATCGCGATCATGGCTTCGCTTCCGTTCACGCTGATCGGCGTGTTGCTCGCGCTGTTGCTGACCAACACGACGCTCAACATCTTCTCGATGATCGGCTTCGTGATGCTGATGGGACTGGTGACCAAGAACGCCATCCTTCTTGTGGACTTCGCCAACCGGGCGCGTCGCGGTGGCGCGGCGCTGCACGACGCGCTGCTCTCGGCCGGGCAGGTGCGGCTGCGGCCGATTCTCATGACGACCGCGGCGATGATCTTCGGCATGCTGCCGTTGGCGCTTGGCCTTGGCGAGAGCGGCGAGACGCAGGCGCCGATGGGCCGCGCGATCATCGGCGGCGTCATTACGTCCACGCTGCTCACGCTTGTTGTCGTGCCCGTGATCTACACTTACCTCGATCGCCTCTTCGAGTGGCACAAGGCACGGCGGGTGGCGCGCGAGGCACGCCGGACGGACACTGCCGCAGCCCCTGCGCACGGCGATTGACGTGCGATAATCCGGGCTCCGCGGGAGAGCAGGATGAACTTCGAGCAGGCACGCTTCAACATGATCGAGCAGCAGATCCGGCCCTGGGACGTGCTCGACCAGAAGGTGCTCGACCTGCTGTTCCAGGTGCGACGGGAGAACTTCGTACCCGCAGCGTATCGGGCGCTTGCTTTCGCCGATCTGGAAGTTCCGCTCGGCGAGGGCGAGCGAATGTGGACCCCGAAGATGGAAGCCCGGGTGCTGCAGGAGCTCGAGCTCGAGCCAAACGACGCGGCGCTGGAAATCGGCACCGGGAGCGGCTACCTGACGGCGCTGCTCGCGCGGAGCTGCGCCGAGGTGGTGAGCGTCGAGATCAACCTCCGGCTGTCTGCCGAGGCAAAGAAAAGGCTCGCCGAGGCAGGCATCCGCAATGTCCGCCTGGAGCAGGGCGATGGCGCGCGAGGCTGGCGTCAGGAACTCTATGACGCGATCGTGCTGACGGGCTCCACGCCGGTGCTGCCCGACTCGTGGCTGGCGCAGCTCAGGCCGGGCGGTCGCCTGTTTGCAGTGGTCGGCGATGCGCCGGTGATGAGCGCGCGGCTGCTGCGCTGGACGGCACCGGGCGCAGTGGCGGCCGAGGATCTGTTCGAGACCGTGATTACGCCCCTGCGCAACGCACCGCAGCCGCAGCGGTTCGTTTTCTGAGGCGAAAGAACGTGAGGTGGCGCAGGAACGCGGCGCTGGCGCCGCAGCGCCGACCTGTCAAGCCAACAAGAGCGAGAGACATGAAACAGCCTACGCTGAAGCGGGCGCTTGCGACTTTGCTCGGCGGGACCTTCGCTGCGATGGTCTGTTCGGCGTCCGCGGAGGACCTGCTGCAGATCTATCACGAAGCGGTCGCGAACGATCCCACGCTCGCGGCGGCCCGGGCCAACTGGCAGGCCACTCAGGAGGTCGGGCCGCAGGCGCTGGCGAACCTGCTGCCGTCGGTGAGCCTCTCCGGCGTTGCCAACGAGCAGAACTACTGGGAAAGACTGCACAGCGACCCGAAGATCACGTTCAGTACCCGCTATCCGAACTACAACTACACGGTCTCGGCCGCACAGCCCCTGTTTCGCAAGCAGAACCTCGTTGCCTACGACCAGGCGAAGCAGACGATCGGGCAGAGCGATTATGTGCTCGCATCGGCGCAGCAGGATCTCATCGTGCGGGTCTCGCAGGCCTATTTCGACGTGCTGCTCGCGCAGTTCACGATCGAGCTCACCGAGAGCCAGAAGGCGGCGGTGAGCGAGAATCTGGCGCAGGCGAAGCGCAATTTCGAGGTCGGCACCGCAACGATCACGGATACCAACGACGCGCAGGCCAAATACGACCAGATTGTGGCGCAGGAACTCTCGGTGCAGAACGATCTCGACAACAAGATCGCGACGCTGCGGGCGATCATCGGGCGCGCACCGAAAGAGCTCAAGCGCGTCGGCGGCAGGTTCGAGCCGGAGCTGCCCGCCCCCAACGCGTTGGATCCGTGGGTCGAGAGGAGCCTGCACGACAATCTGCAAGTGCGCATCGCGCAGTCGAATTACGATATCGCTGTGCTGGAGGTCGATCGGCAGCGCGCCGGCCACTACCCGACGCTCGATCTGGTGGCGAGCTTCAACCAGGGCTATGCGGGAGCGTCGTCAACAACCGCCGCCACCGCGCCCCTGGCCTTCGACTCCCATCTGGGTATCGTCGGCCTGCAGCTCAACGTGCCGCTGTATCTCGGCGGGTCGATCGAGTCGAAGGTCCGCCAGGCGGTGGCCAACCTCGAGTCGAGTCGGCAGAACCTGGAAGCAGCTCGCCGCGCGGCGCAGCTCTCGACACAGACGGCGTTCACCGGCGTGACGAGCGGGTTCGCACAAATCAAAGCGCTCGAGCAGGCGCTCACCTCGGCGCAGGTGTCCTATGATTCGACCAAGGTCGGACTTGAGGTCGGCGTGCGCACCAACCTCGACGTGCTCAACCAGCAGCAACAGGTCTACCAGACGCGCTTCAATCTCGCGCAGGCCTACTACAACTTCGTGATCAACAGGCTCAGGCTCAAGCAGGCCGTAGGTACGCTCTCGGAAAGCGACCTCGAAGACGTCAACCGCAACCTGCGCGGCTAGCCTTTCGGGTTCAGGGCGAGCAGGCGCGGGGCGAGCCAGCCCCACAGGCGATCGGTTGCCCCCGCATGGCGCGCGTGAAAGTCGCGCGCCGCCCGGCCCATCGCTGCGCGCACCGCATCGTCGACAAGGAGCGAAGCAACCGCCTCGATCAGCGCCTGCGCGTCCGCTACGCGCCGCGCGGCGCCCGCCTCGGTCGCGCCGGCGCTCGCATCGGCGAAGTTGAAGGTGTGCGGTCCGATAAGAACGGGAGTGCCCACGGCGAGCGCCTCGATGAAGTTCTGTCCTCCCAGAGGCAGAAGGCTGCCGCCGACAAAGGCAAGATCCGCCGCGGCGTAGTAAGCGGGCATTTCTCCCATCGAATCGCCGAGAACAACAGCGACATCGGGACTCGCCGTGCGGTCAGCATCGCTGCGGCGGATGAAAGGGATGCTTCGCGCCTGAAGGAGCTCCGCAACGGCAGCAAAGCGCTGCGGATGCCGCGGCACGATGACGAGAAGCGTGTCGCTGGGCAGTGGTCGCCTCGCGAGCGCGTCGAGGATGAGCGCCTCCTCACCTTCACGGGTGCTGCCGGCCACCCAGATCCTGCGACCCGCGCCGAGGCGAAGCCGCAGTGCCGCGGCGCGTTGGGCGGTGTCGTGCGGAACGGTCACGTCGAACTTGAGATTGCCCGTCACGAGCGGCGTCGGCGCGCCAAGCGCCGACAGGCGCCCGGCGTCGGCTTCCGACTGTGCGGCCACTCCCGCGAGCGCGCCGAGCATCGGTCGCGTGATCGCGGGAAATCGCGCGTAACGGCTCGCCGATCGCTGCGAGAGTCGCGCATTGACGAGATAAAGGGCAACGCCGCACGACCGTCCTTCGGCGATCAGGTTCGGCCATAGCTCGGTTTCGAGCAGGAACCCGGCGAGGGGCTTGAAGCGCCGGTAAAACGCGCGCACTGCAAAGGGCAAATCGTAAGGCAGCCAGACTTGTGTCACCTCGCCGCCGAAGAGCGCCTGCCCGGCCTCTCGTCCCGTCGCGGTCATGTGCGTCATTACGATAGTGGCGCCACTGTGCGCGCCGCGCAGGCGTTGCACCAGTGGAGCGGCAGCGCGGGTCTCGCCGACCGACACTGCGTGCACCCAGAATACAGGGCCGGAAGCGGGCACGTCTCTGAGCGCATAGCGGCCGAAGCGCTCGCCGATGTGCATGCGATAACCCGGCTCGTGGCGCCCCCGCCACCATAGGCGCAACGGCAGCCACGGCAGCACGGCGCAACCGAGCAGCGTGTATAGCGAGCGCGCCAGACTCATCTCGCCACTGCCCGCCGGCCTTGGAGCAGATCGGTCGCGGCGACGACTTCCGCGAGCGCGGGCACGTGGCTCACGCCGCCGAGGTCGCGCGCGTGAGCTCCCAAGCGTGCCACGCCGGCGAGACGCGGGTCGGTCGCGACGAACAGGGCGATCGTCGGCGCCGAGAGGGCTGCCGCCAGATGCGTAAGCCCCGTGTCGACGCCGACAACCACCGCAGCGCGGGCCAGCAGCGCGGCGAGCTCGGGCAGCTCGAGCCGGCCGGGGACGATTGCATTGGACGAGCCCGCCGCGAGCCGCTCGCTGCGTGCGGCCTCGGCAGGGGTCCCCCAAGGCAGCACGACCGACAGCTGGCGCCCGCTCAGATGCTCCAGCAGTCCGCGCCAGTCCGCCTCGGGCCAAAGCTTGTCGGCGCGGCTCGTTGCATGCACGAATACCGCGTATGGCGCCGGCGGAGGATCGCGCAAGGCAGGCGTACGCAGCTCGACATGCGGCGGCCCCGCAGGTGCATAGCCGAGGGCCTTGCCGGCGAGCTGCCGGCAGCGGTCGATCAGGTGCTGCTGCGGGTTGATGCGATAGCGGTGCCGATAGAAGAGTGTGGCCGCCGGCTCGCGCACGCTCGCGCGATCCGGACCATGCACCGGCCCGCGCGCGAACCATGCGATCAAGGCTCCCTTCACCTGCTCCTGAAGGTCGATCACGGCGTCGTAGCGCTCGTGCGCGAGCTCGCGGCGGAAGGCGCGCATCTCCCCCCAGGTCGAGCGCGCGAGCGCGCCCCGCCGCCAGCGTCTGAGCGCGATGGCGATGACGCGCCGTACGCCGCAGGTCATGCCCACCAGATCGATGAACGGCTCTTCGACGACCCAGTCGATCTCGACGCCCGGGCGATGCCGATGCAGATCGTGGACGATCGGCAATGCATGCACGATGTCGCCGAGGGACGACGGGCGCACGACGAGTATGCGATTCATCGCGCGCTCACGATGCCGACGAGTGATCCGCAGGCCCCGCAAGCGCCCGATGGCGGTGGCTCGCAGGGAGGTTTGCACGTAGAATGGCAGCGCCTGCCAGGCGCCGCAGAGGAGTAAGAACGATTGCCGCGCGCGCTGCCACGTCTGACGCGATGTCCGAGCCGCTCCCCCCGCTTCCGCTGACCCTCGTGGTCATCACCCGCGATGCCGGCGCGCAACTCCATGACTGCCTGGCCTCGGTGGGTTTCGCGGCGGAGAAGATCGTCGTGGATTCTGGCAGCCACGATGATACCGTAGAAATCGCGCGCCGCATGGGCGCGCGCGTGTTGAGCCATGAATGGCTCGGCTTCGGAGCGCAGAAGAATTTCGCGGTCGCGCAAGCGACGCACGACTGGGTGCTTTGCCTCGATGCCGACGAAGAGGTGTCGTCCGCACTCGAGAGATCGCTGCACGCGGCGCTGCTCCGGCCCGAGCACGGCGCGTATGCGATGGCGCGACGCAATCGATTCCTCGGCCGCTGGCTCGCCCACGGCGAAGGCTACCCCGACTGGAGCGTGCGCCTGTTCGACCGGCGGCGCGCGCGCTGGAGCGACGACGCCGTGCACGAGCATGTTCTCGCCGACGGCAGCATCGGCCGCCTCGAGGGCGATCTGCTGCATGCTTCGGGCGAGTCTCTCGATGCCTATCTCGCGAAGCAGAATCGCTACACATCACTGCAGGCCGAGGCGATGTATGCGCGTGGCGAGCGCTCTTCCATTGTCCGGCTTGTCTTCTCGCCGCTGCTTCGCTTCGCGCGTTTCTATCTCCTGCGCGCCGGCTTCCTCGACGGGGCGGCCGGTTTCACCCACATCGCGATCGGCTGCTTCAACAGCTTCTGCAAATACGCAAAGCTGCGCGCGCTCGAGCAGGCGCAGCGCGTGCGCTGAGCGATGAAGGTCCTGGTTACCGGTGCGGCAGGCTTCATCGGCATGCATCTCGCCGAGCGGCTCAAGCGCGATGGCATGCAAGTGCTCGGTGTCGACGATTTCGATCCGTACTACGACGTCGGGCTCAAGCGGGCCCGGGCGGCGCGCCTCGCCGCCGCCGGGGTGGCTTGCGATGATGTGGATCTCGCCGACGCTTCCGCCGCGCTGGCCGTGCTTCGCAATGGCCGGTTCACGCATGTCGCACACCTCGCGGCGCAGCCAGGCGTGCGCTACTCGCTGGCGAATCCAGGCGCCTACCTGCGCAACAACATCGAAGCCTTCGGCGCAGTGCTGGAGGGTTGCCGCCATACGGGGGTGAGCCACCTCGTTTACGCTTCGAGCTCGAGCGTCTATGGAGCGAACCACACGCTACCCTTCTCCGAGGACCAGCGCGTCGACCGCCCGGTGAGTCTGTACGCGGCCACGAAGTTGTCCAACGAGCTGATGGCCCATAGCTACGGTCATCTCTTCCGGCTGCCGTCGACGGGCCTGCGCTTCTTCACAGTCTACGGTCCATGGGGCAGGCCGGACATGGCGCCCATGCTCTTCGCGCGCGCGATCCTGGCCGGCGAACCGATCAGCGTCTTCAACCACGGCCGGATGCGTCGCGACTTCACCTACGTCGACGACATCGTCGAAGGCGTCGTGCGCGTTCTGCAGCGCACGCCGCCCGCGGATCCGCTCAGCGGCGCGCCGTTCGCGATCTACAACATCGGCAATCATCAGGCTGTCGATCTCGAGACTTTCATCGCCGAGATGGAGCGACTCCTCGGCCGCAAGGCGATCAAGCGCTATCTGCCGCTGCAGTCCGGCGACGTGCCGGAGACTTACGCCTCGATCGACCGTCTCGCCACCGCGACCGGGTTCGCGCCGGTGACGCCGCTCGCCGTCGGTCTCGCCCGCTTCGTAGCCTGGTACCGCGAGTATTACGGCGCCGGTACGACCGTGGTCACGTGATAGAATTCGCGCCCTTCGAGAAGACCCGTTGACGATCCGCAGAGATTCGCGATGCTCCTAGTGACTGGCGGGGCCGGCTTTATCGGCGCCAACTTCATTCTCGACTGGTTCGCGTCGAGCGACGAGCCCGTCGTAAACCTCGACAAGCTGACGTATGCGGGGAACCTGGGCAACCTCGTCGCGCTGAAGGACGATCGACGTCACCTATTCGTCCGGGGCGACATCGGCGACGTCGAGACTGTCCGCGCCCTGCTCGAGCAGCACCGTCCGCGAGCCGTGATCAACTTCGCGGCGGAGAGCCACGTCGATCGCTCCATACACGGTCCCGCAGAGTTCATCACAACCAACGTGCAGGGGACCTTCGGGTTGCTCGAAGCCGTTCGCTCGCACTGGAACGGGCTGCGCGAGCCTGAGCAGTCGCGCTTTCGCTTCCTGCACATCTCGACCGACGAGGTCTACGGATCGCTTTCCCCGACCGACGGGCCGTTCACCGAATCGAGCGCGTACGCGCCGAACAGCCCCTATGCTGCATCGAAGGCCGCAGCCGACCACCTCATTCGCGCGTACCACCACACCTACGGCTTACCAACGCTGACCACCAACTGCTCGAACAATTATGGGCCGCGGCAGTTTCCGGAGAAGCTCATCCCACTCATGATCCACCACGCGCTGGCAGGCAAGCCGCTGCCGGTCTACGGTGACGGCAGGAACATCCGCGACTGGCTCTACGTCAGCGATCATTGCGCCGCAGTCCGCGCGGTGCTCGAGCGCGGGCGCCCGGGCGAGGCCTACAACGTCGGCGGAAACGCCGAGACCGCGAACATCGACATCGTGCGGATGCTCTGCCGCGTCCTGGCCAGCTTCAGGCCGGGCCGCGAGTACGAAGCGCAGATCACGTTCGTCAAAGATCGTCCGGGGCACGATCGCCGCTACGCAATCGACGCCTCGAAGATCAGCCGCGAGCTCGGGTGGAAGCCGGGCGAGAGCCTGGAGTCCGGATTGACCCGCACTGTGCGCTGGTATCTCGACAACGAAGCATGGCTCGCCGCAGTGACCAGCCGGGAATACCAGAAGTGGATATCGCTTCATTACGCCGACGCGGCAACGGCGGGTGCCGCATGAGGAAGGCGATACGCGGAGTGAAGTGCCGGTGCCGCTTGAGCTCCGCTGCGGAACGAGAGGCCCCGCGATGAGCGTGCCGCGCAAGGGGATCATTCTGGCGGGCGGGTCCGGGACGCGGTTGCACCCGGTAACGCAGGTGGTCTCGAAGCAGCTCCTGCCCGTGTACGACAAGCCGATGATCTACTACCCGCTCTCGACGCTGATGCTCGCGGGTGTGCGCGATATCCTGCTCATCTCCACGCCCGAGGACACGCCGCGCTTCGCGCAGCTGCTCGGCGACGGATCGCGCTGGGGCATCTGCCTCTCCTATGCGGTGCAACCAGCGCCGGAGGGACTGGCGCACGCGTTCATCATCGGGCGCTCATTCGTCGGCAAGGCGGACTCGGTGCTCGTTCTGGGCGACAACATCTTCTACGGGCACGATCTCCAGCCGCTCCTGCGGCGCGCGGTGGAGCGTCCGCACGGAGCGACCGTTTTCGCCTACCCGGTCGCAGATCCCGAGCGCTACGGCGTCGTCGAGTTCGACTCGCGGGGCAAGGTGATGAGCTTGGAGGAGAAGCCTGCCCAGCCAAAATCTCGCTACGCGGTCACAGGCCTTTACTTCTACGACAACCGCGTTCTGGAAATCGCAGCGGGGCTGAAGCCTTCGGGACGCGGCGAGCTCGAGATCACCGATGTCAATCGGACGTATCTCGCCAGCGGTGCGCTCGCGGTCGAGGTAATGGGGCGCGGGATGGCGTGGCTCGATACCGGCACGCACGAGTCGTTGCTCGAGGCGGCGCAATACATCGAAACCATCGAACGCCGTCAGGGACTCAAGATAGCGTGCCCGGAGGAAATCGCCTACCGGCTAGGCTACATCGATGCCGCGGCGCTGGAGAAACTGGGCCAGGCGATGGCGAAGAACGCCTATGGGCGCTACCTGCTCGGGGTCTTGCGCGAGCCCGTCATCCGGTGAGGCGAAGTGAGGGTAGTTCCGACCGCTCTGCCGGACGTCCTGCTGATCGAGCCCTCCGTCTTCGGCGACCAGCGGGGGTTTTTCTTCGAGAGCTGGAACCGCCGCGCGTTCAGCGAAGCCGGCGTGGAAGCCGAATTCGTGCAGGACAATCACTCGCGGTCCGGACACAACGTGCTGCGCGGCTTGCACTATCAGATCGAGCACGCGCAGGGCAAGCTCGTGCGGGTATGCGCGGGTGCGGTCTTCGATGTCGCCGTAGACATCCGCCGCAGCTCGCCCACCTTCGGCCGCTGGGTGGGGATGGAGCTTTCGGTCGAGAATAGGCGCATGCTCTGGATCCCGCCCGGCTTCGCCCACGGCTTCCTCGTGGTGTCCGACAGCGCGGAGTTCCTGTACAAGACGACCGACTACTGGTACCCCGAACACGAGCGCACGCTGCTTTGGAACGAGCCGGCGCTCGCGATCGAATGGCCGCTCGACGGGCCGCCGACTGTCGCGGCGAAGGATGCCGCCGGTCGGCCACTTGCATCGGCTGATCTCTACCCGTAGGCCGATGGAGCGGCCGACGATCCTCGTTACCGGCGCGCAGGGGCAGCTCGGATTTGAACTCGCGCGACTGCTCCCGGCACACGGTGAAGTCACCGCGGTCGACCGCGCTCAGCTCGAGCTAGGCAATCCCGATGCGATCCGGAGCATGCTGCGAGCGCTGCGGCCGCAATTGATCGTCAACGCGGCCGCCTACACTGCGGTCGATCAGGCCGAGGACGAACCCGAAGCTGCGGAGGCGATCAATGCGCGGGCGCCCGGAGTCATCGCTGAAGAGGCGAAGCGACTCGGCGCCCTGCTTGTCCACTATTCAACCGACTACGTCTTCGACGGGACCGCGTCGGTTCCGTATCCGGAGAGTGCAACGCCGAATCCAGTGAACGCCTACGGGCGCAGCAAGTGGCTGGGGGAGCAGGCGGTGCTCGCGAGCGGTGCCGCGAGTCTCATCCTGCGCACGAGCTGGGTGTACGGGCTCCGGGGACGAAATTTTTTGCTGACGATTCGTCGCCTCGCCGTGCAAAACCAGGAGCTAAGGATCGTTGCCGATCAGCTCGGTGTTCCGAACTGGAGTCACGCAGTGGCTCGGGCCACGACCGCGCTCGTCGGGCTCGGGCTCGACCGGCTGGTCGAGCGCGCCGGGATCTATCACCTGAGCGCGCGAGGCAGCACGAGCTGGTTCGAGTTCGCACAGGCCATCGTCGGCCCGGTCGACAAGCCGCGCGTCGTCCCGATCAAGACTTCCGAATACCCGACGCCTGCGCGCCGCCCGGCCTACGCGGTACTCGCGACCGAAAAGCTCGAGCAGGTGTTCGGGCTGTCGCTCGAGCACTGGCGCGAGGCACTTGCCCAGTGCCTCGCGAGTGAGAACCCGGGCTAGGTCAATGCAGCCCGGCGGCGTACTCGGCCACCGCGCGCATCTCCTGGTCGCTCATCCTGCCCGCGACCTGGGCCATGATTCGCCCATTGAGATCTTTGCCTTCCTTATCCATTCCGCGCTCACCGGTCTTGAATGCCTTGAGCTGCGCGTAGGCGTAGTCGGCGTATTGCCCGGAAAGGCGGGGATAGCGCGAGGGAATGCCGACGCCTGTTGGTGTGTGGCAGCCGGCGCACGCAGGCACGCCGGTGGCAGTGTTTCCTCCGCGGTAGAGCTTTTGTCCCGCAGCGACGAGCGCCGGGTCGTGCGCAGCCCCCGCCTTGGGCAGCTGCTGTGAGAAGTACACGCCGAGCGCTCTCATGTCTTCCGGAGAAAGGCCTGCTGCCATTCCCGCCATCACAGGATTGCTGCGTACGCCGCTTTTGAAGTGACTGAGCTGCAGCGTAAGATACTCGGCCTGCTGACCGGCCAGATTGGGGTTCGCAGCGGTTGGACTGTTACCGTCCGCTCCGTGGCAGGCGGCGCACACCGAGTTGACTATCTGTCCGGCTTTGGCGAGGTCGGGCTTGCCGCCCGGCGCCTGGCCCCAGGCGAGCCCTGCTGAGCAGACAATGCTCCATAACGTGGCCAGCAAAAGCGCAATTCGCATTCCCCGACTCCCTGAAACCGCCCTGAAGGGTTGTTTTCCATTCGCCGCGCGCTAGCGCTGATCCCGCGAGCGCCGAAACAGGCTGTGCATTCTACCGAAAACGCGCTTCAGGGCGCAGATGAGCCCAAGGTGCTTGGCGACTCGCTCTCCCGGCGGCCCAGCCCATTTGCGGGCGCGGTCTTTCTCACTACCGTCGCAGATTTGACGCAACTTCCCAGCGGAGGCGCGCCGGAAGTCGCGTTTGCGGGGCGTTCCAACGCAGGCAAATCCTCGGCGATCAACGCGCTCGTCGGGCGGGCAGGTCTGGCCCGAGTGAGTCGCACGCCGGGCCGAACACAGCATTTGAACTTTTTTCAATTGTCCAAGGGGGCGCTGCTCGTGGACCTCCCGGGCTACGGTTACGCGGCAGCTTCGGAGCAGGCACGGAGGAAGTGGGCACAGCTCGTGACGCGCTATTTGTCTGCGCGCGCATCGCTCGTCGGCCTCGTTCTCATCGCGGATAGCCGGCACCCACTTACACGGCTCGATCATCAGCTGCTGGACTGGTTTCTCCCGTCGAATCTCCCCGTGCATGTCTTACTGACCAAGGCTGACAAATTGATTGCACGGGAGCGAGCGCTCGCCCTCGATCGCGCACGTGAAGCGCTCGTCCGCTTCCATTCGGATCGCACGCAGCAGCTCTCAGCGCAACTCTTCTCTTCTTCACATCGATGGGGAGTCGCCGAGGCAACGGAGGCGATCGGCGCATGGCTCGCTCGCATCCGTTGCGACGACACAAAAAGAAAGGCCCCGGCATCAAGGGGAGTGACACGGGGCCGAAAACGCCCTGCGATTGGTGAAGACTCACAACCGTAGGGCACCCGCTCAGGGAGGAAAGCGGGAGACGTTACAACCGTCCGTTAATGAGACCGTGCTCTGTACGCGGAGTTCCGCGGATCAATTAAATCGCTTCGCCCGGTCGAGCGCGCGGGTATATTCGACTGGAATGGGAAGCTTGCTGCGAGGCGCGCGCACGGGCTAGGATGCGAGTTGTCCATGCGCTTCACAGGGAAATTCCCAGAGCGGCGGCCGCGCCGCATGCGCCGCGACGCTTTTTCGCGGCGGCTGATGCGCGAGCATCGCGTCGATGCGGCAGACCTGATACTTCCAGTCTTCGTTCAGAGCGGCAAGAAGCAGGCGAAGGCCGTGCCTTCGCTCCCCGGCGTGTCACGCAAGAGCGTCGACCTGCTCTTCGAGGACGCGGAGCGCTGCGTCGAGCTCGGCGTCCCGGCGATGGCCTTGTTTCCGGTGATCCCGGCAGAATCCAAGTCGCTCGATGCTGCGGAGGCCTGGAACTCGAAAGGCCTCGTACCACGCACCGTGCGGGCCCTCAAGGAGCGCTTTCCTGCGCTCGGCATCATCACCGACGTCGCGTTGGATCCGTATACGAGTCACGGGCAGGATGGGCTCCTTGACGATACCGGCTACGTCGCCAACGACCTGACGGTGGAGGCGCTTACGCGCCAGGCGCTGTCGCATGCGCAGGCGGGCGCCGACATCGTCGCGCCTTCGGACATGATGGACGGACGCGTAGGCGCTCTGCGCGCGGCGCTGGATCGAGCCGGCTTCGAGAGGACGCGCATTCTCGCCTACTCGGCGAAATACGCGTCGAACTTCTACGGGCCATTTCGTGACGCGGTCGGATCGGCGACCAACCTCGCCGGGGGCGACAAGTACACCTACCAGATGGACCCGGGCAACTCGGACGAGGCGCTGTGGGAGGTTTACCTCGATTTGCAGGAAGGCGCCGACATGGTGATGGTGAAGCCGGGCCTGCCGTACCTCGATATCGTTCGCCGCGTGAAGGAAAGCTTCGGCGTACCCACCGCCGTATACCAGGTGAGCGGCGAGTACGCGATGCTCAAGGCGGCCGCGCAGCGTGGTTGGCTCGACGAGCGAGCCTGCGTCATGGAGACGTTGCTTGCATTCAAGCGCGCCGGGGCCGACGCGATTCTCACTTACTTTGCGCTCGCCGCAGCGGCGTGGCTGAGTGCCTGAGCCGGCCTAGCGCTCCTCCTGCGGAGCAAGAAGACTGCGCAGCTGCGCCAGGTTGAGGCGATCCTCGCCCTCGACGGCTCGCTCTCGCCGCGGACGGTTGCGTCTCTCCGCAGGCGAAATGATCAGTAGCCGGAGCTCCCCGTGTGGATTCTCGACGCGGAGCTGGACTTGCATGGCCGGGCGGCCTGCGCGGCTTGGCGCTGGACCGTACTCGATCCCGGCGTTGATCAGGGCGAGTTCTACTGTTTTCGCGTCCTCGGCCTCGAGCTCAAGAAGAATGGCACTGTGTGCCGTTGCCCAGCCTGCCGCCACGGCGCCGGTCAGCACCGGCTTCCACTCCGAGAGCCGTTCCATCCATCGCAGGGCATCGAGTCTCTGGGCCCGCAGTCGGGCGGGCTGCTCATCTTGCCGGAAGAGACTGTTGTAATCGCGCAACGCCTGCTCCACCTCTTCGTTGTCCGGGAGGGCTTCGCGGCCGGGCAGCCCCAGTTCGCGGCAGGCCTTGCGCTTGGCGGCGTACCAGTCCGTCAGGCCATGCTCGGCGATGAGCCTCGCCGCGGTCTGGGCGATGCGGGAGCGGTTCCGTCGGTAGCGTTCGGGGGTAGGGCGATCCACGGCTCGTCAAAAGAGCTGGTTGCGAATCTCGCCGGATGGGCGGGTCGCCCCGGGCGCGAGGGCGTCTTCGCTGCGGCCCGGCGGGAACTCGGAATAGAAGAACTCCGGAATACCGCCCCGATCCTCCGGGACGCGCAGGCCGGTTTCGGGGTCGATCCGGGCGACCTGAATACCATCGGGCTGCTCCAATGGCTGCTCGGGCACACCCTTGAGCACCTTCCCCATGAAGCTCATCCATATCGGCAGGGCAGCTACCGCGCCGGTTTCGCCGGGACCGAGCGATCTCGGCTGGTCGAAGCCGATCCACGCGATCGTGACGATCGATGCGTTGAAGCCGCAGAACCAGGCGTCCACGTTGTCGTTGGTCGTGCCCGTCTTACCCGCCAGATCCTGGCGGCCCAGCTGCATCGCCCGCACCGCTGTACCACCGCGCACCACGTCGCGCATCATCGTCGTCATGATGAACGCGTTGCGGGTATCGATCACGCGCTCGGCGCCGTGCTCGGCAGTCGGCGGTTCGGCCTGGGACAGCGTATTCCCCTTCGCGTCTAGGACGCGATCGATCAGGAAAGGTGGGACCCGGTAGCCGCCGTTGGCAAAGATCGCGTATGCACCCAGCATCTGCAGCGGCGTTGCCGCCCCGGCGCCCAGGGCCATCGGCAGGTAAGGGGGGTGGAGCTTCGGGTCGAAGCCAAAGCGCGTGATGTAATCCTGGGCATACTGCGGGCCGATCGCCTGCATCACGCGGACGGTGACCAAGTTCTTGGATTTCATCAGGGCGGTGCGCAGGCGCATTCTGCCCTCGAATTTACCGTCGTAATTCTTCGGCTCCCAAGGGTCGCTGCCGGTTTGAGAGGCGTCGAAATACAGCGGCGCATCGTTCACCACCGTGGCCGGACTGAAGCCCTTCTCGAGAGCGGCGGAGTAGATGAAAGGCTTGAAGCTCGATCCCGGCTGCCGGAAGGCTTGAGTGACATGGTTGAACTTGCTTCGGTCGAAATCGAAGCCGCCGACCAATGCCAGGATGGCACCGTCGGAGGGCCGCCCCGAGACGAGCGCTGACTCGACCTGCGGGAGCTGGGCGATTTGCCAGCGCCCTCGGTCGTCGCGACTGACGCGAATGATCGCCCCGCGCCGAATGCGGCTAGCGGCGGGCGTCTTGTCCTGCAACGCGCGAGCGCCGAAACGCAGACCGTCGCCGGTGATCTCGATGGTCTCGCCATCGCTGCGCATCGCCTTTACCGCGCTTACCGTCGCGTCCAGGACGATCGCCGGGTCGAGATTGTCGCTATCGGACAGGTCGGAGAAAGCCCGGTCGAGTGCCTGGTCCAGCTCGGCTGGGTCTGACGGGAGGCTCACGAAGCCCTCGGGCCCGCGGTAGCCATGCCGACGATCGTACTCAAGAACTCCTCGCCGCACTGCAGCATAAGCCGCGTCCTGGTAAGCCTTCCGGATCGTTGTGAAGACAGTGAGGCCACGGCTGTAGGATTCCTCGCCGTAGGCGTCAAAGATCGCCTGGCGAACCATCTCGGCGACGGAGTCGGCGTGGGCCGTAGTGTCGCGAAGGGTTTGGCGCACGACCAGCGCGGTGTCCTCGGCCTGTTTGAGCTGTGCATCCGTGATAAAGCGCAGATCCCGCATCCGATGGAGCACGTAGAGCTGCCTGAGGCGCGCCCGCTTTGGGTTCGCGACCGGGTTGTACGCCGAGGGCGCCTTCGGCAGGCCTGCCAGCATCGCAGCCTCGGCGACGTCGATCTGCGCGAGCGGCTTGCCGAAGTAGATCTGCGATGCTGCCGCGAAGCCGTAGGCACGCTGCCCGAGGAAGATCTGGTTCACGTAGAGTTCCAGGATCTCGTCCTTGGACAGGTTGGCTTCGATCTTGTAGGCGAGCAGTACCTCGCGCAGTTTGCGGGTGAGCGTCTTCTCTCGGGTCAGGAAGAAGTTTCTCGCGACCTGCATGGTGATCGTCCCGGCCCCCTGTTGAGTGCCGCTCGCGACGTTGGTCAGCGCCGCGCGCAGGACGGAAATGTAGTCAACCCCACCATGCTGATAGAACCGCTCGTCCTCAGCGGCCAGGATGGCCTGACGCATGACTTCGGGCACATCGTGGATCTTCACGATGGCTCGGCGCTCTTCTCCAAATTCGCCAAGCAGCTCGCCCTCGGCCGAAAGGATGCGAAGAGGGATCTTCGGCTGGTAGTCGGTCAGGACGTCCAGGGGGGGCAAAGTGGGATAAAGCAGCGCAAAAACAAAGGCCACCAGCAGGCCCCCGACGAGCGCCAGCCCAAAGAAGACGGACCCCAGATAGATAAGCCACCGCTTTAGCATGGGTGAATGAAACTTACCGGGGGGTGGGGCGGGACTCGCAATTATATGCAGGGTTAGAGGCCAAAATAAACTTGAAAAAAAGAAATTGCCAAGGTTTATACTTGCTGCTAGCATTTAATGTAGTTTATATGTATTACGCCTAACCTTCCCATGCTGAAGGAAAAACTCGGTTCGGCTTTTTCTTTTTTGCAAACGACCGCGCCGCCCCTGATCGGCGTGGACATCAGTTCGTCCGCGTTGAAGCTGGTTGAGCTCTCGGAGGGTGGAAAAGGTGTCTATCGCCTTGAGCGCTACGCGATCGAGCCACTGCCCAAGGACGTAGTGACCGACGGCAACATCGCCAACCTCGACCAGGTGAGCGACGCGCTTCGTAGAGCTTACAAACGACTGGGCAGCCGCAACCGCAGTGTCGCCTTGGCGCTGCCGGCCGCCATGGTGATCACCAAGAAGATCATCGTCCCTGCTGGGCAGACCGAGGAGGAGCTCGAGCTGCAGGTGGAAGCCGAAGCCAATCAGTACATCCCGTTCGCGCTCGACGAGGTCAACCTGGACTTCCAGATCCTCGGACCGGCGCCGAACAACCCCGACGAAGTCGAGGTTCTGATCGCCGCATCGCGCAAGGAAAAGGTCGAGGACCGGGTCGCCATCGTCGAAGCGGCCGGCCTGAAGCCGCGAGTGATGGACGTAGAATCCTACGCGACCGAGGAGATCTTCCAGATGATCGCGCCCTCGCTGCCGGCGAACGGGCGCGACCAGAACATCGCCTTGGTCGACATCGGCGCGCATGTGATGCACTTCTATGTCCTGCGCAACAACCAGATCCTCTTCTCCCGCGATCAGGCCTTCGGCGGCAACCAGTTGACGCATGAAATCCAGAGGGCGTTCAACCTCTCGCCGGAGGAGGCTGAATCCGCCAAGCGCAATGCCGGGTTGCCAGAGAATTATGACGCCGACGTGCTGCAGCCGTTCATGGAAACGCTTGCGCTCGAGATCACGCGGGCGTTGCAATTCTTCTTCACATCCACCTCTTACAGCCAGGTCGATCAGATAGTGCTTGCAGGAGGCTGCGCGTTGCTGCCCGGCCTCGACGAACTTGTGAGCAAACGCGCAGGCGTGAATACGATGGTGGCCAACCCGTTTGCGAACATGGGCGTGTCGGACCGGATCCGGCCCCGGCAGCTGGCGACAGATGCTCCGCTGCTGTTGATCGCCTGCGGGCTCGCCATGCGGAGCTTCGACTGACATGGTCCGCATCAATCTCCTGCCGCACCGCGAACAGAAGCGCCAAGCGCGCCAGCGGCAGTTTATCTCGCTGGCGATTGGTCTGGCGATCCTCGGCATTGCCGTCGTCGGCCTCGGTCACATTTTGATTGCGGCGCGAATCGAGAACCAGAACAGCCGCAACGCTTTGCTCAAAAGCGAGATCGCCAAGCTTGACGACCAGATCAAGGAAATCGACCGCCTGCGCGACCAGACGCAGGCGCTCCTTGCCCGGAAGCAGGTCGTCGAGACGCTACAGGCCAACCGAACCGAGGCCGTGCATCTGCTCGATCAGCTGGTGCGGCAGCTCCCCGACGGACTGTACCTCAAGTCGGTGCGGCAGAACGGCACCCGCGTGACGCTTACCGGATACGCCCAGTCGAATGCTCGGGTGTCCACGCTGATGCGCAACATCGAAAGCTCGCCGTGGCTGGGCTCGCCTGAGCTGGTAGAGATCAAGTCGGTCGCGGTCGACAAGCAGAAAGTCAACGAATTCACGCTCGTGCTGCAGGTGAAGCGCGCAGTACCCGCGCTGGACGCCAAACCGGCAGCAGCCCCGCCCGCCAAGGGCGGCGCCCCGGCGGCGCCCGCGAAGGGAGGCAAGGCATGACGCTCGACGACCTCCGCCGGCTGAACATTCGCGAGGCCGGCAACTGGCCCCTCCTGCCGAAGGTACTGATCCTGGGGCTGATCTTCGTAGCGATCATTGCCGCCGGCGGGTTCTTCGACTGGCGCGACCAGCTCGATGCGCTCGATCGAGCGCAGGCCACTGAGGCCAAGCTCAAGGGTGACTATGCGACAAAAAAGGCCCGCGCGGTCAACCTGGAACTCTACGTCCAACAGCTCAAAGAGATCGAGCAGTCCTTCGGCGCGTTGCTCAAGCAGCTGCCGAACAAGTCCGAGATGGATGCGCTGCTCACCGACATCAACCAGGCCGGGCTCGGCCGCGGACTGCAGTTCGAGCTCTTCCGGCCCGCTACCCAGGAGCGCATGGCGGACTTCTACGCCGAGCTTCCGATCAACGTGAAGGTGACGGGGAACTACCACGACATGGGGGCGTTCGCGAGCGACGTCGCGCAGCTGCCCCGCATCGTAACGCTCAACGATCTCAACATCGTCAACGACAAGGGCACGCTGACGATGGACGCGGTGGCAAAGACGTTCCGCTACCTTGACGAGGACGAGGTCGCCAAGCAGAAGCGCCTCGCCAAGGACAAGGACAAGAGCAAGGCGAAGAGATGAAACGAGCGATCGGCTATGCGAGCGTCGCCCTGCTTCTCGCCGCCTGCAGTGGAGAGAGCCACCAGGATCTTCGTGCCTGGATGCAGGACCAGGGCAAGGGCGTCAGGGGGAAACTTGACCCGCTGCCCCAGATCAAGCCGTACGAGCCTTTCACCTACAACGCGTTCGACCTGCCGGACCCGTTCAAGCCGCGCAAGATCGAGCCCGTAAAGAGCGGCGGCAGCCTTGCGCCGGACCTCAACCGGCGCAAGGAGCCCCTGGAGGCGTTCCCGCTCGAATCGCTGCAGATGGTCGGAACCTTGCAACGCGGCCGCACGACCTTCGCGCTCGTGCGCACGACGGACAAGGACATCTACCAGGTGCGTGTCGGGAACTATCTGGGACAGAACTTCGGAGTCGTAATCGGCATATCGGATAACGAGATTCGCCTCAAGGAGCTGGTGCAGGACGGCAGCGGAGACTGGACAGAGCGATCGAGCGCCCTCCAGCTCGCAGAGGCAGCGGACCAGAGACAGGAGCGACGAAGATGAGCGCCTTGCCAGGGAGAGAACAAAAGCTGGAGCGCGGACGAATGTGGGAATGGGCGGCCACCGCGCTGATCGCACTGGCAGCCCTCGCGGCGAACCCCGCAGCGGGGCAAGGTGCCAACAGCATCGATGCGCTGAGCGTCTCCAAGGCGAGTTCGGGACGCACGATCGTCAAGTTCACGCTCAAGACGCCGCTGGCGAACCCGCCGGCAGGTTTCACGATCACCGATCCGCCGCGGATCGCGCTCGACTTCCCGGATACAGCGAACGGCCTCGGCCGCTCGACGCAGGAAGTCGGCGATCCGTCGCTGCGCAGCGTGAACGTGGTGCAGGCCGGAGGCCGCACCCGCGTGGTGTTCAACCTCAACAAGCCCCAGTCTTACGAGACGCAGGTTGAAGGCAACGTCGTTTACGTGACCCTCACCGAGCAGGGAAGCGCGGTGACGCAAGGACCGGTGGTGTCGCGCTTCGCCGAGGCGAAGCCGGGCGAGGTCACGCATGCGCTTCGCGACGTGGATTTCCGTCGCGGGCGCAACGGTGAAGGCAGGATCATCGTCGACCTCTCCGACAACTCGACCGGTATCGACATCCGGCAGCAAGGGCGCGTGCTGGTCGTGGACTTTTTGCGGACGATGGTTCCGCGCAACCTGGAACGACGCTTGGACGTCGGCGACTTTGCAACGCCGGTGGCCACGATCGAGACTTTTGCCCAGCGCGGCGACGCCCGCATGGTCATCGAGCCGAGGGGCCTGTGGGAGTACTCCGCGTATCAGACGGACAACCGGTTCATTCTCGAAGTGAAGCCGATCCAGGAAGACCCGAACAGGCTGACCCAAGGAACTCGCCAGGGTTACAAGGGCGAGAAGCTCTCGCTCAATTTCCAGAACGTTGAAGTGCGCGCGGTGTTGCAGGTCATCGCCGACTTCACGGGATTGAACATCATCACTAGCGATACGGTGACGGGTAGCCTCACCCTGCGCCTGAAGGACATTCCATGGGACCAGGCCCTCGACATCATCATGCAGACGAAGGGCCTCGACATGCGCAAGAACGGCAACGTCGTTCTGATCGCGCCGCGCGAGGAGCTGGCGGTGAAGGAAAAGCAGCAACTCGAGGCGCGGCAGCAGATCAGCGAACTCGAGCCGCTGGTTACCGAGACCTTCCAGCTCAATTACCTCAAGGCGTCTGACTTCGCAAACATGCTGTCGTCCAACCGGCAGCAAGCGTACGGGCTGGGTGCGGGGCAGACCGCCACCACCGGCGGGCAGGGTTCGATCATCTCCAAGCGTGGCGTTGCCATCGTCGATCCACGCACGAACATATTGATCGTTTCCGACACGCCTGCGCGGCTCGAAGAGGTGCGTAAGCTCATCCGTCAACTCGACGTTCCGGTCAGGCAGGTGACGATCGAGAGCCGCATCGTGATCGCCGACGACAAGTTCAGCCGGCAGCTCGGCGTGCGCCTCGGCGTGCAAACCGGCTTCACCGTGAACAACCGCTACGCAGGCGGGTTCGGCGGCAGCTTGGCGACGCAGCCGGTGGTGAACTGCACCGGTACGACCTGCACGCGCGACACGCGTACGCAGACGCCGTTCGAGCTGGCCTCGGGCATAGCCACGGCCGGCTATTCCGACTCGCCGCAGCTCAACGTGAACCTGCCGGTCGCGGGGGCGGCAGGGAGCCTTGCGCTGACACTGATCAACCTCGGCAGCGGCAACCTCATCAATCTCGAACTCTCCGCGCTCGAAGCAGACAGCCGTGGCAAGGTGGTCTCGGGACCGCGCGTCGTCACCCAGGACAACCAGAAGGCGCACATCGAGCAGGGCACCGAGATCCCGTACATCATCCAGGGCACGAACAACACGGTACCAACCGTCCAGTTCAAGAAGGCCGTGCTTGCTCTCGACGTGACGCCGCAGATCCTGCCCGACAATCGCATCGTCATGACCGTCGAAGTCCGCAAAGACACAGTGGGCCAGACGATCGTGATCCAGGGGAGCCAGTACCCGGCGATCGACACGCGCAACGTGACCACGCAGATTGCGGTCAACAACGGCGACACAGCGGTAATCGGTGGTATCTACGAGGAGACGAACAACAACGACATCACCAAGGTGCCGCTGCTTGGAGACATACCGATTCTCGGCTACCTGTTCAAGCAGACGAACAAGACCACCGATAAAACGGAACTGCTGATCTTCCTGACGCCTCGCATCGTCAAGGAATCGGTCACCGCCGTGCGTTAGCGCGGGCCGTGCTCTCGCGCAGCCGCGGCGCTTAAACTACAATGCCCCGGTGCACCTGCATCGGGGCAATCTTTTTCTGGTGGGTATGCCGGGCTGCGGCAAGTCGACGCTCGGTCGGCTGCTCGCGCGACGGCTCGACAAACTCTTCTACGACGCCGACGTCGAGCTCGAGCGTCGGCTCGGCGTGACCATTCCGGTCATCTTCGAGCTGGAGGGCGAGCATGGCTTCCGCGATCGCGAGGAAGCCGTGCTCGCAGACCTCGCCGGGCACAGCAACATTATCCTCTCGACCGGCGGCGGCGTCGTCCTGCGGCCAGTAAACCGCGAGCGCCTCAAGGATGGCGGAACCGTTTTGTACCTGCACGCCGCGCCGGACACGCTATGGGAGCGCACGCGCCACAGCAGGCACCGACCGCTGTTGCAGGCACCCGATCCGTACGCCAGGGTGCAGGAGCTCTATTCGCTCCGCGACGCGCTGTACCGGGAAGTGGCGGACTTCGTCATCGAATCGGACCGCGAGCAGGTCAACCGGCTCGCCCACCGTCTCGAACAGCAGCTTCGCACCACGGCCGCAAGAGCGTAGCCGGTGCCCATCGTCACGGTCGGGCTGGCCGAGCGCAGCTATCCGATCCACGTCGGCGCCGGTCTGTTGGCCCGAAGCGGTGCGCTGCTCGCGGACCTGCCTTCTGCGCGGGCCGTAGTCGTAACCAATCCCACCGTCGCGGAGCACCATCTGGGCGCGCTCGAGAAGGCGCTCACGGGTGCGGGCATCCGGCACGACAAGATCCTTGTCCCCGACGGAGAGCGGTACAAGGACTGGACCACCCTCTACGAGATCCACACGCGTCTGCTCGAGCTCGGGGCGGAACGATCGACAGCCGTCATTGCGCTCGGAGGGGGGGTCGTAGGCGATCTCGCGGGCTTCGCCGCGGCGACCTATCAGCGGGGGGTGCCACTCGTGCAAATTCCGACGACGTTGCTCGCGCAGGTCGACTCCGCTGTCGGCGGCAAGGCCGCGGTCAACCATCCGCTGGGCAAGAACATGATCGGCGCCTTCTACCAGCCGCAGCTCGTGGTGAGCGACATCGCAACGCTCGGCACGCTGCCCGCGCGGGAGTACCTGGCGGGCATCGCCGAGATCATCAAGTACGGCGCGATCCGCGACCTCTCCCTGTTCGAATGGCTGGAGGCCAACATCGAGCGGCTGGTGGCGCGTGAGCCCGATGCGGTCGAGCATGCCGTCACCGAAAGTTGCCGCATCAAATCGAGCATCGTTGCGGCAGACGAGCGCGAGAGCGGGGAGCGGGCACTTCTCAACTTCGGCCACACCTTCGCCCACGCGATCGAAACCGCAACCGGGTACGAGACCTGGCTGCACGGTGAGGCGGTCGCTGCAGGGATGCTCATCGCCGCCAAGCTCTCCGAGCGCGCGGCGGGGCTTCCGCCGATGGAGGGGAGGCGCATTCGCGCGCTGATCTCCCGGGTTCCAGGTTTCGCGCGCGTGCCGCCCGAGCTCGACGCCTCCCGCTGGCTCGAACTCATGTCACACGACAAGAAAGTACGCCGCGGAGTGCCTCGCTTCGTGCTGCTGACCGCCCTCGGCCAAGGCGTGCTGCGTGCGGACATCGCCAGCGAGGACGTCCTGGATGCGGTCTCGAGCGCCGCCTAAAACGACCGCGGCGCCCGAAGGCGCCGCGAGACGTCAGATGTGATAAGTCAACCGATAGCGCGCGCCGTCACGAACAAGATATCGATGCCGTCGCCGATTGCTGTGGTGTTCCTGAATCGACGGCGACGATCGAAACCAATGTTCCGCTGGCAAGTGCGGGCGGCTGCACGGTGAACAATCCACCAGACGGTCCAGAGACTGTTGCTCCAAGGCTCGCCGAGACGTTGTAGCCGCCTGCTCCGCCGGTGATCGCGAAGATGAACTGATTGCTTCCATTGCAGACCCCTGCCTGAGAGGATGGAGCTATGGCAAGCGGGGTAGTCGACGGAGGCGCCGCTGAACCGGGCTGGATTGACATCGTAGCGGTGGTCGTGAGCCCTTGCGCGTCCGTTATCACGAAGGTCACGGGGTCGGCGCAGTTTCCGTTCGTAATCGCCTCAAAAAAGCCACCCGCGGCCGTGACTGGCACGTTGGCGAGGAGGACGGGCAACGGGGCGCTTGGCGTAACCGCCACCTGGTACGGTGGCTGTCCACCGAAGATGTAATAGTCGGCGCGGAAGTTGTTCGGGCAGGTTCCGGTCCCGGTGAACGTAACGCTCGAGGGGATGACCGACAGGACAGCCGAGCCGTTGGTCGTCTGCACGATGGTGAACTGCGTCGTCTGCTGCTCACCGCTCGTCAATTCGGTGGCTCGCAGGAGTGCCGGTTGGGTCGCGACGCCAGCCGCGGCCTGCAGAATCGCCTGCGCCACGCCGAACTGGTCCGAAACGACAGTCAGCGTCAACACGAACGGATTCGCCGGGTCGTTGCTCTTGATGCCGTAGGCCCCGCTCACGACGTCGAAGCGGACCGAGCGGCCGGGAATGCCTGCGCCGCCTGGGCCGGTGACCGTCACCTTGGCCGTCGCCGACTGCCCGGAGCAGATGGAATTCGCCCCGCAGGACGCACTGGCCGGCGTGACCGTGAGCGTGTTGAAGATTGGCGCTGCCTTGACCGTGACACCGGCGGTCCCGCTTTGTCCGATCGAGTCGACCACCGTCAGCGTGACCGCCGTATCCGTGGTGACGTTGCCGGGAACCAGCACGATCGTTCCCGACGTGTTGGCCTGCGCGACCGGAAGGATCGAAGAATTGCTCGAAGCGACCATGTAGGGCGGCACGCCGCCCGTGATCTCGAGCGAGGCGGGAGTGCCCGAATACACGGTCGATACCCCGGGCAGAATTACTACCGGGCCCGGCGTGGGTGGAGGTGGGGCGTAAGGATTATTGGGAGCGCCGCTGCCGCCGCCGCAACCGGCCAAGAGTGCCGTCCCGACCAGCGCCAAAAGCGCGAGGATCGGTCGCAGCCAGCGGGCGGTTAAACAATTCGGCGCCATGAGAAGATCCCTGATGATGTTGTCCTAAAGATTCGGTGGTCGTCGCGAGTTTTTAAACGCTGCGACAAGCATATAGGCCACTTTGTTCAGATTAAAGCGCAAGTCTGTTGCAGACGCAAGTATTTTTGAGGGGACAGATCAGCAGCAGCGGGCATAGAGCCCATTTTGGTTGCCGCAATGCAACAATCTCGCTACTATGACTCGATTTCCCACACTTTCCTGGTGAGTGACCGTCGGGTCCACGCAGCGCGCGGGCCCTGGTTTGTTCCGACGCATTTTGCACACGGAACGAAGGATCACGGAGTACGCGATGACTAGCGATTCCCGGCATACCCCGCCTCGACAGGGTCTATATGATCCGGTCAACGAGCATGACAGCTGCGGGCTCGGGTTCATCGCGCACATCAAGGGACGAAAAAACCACGCGATCATCCGCCAGGGCCTCCAGATCCTGAAAAATCTCACTCATCGCGGTGCGACGGGAGCCGATCCGCTGCAGGGCGATGGCGCGGGTATTCTCCTGCAATTGCCGGATGCATTTCTGCGCCGGGTTTGCGGGCGTCAGGGGCTGACCTTGCCGGCGATCGGCCAGTACGGCGCCGGAATGGTGTTCCTGCCGAGGGAACCGGCCTCGCGTATGGCGTGCGAGCAGGAAATCGAGCGCGCCATCGCTGGTGAGGGGCAGGTGCTTCTCGGATGGCGCGACGTGCCGACCGACAACTCAGGTCTTTCGGTGCGCACCAAGGAAGTCGAGCCCGTGATCAGGCAGGTCTTCATCGGGCGCGGCGCCAACAACATGGATCAGGACGCACTGGAGCGCAAGCTCTACATCGTGCGCAAGAGATCCGGGCACGCGATCCAGGCACTGAAGCTGCGCCACGGAAAGGAGTTCTACGTTCCGTCGATGTCGACGCGGACCATCGTCTACAAGGGGATGCTGCTAGCGCATCAGGTCGGCGAGTATTACCTCGACCTCAAGGACGAGAGCATGGTTTCCGCGCTGGCCATGGTTCACCAGCGCTTTTCGACCAACACGTTCCCGACATGGGATCTTGCACACCCGTTCCGACTCGTCTGCCACAACGGGGAAATCAACACGCTTCGCGGGAACGTGAACTGGATTCGGGCCCGCCAGCAGGCGATCGCGAGCAGCGTCCTCGGCGAGGATCTCGACAAGATCTGGCCGCTCATCTACGACGGGCAATCCGACTCGGCGTCCTTCGATAACGCACTCGAGCTGCTTCTCATGGGTGGTTACCCGCTCGCGCACGCGATGATGTTGATGATTCCCGAGGCGTGGGCCGGAAACCCGCTGATGGACGAGGACCGGCGTGCGTTCTACGAATATCACGCCGCGCTGATGGAGCCGTGGGACGGCCCGGCTGCCATGGCGTTCACCGACGGGCGACAGATCGGCGCGACGCTGGACCGCAACGGCTTAAGGCCCGCGCGCTATATCGTCACCGATGACGACTATGTGATCATGGCCTCCGAGGTCGGCGTGCTCGACGTGCCCGAGCACAAGGTAATCAAGAAGTGGCGCCTGCAGCCGGGGAAGATGCTGCTGGTCGATACCGAACAGGGCCGCATCATCGACGACGCGGATCTGAAGCGCTCACTCGCCACACTGAAGCCATATCGCCAATGGATCGACCGATCCAGGATCGCGCTCGAGGCACTTCCCGATCCGGCACCACCGCCGCCGTCGACGGTACCGCTGCTCGATCGCCAGCAGGCCTTCGGCTACACGCAGGAGGACCTCAAGATCATCCTCGCGCCGATGGCACAGAGCGGCGAGGAAGCGGTGGGCTCGATGGGCAACGACGCCGCGCTGCCGGTGCTCTCGAATCGGCCCAAAGTTCTCTACAACTATTTCAAGCAGCTGTTCGCGCAGGTCACGAATCCGCCGATCGATCCGATCCGCGAAGAACTCGTGATGTCGCTCGTCACCTTCATCGGGCCCAGGCCGAATCTTCTGGGCATCGACGAGACCGACCCGCCGATGAGGCTCGAGGCTGAAAAGCCGGTTCTGACCCAGGAGGGAATGGAGAAGATCCGGCACATCGCGCTGTTCACCGGCGGCACGTTCCGCTCGCTCGAGCTCGACATCTGTTACCCAGCCTCGTGGGGCGCGGCCGGAATGGAGGCAGCGCTGGCGAGCCTGTGCGCGCATGCTGAGGATGCGATTCATCTCGGCTACAACATCCTCATCATCTCCGACCGGAAGGTATCGGCGGAAACGATGCCGATCCCGGCGCTGCTGGCGACTGCAGCCGTGCATCAGCACCTCGTGCGCAAGGGCTTGCGAACGAGTACCGGCCTGGTCGTCGAGACCGGCTCTGCGCGCGAGGTGCACCAGTTCGCGCTGCTCGCCGGCTACGGCGCCGAAGCGATTCACCCGTACCTTGCTCTGGAGTCGCTGGTGCAGCTGCACGAGTTTGTGCCGGAGGTCTCGTCCGAGGAGGCCGCAAAGCGCTTCGTCAAGGCGATCTGCAAGGGACTCTACAAGGTCATGTCCAAGATGGGCATTTCGACCTATCAGTCGTATTGCGGTGCGCAGATCTTCGAGGCGGTCGGTCTCAACTCGGCGTTCGTCGAGAAGTACTTCACGGGCACGGCGAGCAACATCGAGGGGATCGGACTGTTCGAGGTCGCGGAGGAGGCGTGGCGCCTGCACCGCCTCGCATTCGGTGACGATCCGTTGCTGCGCGACGCGCTCGATGCGGGAGGCGAATACCACTACCGCGTTCGCGGCGAGGAGCACATGTGGACGCCCGATTCGATCGCAAAGCTCCAGCACGCAGCGCGGTCGAACAGCCATGCCACCTATCGCGAATACGCACGGCTGATCAACGATCAGACCAAGCGGCTGATGACGCTGCGCGGCCTGTTCGAGTTCAGGTTCGCGCAGGAGCCGGTGCCGCTCGAGGAGGTCGAGTCGGCGACCGAGATCGTCAAGAGATTCGCGACCGGGGCAATGAGCCTCGGCTCGATCTCGACCGAAGCGCACACGACGCTTGCCGTCGCCATGAACCGCATCGGCGGCAAGTCAAACACCGGCGAGGGTGGAGAGGATGCGCGGCGCTATCCGTTGATCCGCAGCGGCGAGACGTTGAAATCGCGCATCGACAGTGCCGTCGTCGACGTCCCGCTGCAGGAGGGCGATTCGCTGCGCTCGAAGATCAAGCAGGTCGCGTCCGCGCGCTTCGGCGTGACGGCCGAATACCTGGTCAATGCGGACCAGCTGCAGATCAAGATGGCGCAGGGAGCGAAGCCTGGTGAGGGCGGGCAGCTGCCCGGACACAAGGTCTCGCAGTACATCGCGCAACTGCGCTTCTCGGTGCCGGGCGTGGGCCTCATCTCGCCGCCGCCGCATCACGACATCTACTCGATCGAAGACCTGGCGCAGCTGATCCACGATCTCAAGAACGCGAACCCGCAAGCCTCAATCAGCGTCAAGCTCGTTTCCGAAGTCGGCGTCGGAACGGTAGCGGCGGGTGTGTCCAAGGCGAAAGCCGACCATGTGACGATCGCCGGGCATGACGGCGGAACAGGGGCGTCTCCCGAATCCTCGATCAAGCACGCCGGAACGCCGTGGGAGCTCGGCCTTGCCGAGACGCAGCAGACGCTGGTGCTCAACCGCCTGCGCGGCCGCATCGCCGTGCAGGTCGACGGCCAGATGAAGACGGGCCGCGACGTTGCGATAGGCGCCATGCTCGGTGCCGACGAGTTCGGCTTTGCCACCGCCCCGCTCGTCGTCGAGGGCTGCATCATGATGCGCAAGTGCCATCTGAACACCTGCCCGGTTGGGATCGCCACGCAGGATCCCGAGCTGCGCCGCAAATTCACCGGACAGCCCGAGCACGTGGTCAACTACTTCTTCTTCGTGGCCGAGGAAGTGCGCGAGCTCATGGCGAAGCTCGGCTTCCGCAAGTTCAGCGAGATGATCGGCCGGTCCGACCTGCTCGACATGCGCGCCGGCATTGATCACTGGAAGGCGCGCGGACTCGACTTCTCGCGGGTCTTCTACCAACCGAAGATGCCGGCGACCGTGGCCCGCTACAACTGCGAGGTGCAGGATCACGGGCTCGATCGTGCGCTCGACCATCGCCTGATCGCCGATGCGCGGCCGGCGGTCGAGGAGCGCAAGCCGGTTCGCCTCGAGTACCGCATCCGCAACGCGCACCGCTCGGTGGGCGCCATGCTGTCCGGAACCATCGCCCGGCGCTACGGGCACCAGGGACTGCCCGAGGACACCATTCACGTCGCATTCAACGGCATCGCCGGACAGAGCTTCGGCGCGTTTCTCGCTCGCGGTGTCAGCTTCGAGCTGCAGGGTGCGACGAACGACTACGTCGGCAAGGGACTATCCGGCGGTCGCATCGTCGTCTATCCGGACCCCTCGTCGCCGGCCAAGCCCGACGAGAACATCGTGATCGGCAACACGGTGATGTACGGCGCGATTGACGGCGAAGCCTACTTCCGCGGCGTGGCTGGCGAGCGCTTCTGCGTGAGAAATTCCGGTGCGACCGCCGTCGTCGAGGGGACCGGCGACCATGGTTGCGAGTACATGACCGGTGGCACGGTCGCGGTGCTCGGGCGCACAGGCCGCAACTTCGCGGCGGGAATGAGCGGCGGCATCGCTTATGTCTACGATGGCGACGGCAGCTTCGCCGAGCGTTGCAACCAATCGATGGTCGCCCTGGAGCCGGTGCTGCCAGAGGCTGAGCAGGCTCGCTCTGAGAAGGAGCTCATCGCGGCGGGTAAGGGTCGACTGCGGCATGCCGGACGCTGCGACGAGGCCCTGCTGCGCGAGCTGATCGAAGGGCACCTTCGCTTCACCGGGAGCAGCGTCGCGCTGGCGCTACTCGACCGTTGGGAAATCTCGCGGGCCAAGTTCGTCAAGGTTTTTCCCCATGAGTACCGGCGCGCGCTCACCGAGCAGTACGTCGCCAGAAAGTTGGCCGAAGCGGGAGCGGAGGGCCGGCAAAAGGCGGCCGCGTGATGGGGAAGGTCACCGGTTTCATTGAGCTCGAACGCGTACAGGAGGTCGCTCTCCCGGTTGACGAGCGCGTCCGCAACTATCGCGAATTCATCCTTACCCTGAAGGACGAGGACGCCGCGAGGCAGGCGGCCCGCTGCATGGACTGCGGCATTCCGTTCTGTCATACCGGATGCCCGATCAGCAACATCATTCCGGACTGGAACGATCTGGTGTATCGGCACCAGTGGCGCCAGGCGCTGGACGTTCTTCATTCGACCAACAACTTCCCGGAATTTACCGGGCGCGTATGCCCCGCTCCATGCGAAGCGGCATGCACGCTCAACATCAACAACGATCCTGTCGGCATCAAATCGATCGAGCATTTCATCATCGACCGAGGCTGGGATGAGGGTTGGGTCGTACCGCAGCCGCCTGCGGCGCGCACGGGCAAGCGGGTCGCGGTCGTCGGGTCCGGGGCGGCGGGCATGGCCTGCGCGCAGCAACTCGCCCGCGCAGGACACGCGGTCGTGCTGTTCGAGAAGAACGATCGCGTCGGCGGACTGCTGCGCTACGGCATTCCGGACTTCAAGCTTGAGAAGCACCACATCGACCGTCGGGTCGAGCAAATGCGCGCCGAGGGCGTGGAATTCCGCGTAGGCGTGCATGTGGGCGTGGGTGGGGTCTCAGCGCGCGCGCTCGTCGATGAGTTCGACGCCATCGCGCTCACCGCAGGCTCGGAAAACCCGCGTGACCTCGATGTTCCCGGGCGCGAGCTGGACGGTATCCATTTTGCGATGGACTTCCTGCCGCTGCAGAATCGCCGCGTTGCCGGTGATCGCGGCGTGCCGTCGTTGAGCGCCAAGGGCCGACGCGTGGTCGTCATAGGCGGCGGCGATACAGGATCGGACTGCGTCGGAACATCGAACCGCCAGGGAGCGGCGTCGGTGACGCAGTTCGAGCTGCTGCCGCAGCCTCCCGTTCATGAGAACAAGCCGCTCGTGTGGCCGTATTGGCCTATGAAGCTGCGCACATCGACCTCGCACGAGGAGGGCTGTGATCGAGACTGGTCGGTGCAGACAAAGGAATTCAGGGGCGAGGGAGGAAAGGTCAAAGCGCTGGTCGCATGCCGGGTCGAGTGGCGGGACGGGAAGCTGCGCGACGTGCCCGGAAGTGAGTTCGAGATCAACGCAGACCTGGTCTTGCTGGCGATGGGATATCTGCATCCGGTCCATACCGGGATGCTCGACGAGCTCGGCGTGAAATACGACGCGCGCGGCAACATCGCCGCGGACACAGACTCGTACCGCACATCGGCGGCCAAGGTTTTCGCCGCGGGCGACTGCCGTCGCGGCCAGTCGCTCATCGTCTGGGCGATCCGCGAAGGACGACAGTGCGCACGCGCGATCGACGAGTTTCTCATGGGTGCCACCGAATTGCCGGGCTAGCACACGGCGGGCCGCTTCGATGACGAACATCGTTTCGCTCGATCTCACGAGCTGGCAGCCTAAGTGCAGTCCTGAGACGCAGCAAGTCGCAGTCGAGGCGCTGGAAGGGGGTGGCGTCCTGGTGCTGCCAGAGCTCGCGTTCGAGCTGTCCGAGACCGAGCGACGCTTCCTTTCGGCGGAGTGGTCGGATCGGCGCGCCAAGAACATCAGCCTCGAGGGCGGGGCGCTCACAGGCGCGTACGGCGCGCGGGCGGATCTGGCCGCGCTCGCTGGCATGATCGGACGCTTCGCGGCCTGCGCAGCGAATCTCGTGGCCGAGCTCTTTCCGCGCTATGCACCGTACGTCCGGCGGGCGCGCACGAGCTTCCGCCCACAGCCGGCCGTCGGGCGGGCGGTTTCGTGGCGCAAGGACGATTCCCGCTTGCATATCGACGCGTTCCCGTCGCGACCGAACCGCGGAGAACGCATCCTGCGCGTGTTTTGCAACGTCAATCCCACGGAGGATCGAGTGTGGCGCGTCGGGGAGGATTTCACGGCGATGGCACGAACCTTTCTCCCGCGCATCGGTCGTCCGCTGCCGGGAACCGCGTCGCTCCTCTCTGTCCTCCGCGTGACCAAAGGTACACGCAGCGAATACGATCACCTCATGCTGGGGCTGCACGATCGCGCCAAGGCCGACGAGCACTATCAGCGCAACTGTACGCAGCAAGTCGTTCGCTTCGCGCCCGGCACGACCTGGCTGTGTTTCTCGGATCAGGTGATGCATGCCGCGGTGTCAGGCCAACACATGCTCGAGCAGACTATTCATCTGCCGATCACGGCGCTCTACCGGCCCGATAGCTCGCCGCTCGCCATCCTGAAGGCCCTGTGCGGCCGGCAACTCGTCGCCGCGCAGTGAGGCGATTCAGTCAGCGCGGAATGCGCCGTCCGGGTACAGGCGAGAGGCTCGCGGCGTGACTTCTACTTTGCGCAACGACACGCTGCTGCGCGCCCTGCGGCGCGAGCCCGCAGCGCATACGCCGATTTGGTTGATGCGACAGGCCGGGCGTTATCTGCCCGAGTACAACGCAACGCGGGCGCGCGCCGGCAGCTTCATGCGCCTGTGCATGGACCCCGAGCTCGCGACAGAGGTCACGCTGCAGCCGCTCGCCCGCTTCTCCTTCGACGCGGCGATTCTCTTCTCGGACATTCTGACCGTGCCGGATGCCATGGGCCTGGGCCTGTCGTTCAGCGAAGGCGAGGGCCCCCGCTTCGAGCGGCCCCTCGTGGACGAGGCGTCGATCGCCAAGCTAGCGCCTCCCGACCCAACGCGACTCGCCTACGTCTTTGCTGCCGTGACTGCGATCAGGCGCGCGCTCGCCGGCAGCGTTCCGTTGCTCGGGTTTGCCGGCAGCCCGTTTACCCTGGCCTGCTACATGATCGAAGGCGCGGGCAGCTCAGAGTTCGGACGGGTGCGCCGTATGCTGTTCGCGCGTCCCGATCTGCTTCATCGCGTGCTCGAGATCAATGCTGAAGCCACGGCGGGCTATCTCGCCGAGCAGGCACGTCACGGCGCAGATGCGCTGATGATCTTCGATACCTGGGGGGGACTGCTCACGGCAAAGGCTTACGCAACGTTCTCGCTTGCCTACATAAAGCGCGTACTCGCGGAGGTGCGCAGACGCTGTGAGAAGCCGGTCCCGGTCATCGTATACACGAAGGGCGGAGGCCAGTGGCTTGAAGCGATTGCGGACACCGGCTGCGAGGCGATCGGTCTCGACTGGTCCACCGACATTGGGAAGGCGCGCGCAGCAGTCGGACGACGGGTGGCCGTGCAGGGAAACCTCGACCCCCAAGTCCTCTTGACGAGTCCCCCCATAATCGAGCGCGAAACCCGAGCAATCCTCGATGCCGCTGGCCCGGAACCGGGCTACATTTTCAACCTCGGCCATGGCATCCTGCCAACGACTCCACCTGAGAATGTGGCCGCGCTAGTGGCCTGTGTGCGGGCGAGGTCGCACGCACCGGCGCAGGCCGACGTCAAAGCTGCGTCCTGAGCGTATACACGGCAACGGCGGCTCCTGCCGCGTGTTACTTATTCACAGGGGCTCTTTTACTCAGCGATTCTCCGCCAGGGGTCGGCCGAGCCGTCGAAAAATTCTGGGAACTAGCTGATCAGCAAGAATTATTCTCAGCGCCCGACGTCCAGGGACGAAGCTGCAGTCCAAAGGCTCTGCTAACCAATACCGGCCCTTCCTCAGTTACACACACACTTGTCCACAAGCAACGAACGGGCCTTGGAATGCCGGAAAAAGAACGACTTGCACCAAGGTTCTGCTCCAAGCTATCAGGAGGCAGAAGGCTACAGAACCCTTGGCGCGAACCGCCTCGAGCCGCGCCTATCGCCGGGGCCGCTTAGGTGGCCATTGCCAGAATAGGGCTGCCAGTCCGAACGGACCGGCTTTTCGATTACTGGGTGCCGGCCGGCTTGCGCGTGGAGCCAGGCAGCGTCGTTCGGATCAAGCTCGCGGGCAGACGAATGCACGGCGTGGTAGTGGAAGTCGTGCAAAGGACCTCGCTGCTGCCTCAACAAGTCGTCGCGATCGATGAACTCGTTGCGGAGCTTCCGCCGTTGCCCGAAGACCTGCGAGCGCTCGCTCAGTTCGTGGCCAGCTATTATCAGCAGCCGGTCGGCCTGTGCCTCTCGGAGTTGTTGCCGCCACTTGGACGTGGCCACGCGGGCGCCGCAACGCCGCTCGCGCCAGGCTATCGACTGAGCGATGCGGGCCGCAGCGCGCTCGCCGCCGTTTCCCGTTCAGGCGACACTCGCCGTCACGCGCTGCGCGACGCCTTCATCGCCGGACACGACGTCGCCACGGCGGAGATTCGCTTGCTTGGGGATCATCCCTGGAGAATCTTCCGCGCCTGGCAGCGAAAGGGCTGGGTCGAGCCGGCACCAGAGGCCGCGCAGATGCGTTCGGGCATGGTGCAACTCAACGACGAGCAAGGCGAAGCGCTCTGCGCAGCCTTGCCAACGCCGCTCGCCTTCACAGCGTCGCTCCTGCAGGGCGTGACCGGCAGCGGCAAGACCGAGGTCTATCTCGCCGCCGTTGCACGCGTCGCGGAAATCGGGCGACAGGCGCTTCTGCTGGTGCCTGAAATTAACTTGACCCCGCAACTTGAGCAGCGGCTCGCTGCTGCCCTGCCGCAGGTTCGCCTGGCCACGCTGCACAGCGCGCTCACCGCGGCCGAACGCCGTCGTCGCTGGTTGGAAGCTGCGCGCGGCGATGCGCAGCTCGTTCTCGGTACGCGGCTGGCCGTGTTCACGCCGCTGCCGCGACTCGGCCTGATCGTGGTGGATGAAGAGCAAGATGCCTCATTCAGGCAAATGGACGGCGTGCGCTACCATGCGCGCGACCTCGCGGTCTACCGGGCGCGCCTGCGTCAGGTCCCAGTCCTGCTCGGCAGCGCCACTCCTTCGCTCGAGAGCTATGCGCACGCACGGCGAGGACGCTATCGCTGGTTGAAGCTCGCGCGCAGGGCCAGCCCACAATCGACCCTGCCGGCTGTCCACCTCGTACCCAACCAGAGCGCGGGGAACGACGGACTTGGTCCCGTGCTTCGCGCCGCCATAGGGGAGCGCGTTGTCCGGGGAGAGCAGAGCCTCGTCTTCCTCAACCGACGCGGGTTCGCTCCGTCGCTACTATGCGCGGCCTGCGGCTGGAAGGCGATGTGTCCACGGTGCTCGGCGCGGCTAGTCCTGCACCGCGATGCCGGCGAGCTGCGCTGCCATCACTGTGGCCATGCCGAGCGCGTTCCTACTGCGTGCCGCGACTGCGGCAATCGCGATTTGTTTCCTGCCGGGTTCGGGACGCAACGCCTCGAAGCCGCGCTGCGGGACCGGTTTCCAAAGGCGCGCGTCCTCCGCGTCGACCGCGACACGACGCAGCGCCGAGGGACATTCGCGACGATGCGTCAGGCGATCGCCGAGGGTGAGGTCGATGTCCTCGTAGGAACGCAGATGCTCGCCAAAGGGCACGATTTTCCACGGCTGACACTGGTCGGTGTCCTTGGCGCGGACAATGCGCTCTATAGCGCCGACTTTCGCGCAACCGAGCGCCTGTTTGCACTGCTCGAACAGGTCGCAGGACGCGCGGGCCGGGGAGCGTTGCGCGGAGAGGTGATCGTGCAAACGGACTTTCCGGAGCATCCGCTGTTCGAGGCGCTCGTCGAGCACGACTACGATCATTTTGCGGAAGCCCTACTCGCCGAGCGTCGTAACCTCCGCCTGCCGCCCTTCGGGTATCTCGCTCTGCTCGCTGCGGAGGCGAGGACCCGCGTCGCTGTAAGCGCGTTCCTGGAGCGCGCCGCCGAACGCGGACACGAGCTGGCCCGCGTTGGAGACAGCAAATGTGAGCTCTACCCCCCGGTAGCCGCTGCGCTCGGGCGACGCGCCGGCATGGAGCGCGGACAGATTCTCATCCAGTCGGCGAAGCGCGGTTCTATGCAGAGTTTCCTCACGCTATGGCGGACCGAGCTCGAGCGGCTGCGCCCGGGCACGGTCCGCTGGAGTCTCGAGGTCGACCCTCCTGCGGTGGCCTGATCGGGCGAGCGGCGCACGTGAAGCGGGAGCTATAATCCGCCGTTTTGCTCCGCGCCTCCAGAGGAGCGCTGTCCATCCCGCGCCGTGATCGATCAACGTTCCGAGCTCACCGAATGGCTTCGTGCCGGCCTTGCCCGCGTTGCTCCAGGCCAATTGCTTGCAAGCCTCGTGCTGGAGCGCCCAAAGCAGGCACAGCACGGCGATTACGCCACCAGTATCGTGCTGCAGCTCGCAAAAGCGCTCAAGCGCTCACCACGGGAGCTCGCTGCCGCCGCAATCGCCTCGCTCGACGCCTCGCCGTGGGTCGAGCGCGCCGAGGTCGCGGGTCCGGGTTTCATCAATCTCTACCTATCGGCGGCGGCGCGGCAGGCGGTCGTTCCGCGCATTCTGCGCGAAGGCGAGCGTTACGGACGCGGCGCGTCCGCCAAACCTGAGAAAGTCATGGTCGAGTTCGTCTCCGCCAATCCGACAGGGCCGCTGCACGTCGGCCACGGGCGCGGAGCGGCGGTTGGCGACGTGCTGGCGACGCTGTTCGAATGGCAAGGGCACGAAGTGCAGCGCGAGTTCTACTACAACGACGCAGGCGCGCAGATCGCAAATCTCGCTCGCTCGGTGCAGGCGCGCGTCCGGCAGCGCTATGCCCCCGAGACACCCTTCCCGGAGGACGGCTATCACGGGGAGTACATCGGCGATATCGCACAGGCCTACTGCGCCGCGCATCTGGGCGACCATTCGGCCGCGGATCTCGATGCGGTCCGCCACTTCGCGGTCGACGCGCTGCGTCGTGAGCAGGACAGCGATCTTGCGGCGTTCGGCGTTTGCTTCGACAGCTTCTACCTCGAATCCTCGCTGTACACCGACGGGCTCGTGCAGGAAGTCGTGGACCGGCTCGCCGCGCAGGGGGAAACCTACGAGGAGGACGGCGCGCTATGGCTCAGAACCACGCGCTATGGTGACGACAAGGACCGCGTCATGCGCCGGGCCGATGGCAGCTTCACATACTTCGTGCCGGACGTCGCCTACCATGTGACAAAGTGGCGGCGCGGTTTTGAGCGCGTGGTCAACGAGCAGGGCGCCGACCATCACAGCACCATCGTTCGCGTTCGGGCCGGACTGCAGGCGCTGAAGATCGGAATTCCCGCCGGCTATCCTGAATACGTTCTGCATCAGATGGTCACCGTGATGAAGGGCGGGGAGGAGATGAAGATCAGCAAGCGCGCCGGCGACTACCTTACAGTCCGCGACCTCATCGATGAAGTCGGTCGCGACGCGGTGCGATTCTTCTTCCTGTTGCGCAAGGCGGATTCCCAACTGACCTTCGACGTCGACCTGGCGCGATCACAGAGCGAGGAGAATCCCGTCTACTACGTTCAATACGCCCATGCACGAGTCTGCAGCGTGCTGGACAAAGCGGGCATTGGCCTCGCCGAGGCGAATCATCGCTTGCAGAGCGCGGACGTATCGCCCCTCGTGAGCCCGTACGAAGAAGCTTTGCTGCGCCGGATAGCAGACTTGCCGCACGAGCTCGCCCTGGCATCGCGCGACCTGGCTCCGCACCTCGTGACTTTCTACCTCAAGGAATTGGCGGGCGAATTTCACAGCTACTATAATGCCGAGCAATTTCTCGTCGACGAGCCGAGTCTGAGGGACGCACGGTTGGCGCTTGTGGTAGCGGTTGGACAAGTCATCCGCAATGGTCTGCGCGTGCTCGGCGTGAGCGCACCGGAACAGATGTGACATGAGTCCCAGCGTAGGACGGCGTCGCCCGATACCCGTCACCCGCTCCAGGAGAACGGGCAAAGGCGGCACGGTCGTCGGCATCTTCATCGGGCTCATCCTCGGCCTGACGATCGCCGCCGCGGTCGCGTACTATCTTGGAAAGAGCGGCCTCACCACGCCGCCCGGTGCTTCGGGAGCGGCGAAGGAAGCGCCACGTACCGGCCGAAGCGACCTGCAGACACCCGCTCCCGCGGCCGAGAAGCCGCGCTTCGATTTCTACAAGATTCTGCCCGGCAGCGAGGAGGCGAAGGCGCCGGTCGCAAAGGGCCCGGAAAAAGTGCCCGAGCGACCGACCGACCGGGCGACGATCGACGCAGCGAAATCCGCCGAGCCGGGGAAGATGGCGGACCGGTTCTGGCTCCAGGCCGGTGCCTTCGCGAGCGAGGCCGACGCCGAGAATCTCCGGGCTCGTCTGGCGCTCTCCGGCTGGGAGGCGACGATGCAGAGTGTCACCCAGCCCGACAAGAGTGTCCGCTACCGCGTCCGCCTGGGACCCTACGACAACACCGACGAGCTCAACCGGGTGAAGACTGAGCTCGGGCACCGCGGCTTCGACGTTGCGGTGATCAAGAACCCGTGAACCCGCATGGCCGTTGAACTTCGGGCGCTGCGGCGTGATCAATAGCGGCTGGCAGACTGAATTCTGGGGGCAACGATGAGACGACTTGCATCCGTTTGTGTAGCCGCATTTGCGGCGCTGGCATTCTCGCTTTGCACCGCGGCGGACCTAACCGAGGGCAAGGAATACTTTCGACTGAAGAACCCGCAGCCGGTGGAGACCGGCAAAAAAATCGAGGTTATCGAATTCTTCTCCTACGGCTGCCCCCACTGCAACGATCTCGAGCCGTATCTGGACGCCTGGATCGCCAAGCTGCCGCCCGACGTGCAGTTTCGCCGCGTGCCAGTGATGTTCCAGCAGCGCTGGGAGGCCTTGGCGAGGATCTACTACACGCTCGACGCGATGGGTGCCGAAGCCCAGCTGTCGCCCGAGGTGTTCCGCGCGATTCACGTGAACAACCTGCCGCTGTACCAGGACAAGGTGTTCTTCGACTGGGCGGCGAGCAAAGGCCTCGATCGGGCCAAAGTCGCCGATGTCTACAACTCGTTCGCCGTGACTAGCAAATTCAATCGCGCCAAGAGCCTCGCTGCCGCATACAACATCCAGTCGGTGCCCACGATCGTGGTCGACGGGAAATTCATCACTGCGTCGGACCGCGTGGGGACGCACTCGGCTCTGCCGGGCGCGATCGACGCCCTCATCGCCAAGGCAAGAGCGGAGCGCCCCAAGGGCTAGGGCTCGGCGTCGGCCGACGCTCTTCGCGCCGACTGCCCGTGAACGTCTTCCTGACCGGTGCATCCTCGGGCATCGGGGCCGCGCTCGCGGCGCGCTATGGCGCCAGAGGGGCGCGGCTCGGGCTGTTCGCGCGGCGCAGGGATGCGCTTGCTGGCGTCGCGGCGCAGTTCGGGCCGGTGCAGGCTGCAATCTATGTCGGCGACGTTCGCGATGCGAGCACGTTGCGTGATGCAGCTGGCGATTTCATCTCGCGCTTCGGCGTCCCCGATATCGTAATCGCCAACGCGGGCATCTCCGTCGGGACGCTCACCCTGCATCCGGAGGACAACGAGGTGGCGCGCGCCATACTCGAGACAAATGTGCTTGGGATGCTGCACACCTTCCAGCCGTTTCTTCCGGCGATGATCGCCGCGAGGCACGGAACGCTCGTCGGAATCGCGAGCGTTGCAGGTTTTCGCGGATTGCCCGGCGCCGAGGCCTACTGCGCGTCCAAGGCGGCGGTGATCAGCTATCTGGAAAGCCTGCGTGTCGAGCTTGCAGACACCGGGGTGTCAGTCGTGACGATCTGCCCCGGTTACGTCGCCACGCCGATGACGGCGGGCAACCCCTATCCCATGCCGTTCCTGCTGCGCGCCGAGACGGCCGCGCGGCTCATTACCCGCGCGATCGATCGGCGGCGCAGGTTCTACGTCCTCCCGCGGCGGATGGCGTGGCTCGGCCGGCTGTTCCGAGGCCTGCCCCGACCGCTCTACGACAGCGTATTTGCGCGCGCCAAGCACAAGCCGCGCGCCGGCACCACGAAAAGCGAAGCGCGCTGAGGCCAATCGCTGTGCTACGGGAGTTCGGCGCGGTCCCGCCGGACGCTCGCTGAGAGCCTAGTTCGCGAGCAGCGCGAGCTTGTTGCCGTCGACGATCTTGACGCGATCGCCCTGGTTGAAAGCGGGCTTCGCCGACGACGTGATCGACTGCGTCTTGCCATTGTCGAGCTTGACCTTCACCACCCAGTAGGTCTTCTTCTTGGTGCTCTTTTCGACTTGATTGCCAGCCACCGCTCCCACGCCGGCGCCCGCGATCGTGGCCACCGTGTTGCCGCGGCCCGAGCCGATCTGGTGGCCGAGCACGCCGCCCGCTACGCCGCCGATCACCGCCCCCGCGCCGGATGCCTGGCCCTTCTCCTCGACGTAGTTCACCGACGCGACCACGCCGCAGGTCTCGCAAACCGTTCCCGCGGCCGGCGCCGGCGAGGACTGCGCCCGGGCGCCCGCGCCGAGCACGAGTGCAGCGACTGCCAGCACAGCTAACGCGACCTTTCTTGCTGCCATGAGAACCCCTTCAAGTGGCTGCGCTCCAGCTCGTATGATACAGCGGGCTCACCGAGCGAACCGTTCCTTTATCAGGGAGCGTCCGCCCTGATTCTTGCGTAGCTTCCCGGGGCCGGCTCGATCGGCTTGCGGCGGCCCTTGCCGCTGCCTTTGGCGAGCTCGCGCGCGGGCACCTCCGGACCGGCGTATGCCTTGAGCCAGGCAAGCCAGTCCTCCCACCACGAACCCGGGTGTGGCTTGGCGGCCGCGAACCACTCGTCGGCATTGCCGGGCAGCTTCTCGTTGGTCCAGTAGCCGTACTTGTTCGCGGATGGGGGATTGATCATGCCCGCGATGTGCCCCGAACCTGAGAGGACGAAGCGCGCCTGTCCGCCGAGCACCTGCGCCCCCGCGTACGTCGCCTTCCACGGCGCAATGTGATCTTCCATTGCGGAGACGAAATACGACGGCACGCGGACTTTCGAGACATCGATCGGAACCCCGTCGAGCGTGATTCCTCCGGGCTCGCGCAGCCTGTTCTTCATGTACATGTTGCGCAGGTAGAAGCTGTGCATCTTGGCAGGCATGCGCGTCGAGTCCTGGTTCCAGTGCAGGAGGTCGAATGGAAACGGGTCGCGGCCGAGGAGGTAATTGTTGATGACGAACGACCAGATCAGGTCGTTGCTGCGCAGCATGTTGAAGGTATTGGCCATCTCCGCGCCCTCGAGATAGCCGCGCTCGTTCATCTTCCGCTCGAGCGAGGCCACCTGGTCCTCGTCGATGAAGACCTCGAGCTCGCCGGCGCCAATGAAATCGATCAGCGAGCTCATGAAACTCGCGCTTGCGATCCGCTTGTCCTTGCGCGCGGCGAGATAGCCCAGCGTGGAAGCGAGCAGCGTCCCGCCGAGGCAATAGCCCAGCACGTTGAGGCTGTTCTCGCCGGTCGCCTTTTCGATGGCGTCAAACGCCGCAACCGGGCCCTCCAGCATGTAATCGACGAAGTCCTTGTTCGCGTGGCGCTCGTCCGGGTTCACCCAGGAGATCACGAAAACCGTCAGGCCTTTGTCCACGCACCATTTGACGAGCGAGTTCTTCTCGCGCAGATCGAGGATGTAGTACTTGTTGATCCACGGCGGGATGATCAGCAGCGGACGCTTGAACACCTTCTTCGTCGACGGTTCGTACTGGATCAGCTGCATGAGGTCGTTCTGGAAAACGACGTGTCCGGGTGTGGTCGCGATGTTCACCCCCAACTCGAAAGCCTTGCTGTCCGTCATCGAGATCTTGAGCTGGCCGTTGCCGCGCTCGATGTCGTCGAGAAGGTTGTTGAGCCCCTTGACGAGATTCTGACCCCCTGTGGCGATGGTTTCGCGAAAGACCTCGGGATTGGTAAGCGCGAAGTTGGACGGCGCGAGCGCATCGATGTACTGCCGGGTGAAGAAGTCGACCTTCTTCTGCGTGCGCTCGTCGAGACCCTCGACGTTCGCCACGGCCCGATGCAGCCAGCGCGCCGCGATCAGATACGACTGCTTGACGAAGTCGAAGAGAAAGTGCTCCTCCCAGTCCTCGTGTCGGAAGCGCTTGTCGCTCTTTGAAGGCTCAGCCACCGGCGCGGTGCTCTGCCCGAGCAGCTTCAGCATGGAAGCCTGCCAGAGCGCCGAATATTCCCACCACAGATTGAGCTGGGTCTCGGCCAGCCGGTACGGGTTCGACAGCATCTTTGCGGCCAGCTCGAAGAACGCTTTGGTGATGCCGAGCTCGTCGCTGACGAGCGACTGTCCGGCGTTCGCCTGTCTGGCGACGAAATCGCCCAGGAGCTTGGCGCTCTTCTCCGCGGCGCTGGCGAAGGACTCGGCAAGCGCGACCGGATCGTATTGTGTCGGCGAAGCCACTTCGGTTTCAGTCACGGTCATTCGGTATCTCTCCCGCAGATGTCATTGTAGCCGCCGGCCTCACGGGCGGGCAAAACGCCACGTGTCCCGTGTCCGCAGGCGCTTGAGGCGCCCGCGATGCCAAAGGTGGTTGAGGTGGGCGATGGCCTCTCCCATGGCGAAGAAGCGCTGCTGCGTATCGAGCGGCCGCCGAAAGAGCAGCGGCACGACCGAGGCGGCTGTCACGGGGCCCACGCCGGCGGCGGCTTCGATCTCCTCGAGGCGGGCCGCGTGGTGCGCCCGAAGCTGCGCGATCCGCGTGCGGATGCCCACGAACGGCAGGCCGTGCGATGGCAGCACGAGCGTGTGCGGCGGCAGGGCTGCGAGGCGGTCAAGCGAGTCGAGGAAGCGGCCGAGCGGATCGGCATCGGGCTCCACGGGCCACACGCTCACGTTGGTGCTGATCTTCGGCAGCAGCATGTCGCCCGAAATGAGCACGCTGGCGTGGGCGCAGTACAGCGAAGCGTGCTCCGGCGAGTGCCCGTAGCCGGAGATGACGCGCCAGCGCAAGCCGTCGACCACGGGTTCCTCCAGCGCGGACAAGCGCTCGTAGGTATCGGGAAGCTCGGGAACCCCGCGCCGGTAGGTGTTGCCGCGTGCAGCGTAGGCCGCGAGGTGCTCGGCTTCCATGCCGTGCAGGCGGAAGAGGGCGCTGGTCGCGGCAACGCCATAGCCGCTGTGCTCGTCGAGCAAGGCGTGCGCAGTGAGGTACTCGGCTTGGGGAATGGTCATGGCGCAATCGAAGCGCCGGGCGAGCCAGTCACCGTTGCCAATGTGGTCCGGGTGACAGTGCGTGGCGATGACGCGGCGGACGGTCCTTGCCTTTAGCGTCGATCGGCAATGCGACTCCCACAGGCTCCGCGTGATGTCGTCGCCGTAGCCACAATCGACCTGCGTCCAGCCGTCACCGTCGCGCAGCAGCCATAGGTTGACGTGGTCGAGCGCGAACGGCAGAGGCATGCGCAGCCATTGGATGCCGCTCGCGACCTCCGGAGCTTCACCGTGACGCGGAGGCTGCTTGGCTGGAAACTCGAGCTCGGGAAAGGCGACGGGGAGCGAAGCGCTCATGCGACGCGGCGCGGGCAGGCTGCACGGAAGCGTGGAAGAGAATTGTGCAACGCAACATCGTCGGCGAAAGCATCGAGCATGTCAAGCGGACGTACACGGCGTTTATGGTATCGTCGATCGGTCTCTCCATCGTCAGCACCGCTCGCCGCGATGCCGTCCCGGGCCGACTCCCCAAGCTACACCATTTCCGATCTGGCACGTGAGTTTGCGCTCACCACTCGCGCCATCCGTTTCTACGAGGACGAGGGCCTGATCGCCCCGCGCCGCAACGGGCAGCGACGCATCTACAGTGAACGCGACCGGGTTCGCATCAAGCTGATCCTGCGCGGCAAACGGCTCGGCCTCGCGCTTGCGGAGATCCGAGAGCTGCTCGATCTCTATGACGCGACCCGGAGCGAGCGCCCGCAGCTCGTCAAGTTCCTTCAGGTGCTGGCCCAGAGGCGGGCGCTGCTCGAGCAGCAGCAGGAGGACGTGGCAATCGTGCTCGCAGAGATCGATCAGCTGGAACGCCAGTGTCGCCGCCGGCTGCGCCAGGCGGGCAACGATCGGCACGGGGGCGGGACTGGGAGCTCAAGTTGACGTTTACGTAAACGTCAATCACAATGTCGCCTCGCCGGAGCATTCCCGCAACGGAACCTTATGCCCCAGATCGAGACTGCCGACCGGTTCACGCCGTCGAACCCGGCTTATGCCGACCGCGTGCGGGAGAGCTTCGCGAGGCAGGGGGCCATGCGACTGATCGGCGCGCGGCTCGCCGACATTCGCCCGGGCTATTGCGCTATCGAGCTCGTGTGCCGCGAGGACCTGACACAGCAGCACGGCTACGTGCACGCCGGGATCGTTGCTGCGATCGCCGATTCCGCGGGCGGATACGCCGGCTTTACCCTCTTCCCGGCAGACGCCAGCGTGCTCACGGTCGAGTACAAGCTTAACCTGCTCGCTCCCGCCGCTGGCGAACGGCTCGTCGCCGAGGCGGCGGTGGTCAAGCCCGGGCGGACGCTCGCGATCACGCGCGGGGAGGTCTATGCCGAAGCGGGCGGCGAGCGCAAGCTCTGCGCCATCATGCAGCAAACCCTGATCGTCCTTTCGGGCAAGCCCGACGCCTGAGCACCATGCTGAACTTTCCCACCCTGGACTTCCGCCTCGGCGACACGATCGACATGCTGCGTGCGACCGTGCAGCAATTTACTGGCGACGAGATCGTGCCGCGGGCTGCGGAGATCGACCGCAGCAACCAGTTCCCTGCGGATCTCTGGCGCAAGATGGGTGATCTTGGATTGCTGGGTATCACGGTGGAGGAGGACTACGGTGGTACCAACATGGGCTACCTCGCGCACATCGTCGCAATGGAGGAGATAAGCCGCGCGTCGGGCTCCGTCGGGCTCTCCTACGGTGCGCATTCGAATCTGTGCGTGAACCAGATCCGTCGCAACGGCAGCGAGGCCCAGAAGCGCAAGTACCTGCCGCGGCTCGTCTCCGGCGAGCACGTCGGCGCGCTCGCCATGAGCGAGCCGGGAGCGGGCTCCGACGTGGTGTCGATGCGGCTGCGGGCAGACCGGCGTGGCGGTCGTTACGTGCTCAACGGCAGCAAAATGTGGATCACCAATGGACCGGACGCCGATACGCTCGTCGTCTATGCCAAGACCGATGCGGCTGCGGGGCCGCGCGGGATCACCGCGTTCCTGATCGAAAAGGGCATGCCCGGCTTCTCGACGGCGCAGAAACTCGACAAACTCGGCATGCGCGGCTCGAACACCTGCGAGCTGGTCTTCCAGGATTGCGAGGTCCCCGAAGACAACGTACTCTCCGAGGAGGGTCGCGGCGTGAACGTGCTCATGAGCGGGCTCGACTACGAGCGCGCGGTTCTCGCCGGGGGGCCCCTTGGAATCATGGCTGCGTGCATGGACGTGGTGCTGCCCTACGTGCACGAAAGACAGCAGTTCGGGCAGCCCATCGGTGAGTTTCAACTGATGCAGGGCAAGATCGCCGACATGTACACGACCATGAACGCGTGCAAGGCATACGTATATGCCGTCGGACAGGCTTGCGATCGAGGCGAGACGACGCGCAAGGACGCGGCGGGCGCCATACTGTACTCGGCGGAGAAGGCGACATGGATGGCAGGCGAGGCCATTCAGGCGCTCGGCGGCAACGGCTACATCAACGAGTTCGCTACCGGCCGCCTGTGGCGCGACGCGAAGCTCTATGAGATAGGCGCCGGGACCAGCGAGATCCGGCGGATGCTGATCGGTCGCGAGCTTTTCAACGAGACCAAGTAGCGGGGAGCCATCATGGCCCTGGAGATGCGGGAACGCTGCGAGCGCTGCGCGTGGCCGCTCGCCCCCGATGACGACACGGCTTATATCTGCAGCTACGAGTGCACTTTCTGCGCCACTTGCGCCAATGCGCTCAACGGCGTGTGCCCGAACTGCAGTGGCGAGCTGGTGCGTCGGCCAAGGCGGCCGCGTAAGCCCGCCGGTGCCTCGCCGCTGGCCGGCAGCAAGCCTTGACGGGGTAGCGCAACGGCCTGATCGCTCTGGAGAGAGTCCATGCGCAATGACCCCATCGTCATCGCCGGCGCGGCGCGAACGCCCATTGGCGGCCTGCTCGGCGACTTCGCCACGCTCTCCGCGAGCGAGCTCGGGGCGGTGGCGATCAAGGCCGCGCTGGAACGCGCCGGCGTGGAGGCGGGCAGCGTCGACAAGGTGATCATGGGCTGCGTGCTGCCCGCGGGGCAGGGACAGGCGCCAGCGCGGCAGGCGGCGCTCACGGCAGGCCTGCCCACCGCGACGGGCTGCACGACCGTGAACAAGATGTGCGGCTCGGCGATGGAAGCCGCGATGCTGGCGCACGATGCGCTGATCGTCGGCAGTTCCGAGATCATCGTGGCCGGTGGCATGGAGAGCATGAGCAACGCCCCGTACCTGCTGCCCAAGGCGCGCGCGGGCATGCGCATGGGACACGGCACCGTATATGACCACATGTTCCTGGACGGCCTGGAGGACGCCTACGAGAAGGGGCGGCTGATGGGCGCTTTTGCCGAGCAGTGCGCGGAGCGCTTTGCATTCACGCGCGAGGCGCAGGACGAGTTCGCGCTGCGCTCGCTTTCCCGCGCCCGAACTGCGACCGAGGACGGCTCGTTCGCCTGGGAGATTGCGCCGGTGACAGTGAGCGGGCGCAAGGGCGATGTGGTCATCGCCCGCGACGAGCAGCCCGAAAAGGCGAACCCGGAGAAGATCCCCACGCTCAAGCCCGCGTTTCGCAAGGACGGTACCGTCACCGCGGCGAACTCCAGCTCGATCTCCGACGGCGCGGCCGCGCTGGTGCTGATGCGCCGCTCGCTCGCCGAGCGCAAAGGCCTGAGTCCGCTCGCTGTCATCCTCGATCACGCAACCCACGCGCAGGAACCGGGTTGGTTCACGACCGCGCCGGTCAGCGCGATGGAGAAGCTCTTCCGCAAGGTTGGCTGGAGGGCGCAGGAAGTCGATCTGTACGAGATCAACGAGGCCTTCGCTGTGGTGACGATGGCGGCGATGAAGGAGCACGGGTTGCAGGCTGACCGGGTCAACGTGCATGGCGGGGCCTGCGCACTCGGTCACCCCATCGGGGCCTCGGGGGCCCGCATCGTGGTGACTCTGCTGGGCGCGCTAAGGAAGCTCGGCCGCAAACGCGGCGTGGCGAGCTTGTGCATCGGCGGCGGCGAAGCGACCGCATTGGCGATCGAACTCGCCTGAAAGCCGCATGGTCGAGAAGGTTCTGTTCGAGTCGGCGCAGTTTGTCCTTTCGCGTCCGGACCACACCGGCGGAACGGCTGCGCGTTCGATCCTTGCGCGTTCGCCCTTTCCCGTCGTCGTCGGCTGTCCCCGATCGGGGACCTCTCTGGTCGCGGTCATGCTCGACAGCCACCCGCTGCTCGCGGTGCCGCCCGAGACGGCGTTCCTGCCGCTGGTGGCGCAGCTCCACGGCGCTGCTGCCGGTTTGCGCGAGCGCTTTCTCGAGATCGTGACCGCCGATCGGATCACGGTGTCGAACTGGTCGGATTTCGGCCTCGACCCCGACAAGCTGCGGCGCCGCGTCGAAGCCCTCGAGCCGTTCACGGTCGATGCGGGCCTGCGGGCGTTCTACGCACTGTACGCCGAGGGAGCAGGCAAGCCGCGCTGCGGTGAGAAGACGCCAGGCTACGTCTTCGTCATGCCGCAGATCGCCGCGCTGCTGCCCGAGGCGCACTTCATCCACGTGATCCGCGACCCGGGCGACACCGCCCTGTCCTGGCGCAAGACCTGGTTTTCGCCGAGCGCGGACTTGCGCGTGCTCGGCGAGGGCTGGCGCCACCATGTCGAGGCGGGACGCCGCGCGAAGGCGCTCGTGCCGGGTTATCTCGAGGTCCGTTTCGAAAACCTCGTGCGCGAACCCGAGCGCGAGTTGCAGCGACTGTGCGCGTACCTCGAGCTTCCCTGGGATGCGGCGATGCTCGACTATCGCGCGCAGGGCGCCGCCAGAGTCGAGCGTCTGCAAGGCCGCCAGCATGCCCGCGGCCCGATGATCGACCGCGAGGAGCGCACGCGAATCCATGCCAACCTCACTCGTGAGCCCGACGCCAACCGCGTCGGCGTGTGGCGCAAAGAGATGACGGCCGAAGAGCGACGCGAGCTCGAAGCCGCCGCCGGCCCGCTGGTTCACGAGCTCGGCTACGCAGCCTAGCGACGATGCCGTCGGCCACGAATCTAGCCCTGTTCACGCTCGCGAGCGTTTTGCTCGCGCTCACGCCGGGACCGAACCTGCTCTATCTCGTCTCGCGCACGCTATGCCAGGGCCGCACTGCGGGCCTCGTCTCGCTCGCCGGCACGACGAGCGGGTTTCTCTTCTACGCGGTGTCCGCCGCGCTGGGGCTCACGGTCGTCTTCATCGCCGTTCCGGTGCTCTACGACGCGGTACGCTGGGCGGGGGCGGCATACCTGCTTTGGCTCGCCTGGGACACGGTGCGTCCTCATGGCGCCGGCGGGCTTTTTGCGCGGCGCGATTTGCCGCCGGCGCAACCGGTCGCCCTCTTCCGTACCGGCGTTGTCACGAGCATCCTCAACCCGAAGGTGGCGCTCTTCTACGTCGCCTTGTTTCCGCAGTTCGTCGATCCTTCGCGAGGGAGCGTGCTCGCGCAGTCGCTGCTGCTGGCCACGATCCAGATCGTCGTGGACGCCTTCATCGATTGCCTGTTCGTGCTCGCCGCGGCGCGCGTCTCGGGCTGGCTCGCCGAGCGACCGACCTGGATGAAAGCCCAGCGCTGGGTGCTCGGCGGAGTGTTCGCCGGTATCGCGATGAAGCTCGCGCTCGACGTGCGCAAATGAAAGTCGAAGCTTCGTCGACCGGCATCTACGCTCGGCTCGTCGTGGTCGCGATCGTCTGGGGTGCAAGCTTCATCGCCGGGCGAGTCGTTTCCACCGAGATGGATGCCGTCACGGCTGCGCTTTGGCGCTATGTCATAGCGGCCACGGCGCTGGTAGCAGCAGCGCTGGCCATCGAGCGCGGATTGCCTCGGCTCAGCGCGAAACAGTGGGGCGGTATCGTCGTGCTCGGCATCCTCGGCGTCTCGGCGTACAACCTGTGTTTCATGTACGGCTTGCAGACGGTTTCCGCATCGCGTGCCTCGCTCATCATCGCGCTCAATCCCGCCGCCACGCTCATCGGTGGAGCGATGTTCCTGCACGAACCGCTCACCCGCGATCGGGTCCTCGGGATCCATAACGCCTGCTCGTACACGGGCTAGAGGCAATGCAGCTCAATCAGGAGCAACGACTCGTCCGGGACACGATGCGCGCCTTCGCGCGGCAGCAGCTCGCGCCGAACGCAGCGCGCTGGGACCGGGAGTCGCACTTCCCGCGCGAAGAGCTGCGCGCGCTCGGCGAGCTGGGTGCGCTCGGCATGGTCGTGCCGGAGCGCTGGGGCGGAGCGGGCATGGACTATGTATCGCTCGCGGTAGCACTCGAGGAGATCGCGGCGGGAGACGGGGCCACATCGACCGTCGTTAGTGTCCAGAACTCGGTCGTCTGCGGGCCGATAGCGGCTTTCGGCAGCGAAGCGCAGAAGGAGAGATACCTCAAGCCCCTGGCGAGCGGTGCCAAGCTTGGCTGCTTTTGCCTCACCGAGCCGCAGGCGGGCTCCGACGCGGCGGCGCTCGCGACGAGGGCGCGCCGCACCGGCGCGGATTTCGTGCTCGACGGGGTGAAGCAGTTCATCACCTCGGGAAAGCACGCCGACGTCGCCATCATCTTCGCGGTCACTGACAAGGCGGCCGGCAAGAAGGGCATCTCCGCCTTCATCGTCGACACGACGAGCCCCGGCTACTCGGTATCGCGCCTGGAAGACAAGCTCGGGCAGCGCGCCTCGGACACCGCCCAAGTCACCCTTGAGGATTGTCGCGTGTCGGCGGCGAACCTGCTCGGCAGCGAGGGGGAGGGCTATCGCATCGCGCTCGCCAACCTCGAAGCAGGACGCATCGGGATCGCTGCACAAGCGGTGGGTATGGCCCGCGCCGCATTCGAGGCCGCGCTCGCCTACGCGGGCGAACGTGCGGCGTTCGGCAAACCGATCGGCGAGCACCAAGCCGTGGCGTTTCGCCTCGCCGACATGGCCACGGACATCGAGGTCGCGCGGCAGATGGTGTGGCACGCGGCGAGCCTGCGTGACGCAGGCGAGGCGTGCCTGAAGGAGGCGTCGATGGCGAAGCTGTTTGCTTCGGAGATGGCCGAGCGAGTGTGCTCGGCGGCGATTCAAACTCACGGGGGTTACGGATACGTTGCCGACTTTCCCGTGGAGCGCATCTACCGCGATGTGCGGGTGTGCCAGATCTACGAGGGCACGAGCGACATCCAACGCCTTGTGATCTCGCGCGCGTTGCTGTCATAGGCTCCGTCCCATCATGAGCGCAGCGATCGATTTCTACTTCGACTTTTCCTCTCCATACGGTTTTCTCGCCTCGGAGAAGATCGAGGCGCTCGCCGCGAAGCACGGGCGCGGTGTCGCGTGGCACCCGATCCTGCTGGGCGTCATATTCAAGCAGACGGGCGCGGTCCCACTCACCACGGTGCCCCTGAAGGGCGACTATTCGCGTCGCGACATGGCGCGCAGCGCGAGATTTCACGGCATTGCGGGATTTCGCATGCCATCCGTCTTTCCGATAGCCACCCAGGCGCCGGCACGCATCGTGCTCTGGGTGCGGTCCCGGGATGCTGCGCTTACCGCCAGAGTAATCCACGCGCTCTACCGGGCATTCTTCGTCGAGGATCGCAACATCTCGGACGCCGACACCGCAGCTGACGTCGCCGGAGCCGCCGGCGTGGATCGTGCTTCGGCTCGCGCGGCAGTCGATGACACCGCGATCAAGGACGCGCTTAGGCGCGAGAACGAGCTCGCGATCGCGGCCGGCGTGTGCGGCTCCCCGTTCATCGTCGTGGACAGCGAGCCGTTCTGGGGTGTGGACCATCTCGATCAGGTCGATCGGTGGCTCGCCACCGGAGGATGGTGAGGTGGCGGAGTACACCCTCTATTGCTTCGCGCAATCCGGCAATGCGTACAAGCCCGCGCTGACGCTTGCGCTCGCCGACGCCGACTGGGCGCCACGCTTCGTCGACTACTTCGGCGGCGAGACCCGGACGCCGGCGTACCGCGCCGTCAACGAGATGGGCGAGGTGCCCGTGCTCGAGCACAGCGGTGCGCGGCTCACGCAGTCCGGGGTGATCCTCGACTACCTGGCCGAAACGCTCGCCTGCTTCGGAGCGCGCGACGCGGTGGAGCGGCGCGAGATCCTGCGCTGGCTTCTGTGGGACAACCACAAGCTCACGAGCTATACGGCAACCTACCGCTTCATGCGTGCCTTCGCCAAGGATCCCGATCCCGCCGTGCTCAAGGTCTTCCGCGCGCGAGCGGAGACCGCGTGGGGCATTCTCGATGCGCACCTCGCCGGGCGCCGCTACGTGGTTGCCGATAGGCTGACGATCGCCGATCTCTCGCTTTGCGGCTACCTCTATTGGCCCGAGGAGATCGGCGTGGATTGGAACGACTACCCGAACTTGCGCGACTGGCTCGCCCGGATAAGCGACGAGCCGCGCTGGGTTCATCCGTACCAGCTCATGCCGGGGCATCCGCGGCCCGGAGAGTAGATCCATGCCGGCGATCGAGACTCACCTCGACACTCGCGATCCGACCTTCGCGGCGAATCGCGAAGCGCTCTCCGTCCTGGTCGCGGATCTCCGGGCGCGCGTGAGCGCGATCGAGCTCGGAGGCGGCGAGACAGCACGCACGCGGCACACCGCCCGCGGCAAGCTCCTTCCGCGCGAGCGCGTGCGCGCTCTGATCGACTTGGGTTCGCCGTTTCTCGAATTCTCGCAGCTTGCGGCGTACGGCATGTACGACGACAACATCGCCGCGGCAGGGATCGTGACCGGAATCGGTCGCATCTCCGGTCGCGAATGCGTGATCGTGTGCAACGATGCCACCGTGAAGGGCGGCACCTACTACCCGAGGACGGTGAAGAAGCACCTGCGCGCCCAGGACATCGCGCGCGAGAACGGGCTGCCGTGTGTCTATCTGGTCGACTCCGGCGGCGCGAACCTGCCGAACCAGACCGACGTGTTTCCCGATCGCGATCACTTCGGGCGCATTTTCTACAACCAGGCGACGATGTCCGCCGCGGGGATTCCGCAGATCGCCGTCGTCATGGGCTCGTGCACGGCGGGCGGTGCGTACGTCCCGGCGATGGCGGACGAATCGATCATCGTGAAGGATCAGGGAACGATCTTTCTCGCCGGCCCGCCTCTGGTGAAAGCGGCCACTGGCGAGCTCGTGAGCGCGGAGGAGCTTGGTGGCGCCGATGTGCACACCCGTATCTCGGGGGTTGCCGATCATTACGCGCTCAGTGATCATCACGCACTGGCGATTGCCCGGCGCATCGTGGCAGATCTCAACCGACCGAAGGAGCTCGCGCTCGAGGTCACCGAGCCGCGCGAGCCGCTCTACCCGGCGCAGGAGCTCTACGGCGTCATCAACGCCGACATCCGCAAGCCGTACGATGTGCGCGAGGTGATCGCGCGTATCGTCGACGCGAGCGAGTTCGACGAGTTCAAGGCGCGTTATGGCACTACCCTCGTCACCGGTTTCGCGCGCATCTGGGGTTACCCGGTCGGCGTCGTGGCCAACAACGGCGTGCTCTACTCGGAGTCCGCGCAGAAGGGGGCACACTTCATCGAGTTGTGCTCGCAGCGCGGCATTCCGCTCGTCTTCCTGCAGAACATCACGGGATTCATGGTCGGGCGCAAATACGAGGCCGGCGGCATCGCCAAGGACGGCGCGAAGATGGTCACCGCGGTGTCCTGCGCGAAAGTGCCCAAGCTCACGGTTATCATCGGGGGCTCGTATGGTGCCGGCAACTACGGGATGTGCGGGCGGGCATTCGCGCCGCGCTTCCTGTGGATGTGGCCTAACGCACGCATCTCAGTAATGGGCGGCGAGCAGGCCGCCACGGTGCTGGCGACCATACGGCGCGACGCGATCGAGGCCAAGGGAGGAAACTGGAGCGCCGAGGAGGAAGCGGCGTTCAAGGCGCCGCTGCGCGAGCAGTACGAGCGCGAGGGCCATCCCTACTACGCGAGCGCGCGGATATGGGACGACGGCGTCATCGATCCCGCCGATACGCGCAAGGTCCTCGCGCTGGGGATCTCGGCGGCGCTCAACCGCCCGATCGAACCGACTCGGTTCGGCGTCTTCAGAATGTAGGAATCCATGGCCACTAGACGAATCAGGCGCAACTCGGCGCGCTCCGCCACAGGCCGGATCCGGCTGCGCACGTCGTACCTGACGATCGAGGTCGCGCTGCGCAACGCGGTCGCAGTCGTGACGCTCAACCGGCCCGAGGTTCGCAACGCCTTCAACGAGACGCTTATCAGGGAACTGACCGAGGCGCTGCGCGCGCTCGCGAGCGACGAAACGGTGCGCGCCGTCGTGCTGCTGGGCGCGGGCGAGAGCTTCTGTGCCGGGGCCGATCTCAACTGGATGCGGAAGATGGCCGCCTTCTCACCGGCGCAGAACCTTGCCGACGCGAAGGCGCTGACGATGATGCTGGCCACGCTCAACGACATGCCGCAACCGACCATCGCCCGCGTGCACGGTTCGGCCTTTGGTGGAGGCGTCGGTATCGTCGCCTGCTGCGACATCGCGATCGCCGCGCACGACGCGACGTTCGCGCTCTCGGAGGCAAAGCTGGGGCTGATTCCGGCGGCCATCAGTCCCTACGTGATCGAGGCGATCGGGGCACGCGCAGCGCGGCGCTACTTCCTCACGGCGGAGCGCTTTACCGCCGCAGAGGCGTTTCGTCTCGGCCTGCTGCACGATCTCGCGGTGCCCGCCGAGCTCGACGCCAAGGTCAACGAACTGCTCGGCTTCCTCGTGACGGCCGGGCCGCGGGCGCAGGCCGAAGCGAAGCGGCTCATCCGCGCGGTCGCGCACCGGCCGATCAGCGGCGAGGTAGTCACGGATACGGCTCGGCGCATCGCACGCGTGCGGGCTACGCCCGAAGCGCGGGAAGGCGTGGCCGCGTTCCTCGCCAAGCGCCGCGCCGCGTGGGTTCCCCGCGGCGAGTGAACGGCTGCGCTCCGTGGATCAGCTCGATACCTGGCAACTGATCGCCCTCGCCGCCACGCTGGGTTGGGCGAGCGGGATCCGGCTCTACGCCGTGCTGTTCGTCGTCGGCGCGGTCGGCTACGCCGGTTGGTTCGAACTGCCGGAGCACCTGCGCGTGCTTTCGCATCCGCTTGTGCTCGCCGCGTCGGGTTTCATGGTGCTCGCCGAGTTCTTCGCCGACAAGATTCCGGGGTTCGATACTGTGTGGGACGTCGTGCATACGCTGGTACGTATACCCGCGGGAGCCGTCCTGGCGGCGGCCGTGTTCGGCGATTCCCAACCCGCCTGGACTCTGGCCGCCGCGATCCTGGGCGGGACGCTCGCAGCGGGGAGCCACTTCACCAAGGCGAGCGCGAGGATGCTGATCAACGCCTCGCCCGAACCCTTTTCCAACTGGGCAGCCTCCTTCGGTGAGGACCTTCTCGCAGGAACCCTCATCTACTTCGCGCTGGCGCATCCGGCGGCTGCGCTCGTCGCGATCGCTGTGCTGATCGCGCTTTCGCTCTGGCTGCTGCCGAAGCTCTGGCGTGCCATGAACGCGATCCTGGAGCGGCTCGGCAGCCTGTTCGGCGGCACGCGGATAGAGGGATCGCCCGATGCGGGCCGACGCGACGATGTTTGACAAGATCCTCATCGCGAACCGCGGCGAGATTGCTTGCCGCGTGGCCCGTACCGCGCGGCGGATGGGGGTCCGTACCGTGGCCGTGTACTCGGATGCCGATGTCGGCGCGCTGCACGTCAGCGCCTGCGACGAGGCGCATCGACTGGGACCGCCTCCGCCCCGCGAAAGCTATCTCAACGGCGCAGCGATCATCGCAATCGCCAAAGAGAGCGGCGCGCAGGCGATTCATCCCGGATACGGTTTTCTCTCGGAGAACGAGGGCTTCGCCGCCGCGGTCGCGGCCGCCGGGCTCGTCTTCGTCGGTCCGCCGCCTGCTGCGATTCGCGCCATGGGATCGAAGTCGGAGTCCAAGCGCATCATGACCAAGGCCGGCGTACCCGTCGTTCCCGGCTATCACGGCGACGACCAGGACGACGGCGCGCTCGCGCGCGAGGCATCGACGATCGGTTTTCCGGTGCTGATCAAGGCTTCCGCAGGCGGCGGCGGCAAGGGCATGCGCGTGGTCGAGCGGCGTGAGGACTTCGCTGCCGCATTGGCGTCAGCGCGGCGAGAAGCGAAAGCAAGCTTCGGCGATGACACGGTGCTGCTCGAGAAGTATCTCACCGCGCCTCGCCACATCGAGATGCAAGTGTTTGCCGATGCGCACGGCGGCTGCGTGCATTTGTTCGAGCGCGACTGCTCGGTGCAGCGCCGGCATCAGAAGGTGCTCGAGGAGGCGCCTGCGCCGGGCATGACGGCGGAGCGCCGGGCACGGATGGGTGCGGCGGCCGTCGCCGCGGCCAACGCGATCGGCTATGTCGGCGCCGGTACCGTGGAGTTCATCGTCGAGGACGCGCGCGATGCACAAGCTCCGTTCTACTTCATGGAGATGAACACGAGGCTGCAGGTCGAGCATCCCGTGACCGAGATGGTCACTGGCCTCGATCTGGTTGAATGGCAGCTACGGGTAGCGGCCGGCGAGCACCTGCCGTTGCCGCAGGAGAGGATCGAGCTGCGGGGACACGCGATCGAGGCGCGCATCTACGCAGAGGATCCCGACAGGGGCTTCCTGCCCTCGATCGGGCGCCTCGCGCATCTGCGGGCCCCAGCCGCGTCCACCGATGTGCGGGTGGACACCGGCGTGCGCGCCGGCGACGAGATCAGCTCGTATTACGATCCGATGATCGCCAAGCTCATCGTGCGGGGAGAGGACAGGCGCGCAGCGCTGCGGCGGCTCGCCAGAGCGCTCGAGGACTACCAGATCGTCGGCGTCTCCTCGAACGTTGCTTTCCTGCAACGGGTAGTAGCCCACGAGGCGTTTGCCAGCGGCCGCATCGACACGGGACTGATCGCGCGTGACCATGCGGCGCTGTTTCCTCCGGCGGAGCCGCCCTCCGCAACCGTGTTTGCGGTGGCTGCGCTCGCCGAGCTCGCACGCTTGCGCGAAAGCGCTGCATCCGAGGCGAAGACTTCCGCTGACCGCTGGTCACCGTGGCAGGCCGTCGACACGTGGTGGCTCAATACCGATGAACACGCGATCCGCCTCGGCTTCGAAAGCGGCGGGGCGACCAACGCGGTAGAACTGCGCGCTGGCGCAGCTGGAACCTCAGTCGCAGTGGGCGGCCGCGATTACGCCGCAAGCGTCGAGTCGCACGGAGTCGATATCACCGTCGAGTTCGATGGATCGCAGGTCGAGGCGACGGTAGTGCCACTGGGGGAGGAGCGCTTCGTGTTCTGCGCCGGCGACAGGCAGCGCCTGCGCCTCGTCGACCCGCTGGCTCATGCGGGCGAGGTGGAGCATCACGGCGGGCATCTTTCCGCACCGATGTCGGGAACGGTGATCGCAGTGCTGGTGAAGCCGGGAGACGCGGTCGGCAAGGGGGCGACGCTGCTTATCCTCGAGGCAATGAAGATGGAGCATACGATCGTGGCGCCGGGAGACGGCGTAGTCAGCGCGGTCAACTGCCGGGTCGGAGAGCAGGTGCAGGAGGGTGCGGACCTGATCCGCCTCGACGAGGGCCACTCCCAGACGGCCGGATCGGGCACGTGAATCTTCTCGTCTATACGCACGGCGGCAAGGGCAGCGCGTGGCTCGACGCCTTCGTGCGTGCGCTGCCCGAAGCGAAGGTGCGAACCTGGCCCGAGGCGCCGGCCGTCGACGCCGACTATGCCGCCGTGTGGAAGCCGCCGGTCGAGTTGCTCGGCTCGCTCGCGCGCGTAAAGGCGGTGTTCAACCTCGGCGCCGGCGTCGACGGAATCGCGGAGATGCCAACGCTGCGGACGGAGGTGCCGCTCGTCCGTCTCGAGGACGCGGGCATGGCGCAACAGATGGTCGAGTACGTTTCTCACGCCGTGCTTCACCGCTATCGCGAATTCGATGCGTACGCCGAGCAGCAGCGGGCGGGCGTCTGGAAGCCGCGCCGCCGCGTTGCCAAGAGCAGCTTCGGCGTGGCCATCCTGGGCCTCGGCACGCTGGGCAGCGCGGTGGCTGCCTCGCTCGCTCATTTCGGCTTCCCGCTGCACGGATGGAGCCGCACGACGAAGGCCATCCCCGGTCTCTCGAGTCACAGCGGCGAGACCGGGCTCGTGACGGTGCTGCGCGCGGCGCAGGTACTCGTCTGCCTGCTTGCGTTGACCAGGGAGACACGGCACCTGCTCGACCGGGCGCGACTTTCGCAGCTTCCTCGCGGAGCGTATGTGGTCAACGTCTCGCGCGGCGACATCCTAGTCGACGAGGATCTGCTCGCTCTGCTCGACGAAGGTCACCTCTCCGGCGCGATGCTCGACGCGTTTCGCGACGAGCCTCTGCCGGCGAGTCACGCCTTCTGGCATCATCCGAAGGTCACGATAACGCCGCACGTGTCGGCGGCGACGCTCATCGACGAATCGGTCGCGCAAGTCGCGCAGAAGATACGCTGCCTGGAAGCAGGACTGCCGATCAGCGGCGTCGTCGTACGCGGACGCGGCTACTGACCTGTGGGCCCAATGATCGCAATGACGATCCTCGAGAAATGAGCACGAAACTGCCGCGCCGCGTGCGCATGGTCGACGTGGGCCCGCGCGACGGCTTGCAGAACGAACCGGCAGCGGTGCCAACCGAGATCAAGGTCGGCCTCATCGACAGGCTGGGCGACGCAGGCCTGCCGGCGATCGAGGCGACGAGCTTCGTATCGCCGAAATGGGTCCCGCAGATGGCGGACAATGCGCAGGTCATGGCGGCGATCCGCCGCCGGCCCGGCGTGCGCTACCCGGTGCTCACGCCCAACCTAAAGGGCTTCGAAGCCGCGCTTGCCGCCGGCTGCGACGAGGTCGCGGTGTTCGTTGCAGCGTCCGAGACGTTTTCGCGCCGGAATACCAACTGCTCGATCGCCGAGAGCCTCGAACGCGCACGCGCCGTGACGGACGCGGCGAAAGCGAATGCGATGCGCGTGCGCGGCTACATTTCCTGCGTCCTCGGCTGCCCCTACGAAGGCGAGATCGCGCCAGATCGCGTTCGCGACGTCGCCGCCGCGTTGCGGGCAATGGGCTGCTACGAGGTCTCGCTCGGAGACACGATCGGCACCGGCACGCCAGGCAAGACGCAGAAGCTGGTGGCCACCGTCGCCCAAGCCGTCCCGATCGAAGAGCAGGGGGGGCACTTCCACGACACCTACGGGCAGGCGCTTGTGAACCTTTACGCCGCGCTCGAGATGGGGGTCGCGACCTTCGACAGCTCCGTTGCCGGTCTCGGCGGCTGTCCGTTCGCCAAAGGCGCCACCGGCAACGTTGCCAGCGAAGACGTTCTCTACATGCTCGAAGGCCTGGGCATCGAGACGGGGGTGGACATGACCCGCCTGCGCATCGCAGGGCAGTACATCTCAGAGTTTCTCGGACGACCGCCGGTGTCGCGTGTGGCGCGCGCCCTCAACGCGAAGCAGCCACTGCCCGCAAGGGCCGCGCAATGAGCGCCGCCGCGCAAGGCGAAGCGCCTGCATCTCCCTGCATAAGCATCTGCGTCATCGACGGGCCGAGCGGACTGTGCGCCGGCTGCTATCGGACCCTCGATGAGATCGCGGCCTGGATCGATCTGCCGGACGTCGAGCGGCGGGCGATTCTCGGCAAGCTAGCTTCGCGAAGGGCCGAGCACGGTGTCGCAATCGCGCGCCGTCAGTCCGCCTATGGCCAGCGCTGACTGGTACTTCGATTTCATATCGCCGTTTTCTTACCTGCAATGCGAGCAGCTCCCGGCGCTCGAGCGGGGGCTACGCGTGCACTACAAGCCCATTCTGTTCGCGGCGCTGCTCAATGCGCACGGGCACAAGGGTCCGGCGGAGATCCCGGCGAAGCGGCGCTTCACCTACCGCTTCGTGGTGTGGCGGGCGAAGCAGCTCGGCATTCCGCTCAGGTTTCCCGCGGTGCACCCGTTCAACTCGCTGCCGCTCTTGCGCCTCGCCATCGCGGCGGATTGCACTCCCGAGGCGGTGCGGCGCATCTTTCGCTTCGTGTGGCGCGACGGGCGCATCGGCGATCTGCCGATCGAGTGGGCAGAGCTTACGTCCGGGCTCGGGTTGCCGGATGCCGGGGCGCGAATCGCCGCTCCGGAGATCAAGGAGACTTTGCGCCGGAATACTGACGAGGCAATCGCGCGAGGCGTCTTCGGCGTGCCCACGCTGGCGATCGGCGAAGAGCTTTTCTGGGGCTGCGACGCCACGACGATGGCCGCGGAGTTCGCCGCTCAAGGCTGCAGCTACGCCGATCCGGAGATGCAACGGGTCGTCACGCTACCGATCGGCGCCGAGCGCGAAGGAGTGAGGCGAAGGTAGCGCAAAAGCCGCGGCAGGCCCGCCGAAAATCATTTCCGCGGCGGCAACGTCTTGGCGCGCACGGCGGCGGTCTGCTCGGCGCGGAAATCAACAAGCTTTCGCGCGAGAGTCGGATCGGTGTGGGCGAGCATGGCCACGGCGAAGAGCGCCGCATTCGCGGCACCCGCTTCGCCGATCGCGAACGTGGCCACCGGAATGCCCTTGGGCATCTGCACCGTGGAAAGCAGCGAGTCCTCGCCGCGAAGATACTTCGACGGCATCGGCACACCGAGCACCGGCAGCACGGTCTTCGCGGCGATCACGCCGGCGAGATGAGCGGCGCCTCCCGCCGCGGCGATGATGCAGGCCAGTCCGCGCGATTGAGCGCTTTCGGCGTAGGTGAACGTATCGTCCGGCATGCGGTGGGCCGAGAGCACCCTCGCCTCGTGGGTAACCCCGAATGCATCGAGTTGCTCCACGGCGTGTCGCATGACGTCCCAATCGCTGTCGCTGCCCATCACGACGCCGACCAGCGCTCCTTGCTTGCCTCGCGGCATACTCATCCCCGGCGTTATTTCGTGCGAGGCGCGATTCTACCATCGCTCATGCGCGTGCTCGGGAGCCGTGCGACGATGAGCGATAATAGAGCCCGATGATCGCGCTCCTGCAGCCGAAGACGTCCGTGCACCGCGTGCTGATCGCCTTAGGTTTGTTGATCGCGCTGTCGGCCAGAGCGGAGCCCGGCGATGCAGACTTCGCCGCCGCTCGCGACGCCTACCGCGCCGGCAACCTGGCCCGGCTCGAGAAACTGGCGCCGCGGCTCCAAGGCTATCTGCTCGAGCCGTATGTGACGTATTGGCGCCTCAAGCTCAAAATCGACGACGCGGATCCGGAGGCCGTGCGCGATTTCCTGCAACGCTACGCCAACATGCCGCTCGCCGAACGCTTGCGCAGCGACTGGCTGAAGGCCTTGGCAAAGCGAGGGGATTGGCGACAGTTCGGTGACGAATACGCGAAGCCGCACGACGACGACACCGAGCTTGCCTGCTATGCCGTGCAATGGCGCCAGCGGCGCGACGGCGACTTGGCCCTCGATGACGCCCGCCGCTTCTGGTTCAGCGGGCAGGAGCAGCCCGAGTCCTGCCGCCCCGTGTTCATCGCCCTGCTGGCGACCGGACGGTTGAACTCGAACGACATCTGGAGGCGTTTTCGACTGGCTCACGAGGCAGGCAACTACAGGCTGGCGACGAAGGTCGCGGCCGAGCTGCCTCCGGGCGAGCGACCCTCGCTGCGAGACTTCGAGCGCATCGACCGACGTCCGCTTGCCGCCGTCGCCAAGGGCGACTTCCGCTTGTCGGACTCGACGGGGCGCGAATTGGCGCTTTACGCGCTAGACCGCGCCGCCGCGACCGACGCTGCGGCAGCGCGCGACGCATGGCTGCCTTGGCGGGCGCGCCTGACCGAACCGGACCGTCTCTACGGCAATCTGCTTGTCGCCTACCGGGCCGCTCTCCAGCTGCTTCCGACCGCGAGCGAGTGGTATCGAGAGTCGGAAGGCGCGCCGATGAACGAGACAACGCGTGCGTGGCGGGTGAGGGCTGCTCTGCGAGCGGGCGCCTGGAACGACGTCCTGCACGCGATCGACACGATGCCCGAAGGCGAAGCGGGCGATGCCGCGTGGCGCTACTGGAAAGCGCGCGCCCTCGCGTCAACCGGCCACGACGAGGATGCGCTTCGCTTCTACGGTGCCCTGGCAACCGAACGGAGTTTCTACGGCCTGCTTTCTGCCGAAGCGATCGGTGCGGACATCGCGTGGAAGAGCGCGCCGCTCGTGCCCGCTGCGGCCGAGCTCGACGCGTTCGGCGCACGCCCCGCCGTCCAGCGTGTGATAAGGCTCTCGGCGCTCGATCTGCGCCCGGAAGCGCTGAACGAGTGGCGCGCCGTCGTCCGCGGCCTGGACGACGAAGCACTGCTGCTCGCTGCGATCTTCGCCCAGCGCCACGGTCTGTACGACCGCTCGATCAACACGGCTGACCGGACCAAGCAGCGGCACGACTACGCGCTGCGCTATCCGACGCCCTTTGCAAGCGAGATCGACAGCGCCGCGCGTGCCTACGATCTCGATCCCGCCTTCGTGTACGGGCTCGTGAGGCAGGAGAGTCGCTTCGTCCCCGACATCGTGTCATCTGCGGGCGCCGTGGGATTGATGCAGCTCATGGGTCCGACGGCGCGCTGGGCTGCCCGACAGACGGGCCGGTCAACGCGCGCACTGAAGCTCGATGATCCGGCGCTCAACACGCAGCTCGGAACGTACTATCTCCACCACGTGATGGATCGTCTCGACGGGCTGCCGACGCTTGCTGCTGCGGCGTATAATGCCGGCCCGTCTCGGGCGCAGGCGTGGCGCGGCGCGGTGCCTCTCGAGGGCGCGATCTACGTGGAGACCATCCCGTTCACCGAGACGCGGGAGTACACCAAGAAAGTGTTCGCCAACGCCATGGCTTATCAGGCGCAGCTCGGCTTGCCCTACCGCACCTTGAGAACCCGTCTCGGCGTCGTTACGCCACGCGGCGCCGCTGGCGACAGCGGCGCAGATGCGTCCGGCGATGACGCGTCCAGGACTGCCGACGGGAGAGGCACGACGCCATGAGTGCCACCGCGCTCGTGCTCGGCGGCAGCGGCTTTGTCGGGCGCTACATCGTGGCGCGCCTCGTCACGGACGGTTGGCGGGTCGTCGTGCCGACGCTCAGGCGCGAGCGGGCGAAGCACCTGATCATGCTACCCACGGTCGACGTGATCGAGGCTGACATCGCCGACGGGCCGCTGCTGCGTCAACTCGCGAGCGGTGCGGCCGTCGTGATAAACCTGGTGGGCATCCTGAACGAGGGAGCGCGAGGCGATTTTCGTGGCGCCCATGTCGAGGTCGCACGCCGTGTCGTGGCTGCATGCCGCGAGGCGGGCGTGTCGCGCCTGCTGCACATGAGCGCACTCAATGCGGGTCCGGACGCCCCGAGCAAGTATCTGCGCAGCAAGGGGGAGGCCGAGGCCATCGTCGCGTCCTCCGGGCTCGCGTGGACCATCTTCAGACCTTCGGTCATCTTCGGCCGCGAGGATTCCTTTTTGAACCTTTTCGCGCGCCTTGAGGCCATCCTGCCCGTCATGGTGCTCGCTTGTCCCGATGCGCGGTTCCAGCCCGTGTTCGTCGGCGACGTGGCGCGCGCCTTCGTGCAGGCGCTCGAGGACGATCGAACGCACGGCCAGCGCTATTCGCTCTGTGGTCCGCGGCAATACAGTTTGCGCCAGCTGGTTGCCTATGCGGGGGAGCTCACCGGGCACGATCGGCCGATCCTGCCACTGGGTGCCGCCCTGTCGAAGCTGCAGGCGACCGTACTCGAGTTTCTGCCTGGGAAGATCATGAGCCGCGACAACCTTGCTTCGATGCAGCTGCCCAGCGTGTGCGCGCAGGCGTTCCCGCCCATTTTCGGTTTCGAGCCCAAGGCGCTGGAAGCGGTGGCTCCGGAGTATCTCCCGGGGCAGCGCGATCGCTACGCAGGGCTGCGCGCCCACGGACGCCGTTGACTCCGCGGCAGGCACTCGGGCGTCACAGGGGTCTTGCATGAAGGTGTACCGCGTCGGCGGCTCCGTGCGCGACGAGCTTCTTGGCCGGCCGATCGCCGATCGGGATTATGTCGTCGTCGGCGCGACGCCGCAGGAGATGCAGGCGCAGGGTTTCCGGCCGGTGGGGCGCGACTTCCCGGTTTTTCTGCACCCGGAAACACACGAGGAGTACGCGCTGGCGCGCACCGAGCGCAAGCGGGGCCGCGGGCACCGCGGATTCACTTTCCACACTTCCCCGGACGTGACGCTCGAGCAGGATCTCGGCCGCCGCGATCTGACGATCAACGCCATGGCTCGTGGCGCGGACGGTGCGCTGATCGATCCTTACGGCGGCGCGGCTGATCTCAGGCGGGGCATTCTGCGCCACGTCGGTCCGGCATTCGTCGAGGATCCGCTGCGCGTGCTGCGCGTTGCGCGCTTCGCAGCGAGGTTCGACTTCACTGTCGCGCCGGAAACCGCAGCACTGCTGGCGACGATCGTGGCGAGCGGCGAGCTCGCAACCCTCACCGCGGAGCGCGTATGGCAGGAGCTGGCCACAGCGCTGATGGAGGCTCATCCCTCGCGATTCCTCACCTTGCTCGATCGCTGCGGCGCGCTGGCGCAACTCATGCCAGAGGTCGACGCCGCGCTCGCTGTCCAGTCGTCGCGCGGCTTGTCGCGCGGCCGGGCGTCGGAGCTTCGGCTGCTGCGCGCGTTGGATCTGGCGGCGGCCGCAGGCGATGCGCTGGCGGTTCGCTACGCGATTCTCGCCGGCGATCTCGACGCAGGTATGCGCAGGCTCGCTAACCCGGTGCGCAACGAGCTCCTTGCGTCCGCATTGAGCGCGCGCCTCCGAGCACCAAAACAATGTCGCGAGCTGGCCGTCCTCACCGCGCGGCATCGTCTCGAGATCGATGGCGCGGCGGAGCTCGGCCCGGCGGATCTGCTCGATCTTCTGCTCGCCGCGGACGCAGTGCGCAGACCCGCTCGGCTCGAGCAGCTGCTGCGTGTCTGCGCTGCGCTCTGGGCGGCAGGTCGGGGCCGGCGCGAGGCAGCGTATGGCCCGACGGCTGAGCTCCGGGCTGCGCTTGCCGCGGTAAGGCGCGTGGATGGCGCTGCGCTGGCAGGTAGCGGTGAGAAGCGCGCCGATCTGCCGCGAAGGCTGCGCTCGCTGCGCGTGAGGGCCTTGCGCGAATGGAGGCGGTCGACGGGCCGCCCGGTGACTGTGTTCAGAAAAAGTGCGTCATCCCGAATACGATCCCGGAGGGCTTCGCGCCCGTCGTGATCGCGTATTCGTTGATGTTGAAGGTATAGAAGGCGTTCGCGGCATTGTTCAGCCGGACGTAGCCAGCGTACAGGAGCGTGCGCAGCGACAGCGCGTAGGTGTACGAAACTTCGAATTGGTCGCAGCTGGTGTCCGGCCCTCTCGTCACCATGCCGACGCCCGTGCCATCCGGCGCGCTGCCGCCGCCGTTGCCGGCGCGGCCCCAGAAGGCATAGAAGCTTCCGCCGCCGACCGGGACAGTCACCGAGAAGCCCCAGAAATTGCGGGTTAGCGACCCGGCCAGCGTGCCGTAATTCAGTCGCTCGTAAATCCCGGCGACGCGCGTGCCGGGGTTCGCGACCAGGCTGCCGATGTCGTAGGCGGCGGCGACCGAGAACGCGTGATCGTTCTGGTCCGCGCTGCGCACCTGGTGGTTGTATTCGTAGGCCAATCCGACATCGAGCGGCCCGCTGCTGTAGAAGGCCCCAGCACTGACGACGTTGGCGTGGCGCACCTCGGAGGAGTGATCGCCGTTGTCGCCGCCATTGAATCCGCTCGTGTTGCCTGAGGAATCCCGTGTCGAATACTGCAGGTCAGCGGAGAAGCCACCGAGCAGCGGCGTCTCGTAGCGAATCGAATTTCCGAGTCGGGCATCGAACCCCCCCTGCGACTTCGGAAGCGGGCCCTGAGCCCACAGAGCAGCGGTGGACAGAATCGAAGTCGTCAACGTCGGTGCGTTGCCGAATATGGGCACGATATCGTCGTAGGGCGTGAGGAATTTGCCTGCTTTCACCGTGCCCCAATCGCCCTGCAGCCCGACAAAGGTCTCGCGGCTGGCAAGCCCGTTGCTCGAACTGTTGCCGGTATCGGCCTGTACGTGGGATTCGAGTTGAAAGATCGCAACCTGCCCGCGACCGAGGTACTCCGTGCCGCGCACGCCAATGCGCGACGAGTTGCTGCTGATGCGCGTGACCGTCGGGTTGCTCGTCTGAGCCGACAGGTCCGACCCGGTTGGGCAATTCGTGCTCGCGAACGCGATCGCCGACGGGCAGGTCGTTCCCTTCACGAACTCGAGATCGACGTTGAGCTGGCCATAGAGGGTCACCTTGGCGATCTGAGCCTGAGCGACCGTCGACCCTGCGGCCATGCCGAGCGCGAGGGCAGAGACGGCGAACCGCGCTCTCATCTACAGATAGTACGCAGTGGCCGTCATCACCCGTGCCGCCGCACGCATCACCAAGCGCACCGGCAAGGGCAGCTCGATTCCCCCAGCGTCACGGGCGTTGGCACCGTGTCGCGCTTCGTCGTCGCGCATCGCGGCGACGATAGCCCGGCTCTTGGCGTCGCCCGCCGGCAGGCGCTCCAGGTGACCCGTGAGATGCTCCTCGACCTGGCGTTCCGTCTCGAAAACGAATCCCAGGTTCGTGCGGTCGCCGGTAACCCCCGCTGCCAGGCCGACCGCGAACGAGCCGGCATACCACAGCGGGTTGATCAGGCTCGGCCGGCTGCGCAGTTCGGCAAGCCGCTGCTGGGTCCAGGCGAGATGTTCCTCCTCCTCCGCGGCGGCCGAGGCGAGGCTGCGACGCGTTGCCGGATCCCGGGCCGTCAACGACTGTGCGTGATAGAGCGCCTGAGCGCAGATTTCGCCGGTGTGGTTCACGCGCATGAGTCCTGCCGCATGCTGCCGCTCGGCCTCCGTGAGCGTCGCTTCCTGGCGTGCGGCCGCCGGGTTGGGACGCACGCTCGCGGCCGCCCCGGAGAGCGTACGCAGGGCTCGGTCGACCCCAAGGATCAACGCGTCGATCGTGGTTTGGCCGAGGGGTCCCCGCGGAGCCGCAGTCTCAGGCATCAAATGCATTCTGCCGCAAGCACAAAAAAAACGGGCGTCCATCGGACGCCCGGATGATCACTTCAAACCCAGCTAAACCTGGGAACTGCCCGCAATCGCTTAGAAGAAGTGGACCATGCCCAGCAGGAAGCCGGCCGGCCGCCCTTGCGAGCAATTGCTGTCGCCGAACTTGCAGGTGGAGATCGGGTAGCTGTTGATGTTGAACGTGGTCGGGTTGTACTGATCGTTGAGCAGCTTGGTGTAGCCCGTGTACAGCAGCGTGCGCGGCGACAGGCTGTAGCTGTAGGAAATTTCCCACTGCCGCGTGGCCGTGTTGCTGCCGTGGACGACGTAACCGACGGTCTCGCCATCGGCGGCGCCGCCCTTGCCGTTGCTCGCCTTGCCGAAGAACAGGTAGAGCCTGCCGGCGCCGATGTTCGTGGTCGCAGACACGGCCCAGAAGTTGCGCTTGAGATCGCCGCTCGGCGTATCGTACTTGGTCTGCTCGTACGCAGCGCCAAGCTTCAGGCCGAAGCCCTGGAAGATCGTGCCGAAATCGTAGGCACCGGCGACCGTCCAGTCGTAGTCCTTTCCGTTGAACACACACGCGGCCGCGGCCGTGCACTGCGTGCCGTTGACGAAGCCGGTGACCGCCTGATACTGGCGGACGTTGCGATTTTGTTCGCCGCCGAACGCAACTTGCAACGGGCCGTTCGAATAGATGACGTTGCCACCGAGCACCCAAGCGTGACGCACCGCGGAGGCGTGATCACCATTGTCGCCACCGTACGGGGTCTGTGTCGTGTTGCCCGAATCGTCGCGCGTGGAAGCCTGCAACGCGACCGTGAAGCCAGCGAAGTTCGGCGAGTCGTACCGGATGTTGTTGCCGGTGCGCGCATCCCAGCCGCCGGCTCCCTTGCTCAGGTTACCCTGCGCCCAGACGTCGGCCGTCGACAGAATCGAGGTCGTCAGCGTCGGGGCGTTACCGAAGATCGGGTGCAGGTCGTCCATCGGCATCAGGAACTTGCCGAATGTCACGCGTCCCCAGCCGCCCTGCAGGCCGACGAAGGTTTCGCGGCTCGCCAGGCCGGAAGCCGAGCTGTTGCCCGTATCCCAGTTCACGTTCGATTCCATCTGGAAGACCGCGTTCAGGCCGCCGCCGAGGCTTTCCGTGCCGCGCACGCCGATCCGCGAGGAGTTGCTGCTGACGCGCGTGACGGTCGGATTCGTTGTCGTGTTGTCGTACGTCGTGCCAGGGCAGTTGGTGATGATCTGATTGCCGACCGCCGGGCTGATGGCACCGCCGGCCGTCGCCGACCCGGCGAACGCGCCACTGTTGGGCTGTGCGATCGGCGAGCGGCAGGTCGTGCCATTCACCCATTCGACATCTACGTTGGCGCGACCGTACAGGGTAACGTTCGCGGTTTGCGCCTGTGCGGCCAGCGGCAGCGCAAATGCGCTGGCGACGCCAAGAGCGACGAGCTTCTTATTCATCGAAATTTCTCCTCTAACGAAAAATTGGCAAGGAAACAGCGCTTGCGCTTGCCATCGGAACCTTCTCAGGAGTAGCGAGAAGCTGAAGCCATTGTGCCAAAGCGGCGAATCCATTGGCAAGCCAAAACCCTCGGCCTCAAAAACCCCTTCATTCCCTGTTGTTTAATTGCAACAAGAAGGAGGTTTTGCCCTGCCAGAAGCGGGCTTGACCCCGAGTATAATTGCCGCCAGGGGCGCTCTCGTGGGTGGGGCGCTGGACGAGGGCGAAAAGTGCGAGCAGAGGCGGCATCGCGGCGCCGGACGACCGGGGCTGTGCTGCCCGCAGAAGGTGCCGCGCGCGACGATGGCGTTTTCCGAACTCGTACGCCAATGGTCGCCGGCCGCAGCCGCGGCGGTCGTCGCATGGGCTGTTCTGGCCCTTCTTCTGCGCTATGGGCAAAGACTACCTCTCGATCAGCCCAACGCCCGCTCGCTCCACGTTCGTCCCGTGCCCCGGATTGGCGGCGGTTCGATATGGGCCGGCTGGCTCGTCGCGGTCCTGTGGATCGGCGGTCCGAAGCCTTGGCTCGCGCCCTTGCTCGTGGTGATCGCCATCTCCCTTTGGGACGATCGTCGCCCGCTAAACCCAGCCATTCGCCTCGGAGTTCACTTTGCAGCGGCGGCGCTCTGGCTGTGGCTCGCTGCGCCGGAGGTCAATTTCCTGGCAGCGACGCTCGCCATCGTGTGGATGGCGAATCTGTACAACTTCATGGACGGCAGCGACGGCCTGGCGGGCGTGATGACTCTACTGGGATTTGGTGCCTACGCGGCGGCGGCGGGTCTCGCCGGGGCAGAGGATGCCGTGCTCTTTCTCGCACTGGCGGTCGCTACGGTGCCTTTCCTCGCTCGAAACCTGCCCCCGGCCCGCGTGTTCCTCGGCGACGTCGGCGCCGTTCCCCTCGGCTTTCTCGCCGCGGTATTCGGCATCGCCGGGTGGAATGCAGGCTGGTGGCCGTCCTGGTTTCCCCCGCTCGTATTTTTGCCTTTCATCACCGATGCGACGCTGACCCTGGTTTTCCGACTGTTTCACGGCGACAGAGTCTGGGAACCGCATCGCGAGCACTCCTACCAGCGACTCGTGCGACTTGGTTGGGGGCACGCCGGCACTTTGAAATTGCACACGGTTCTAATGCTTGGCGTAGTGGTTTCCGCGGTGGCGGCGCTGCGCTGGGCGCCTCAGTCGGGACCGGCTCTGCTCGCCGCTTGGGGCGCGGCTCTGGGAGTCGTGTATGCGGTCATCGGCTATCATTGGCGACGGCGGCGCAATCAAGGCATCAATGAAAGTAAGGGCTAACTTTCGGGTCTGGTTGGCGTTCGGGCACGATGTCTGCGCGGCCGCGGTCGCGTGGGTGGGTCTCTACTGGCTACGCTTCAATCTTGACCTGCACGAACCGCAGCTGTCCGACATCTTCAGAACGCTCGGCTGGATCCTGCCGCTGCAGGCGGTGATTTTTCTCGCTTTCGGCCTCTACCGCGGGTTGTGGCGCTTCGCGAGCCTTCCGGACCTGCAGCGCATCGTGCTTGCGGCCGCCGTCGGGGCGGTAGCCATCCCGGTCGTGCTCGTTATGCTGCGTCCCACCGCGGTGGTCCCGCGCAGCGTGCTTGTGCTCTACCCGCTGGCGCTGATTTCGTTCATGGCGGGGAGCCGCTTTGCCTACCGGATCTGGAAGGAGCACCGGCTATACAGCCCGCTTGCCGCGCTCGGCGAGCCTGTCCTGATCGTCGGGGCAGGGGAGGCGGGAGCACGACTCACCAAAGAGCTGGGGCAGAGCCGGCAGTGGCGCGTGGTCGGCTTGCTCGATGACGACCCCGCGAAGCAGGGACGCCTGCTGCGCAATGTTCGCGTGCTCGGACCGATCGCCGACTTGCCTGCCCAGGTCGAGCGATTCGGTGTACGAACGGTGATCATCGCTCTGCCTTCGGCTGCCCACGGCGTGCGACGTCGCGTCGCAGAGGTCTGCGCCGCGGCTGGCGTCGAGGCCTTGACGGTTCCCTCGTATGAGGACCTCATCAGCGGGCGCTCGCAGCTGACCACCATCCGCCACGTCGAGCTCGACGACCTCCTCGGACGCGATCCGGTCGTGCTGGACAACGCGGGCCTGCGGGAATGGCTCGGCGGCCGCGTCGTGATGGTCACGGGCGCCGGCGGTTCGATCGGTGCCGAGCTGTGCCGGCAGATCGCTCGCTACCGGCCGCGGCGCCTCTTGCTGTTCGAGCTGTCGGAGTACGCGCTCTACCAAGTGCAGCAGGCGCTGCTCGACGAGTTCCCGGGCCTGCCGCTCACGACGATCGTCGGCGACGCGAAGCACGCGGCGCTGGTCGAACCGCTGCTCGCCAGGGAAAGGCCGTCCGTGATCTTTCATGCCGCTGCCTACAAGCACGTGCCGCTGATGGAAGAGAACAACGCATGGCAGGCGGTGCGCAATAACGCCTACGGCACCTGGGTGCTCGCGCGGGCGGCGGTCGCCGCCGGAGTCGAAAAGTTTGTTCTGGTCTCGACCGACAAGGCTGTGAACCCCACCAACGTGATGGGCGCTTCGAAGCGCCTCGCGGAAATGGTGTGCCAGAGCCTGCAGAACGGCGCGACGCAATTTGTCCTAGTGCGCTTCGGCAACGTCTTCGGCAGCGCCGGCAGCGTGATCCCGCGCTTTCGAGAGCAGATTGCCCGCGGCGGTCCGGTGACCGTCACGCACCCCGAGATCACCCGCTATTTCATGTCGCTGTCCGAGGCAACCCAGCTGCTGCTGCAAGCGGGACTCATGGGCAAAGGG
>DASVFM010000002.1:0-9467 GCA_036380055.1 Casimicrobiaceae bacterium
GCCGGCGTGAAGACCTGGTTCGACCTGGAACGACTCGAAAGCGGCGACGATTACGACCGAAAGATCCAGCGCAACATCGCGCGCTGCTCCTTCTTCGTTCCCGTCGTCTCGGCGGCGACCGAAGGCAGGCTAGAGGCCTACTTCCGGCGCGAGTGGAGCTACGCGCTTGATCGCTCCCGCAACATCGCCGAGGGGGCGCTCTTCATCCTCCCCGTATGCGTCGACGGCACCGACGCGGGGCGAGCCCAGGTGCCGGATAGGTTCAAGGCACTGCACTTCACGCGGTTGCCCGGCGGCGAGGTTTCGCCCGAGTTCGCTCACCGGCTGCGCGACCTTCTCTCCGGCCGTCACGAGTAAGCGAGATCAGCTTGGCGCCACCCGACAGCACCAGCGCACCTCCAGCCGTCGACGCCCAGCATCCCTGGCTCGGCCTCGACTCGTTCAGCGAGGAGACGCGCGCCTATTTCTACGGACGCGACGAGGAGGTGGCGGAACTCGCGCGCCGCGTGCAGCGCAAGCTGCTCACCATTCTTTTCGGACAATCAGGACTGGGCAAGACCTCCATCCTGCGCGCCGGTATCGTGCCGCGCCTGCGGCCGATGGGCTACTGCCCGGTGTACGTGCGCATCGACTATTCGCAGCAGGCGCCCGCGCCGTCCGAACAGATCAAGGAGGCCATCTTTCGGGCCACGCAGGCGTCGGGACAATGGACGCAGCCGGGTGTCGCAGTGGCGGGAGAATCGCTGTGGGAGTTTCTGCACCACCGCGACGACGTCCTGCGCGACGCGTCGGGAAAGCCGCTAATCCCGCTGCTGATCTTCGACCAGTTCGAGGAGATCTTCACGCTGGCGCAGACCGACGATTTCGGCCGGCGGCGCGCAGCGCAGTTCGTCGAGGACCTCGCCGACCTCGTCGAGAACCGCGCCCCCAAGGCGCTTGAAGCGAGAATCGAGCAGGACGAGACGGCGGCGGAGCGCTTCGACTTCACCCGCGGCGACTATCGGATCCTGATCGCGCTGCGAGAGGATTACCTCGCGCATCTCGAAGCACTCAAGGGCGTGATGCCCTCGATCACGCAGAACCGCATGCGGCTCGCTCGCATGACCGGTGCGCAGGCGCTCGATGCCGTGGTCAAGCCCGGCGGGAAGCTCGTCAACGAGGAAGTGGCCGAAGCGATCGTGCGCTTCGTCGCGGGAGGCTCGGAGCTGCGCAACGCCGAGGTCGAGCCGTCGCTCTTGAGCCTCATCTGCCGCGAGCTCAACAACGCCCGCATCGCGCAAGGCCGCTCCGAAATCTCCACCGACGTGCTCGCCGGCTCGCGCGAGACGATTCTCTCCGAGTTCTACGAGCGGGCGCTCGCGGACCAGCCCGCCGGCGTGCGCAAATTCATCGAAGACGAAATGCTCACCGAGTCGGGCTTCCGCGAGAGCCTGGGCGAGGAGCGCGTGCAGAAGGCCTTCGCAGCCGCGGGCGCAGCGCCGGAAGCGCTCGCGGCGCTGGTCAACCGGCGGCTGCTGCGGGTCGAGGAGCGGCTCGACCTGCGCCGGGTAGAGCTCACGCACGACGTGCTTTGCCCCGTCGTGCTTGCGAGCCGGGAGGTGCGTCTCGAGCGGGAAGCGCGCGACGAGGCGGAACGCAAGCTCGCCGCGCAGCGCGAGCGCGAGCGGGCCACGCGCAAGGCGCTGATCCGCGCGCGGCAGATCGCGGCCGGCTGCGCGGTGCTCGCGATCATCGCGATCGGCGGAACGATCTTCGGCTACATCAGCACGAAGCGAGCACAGCAGGCGGAGCTCCAGGCCCGGCAGACGCGCGCGTTGGCGGAAAGCGCACGCGGCGAGGCGGAGAAGCTCATTGTCTATCTGCTCGACGACTTCTATCTCGAGCTGGAGCCGGTCGGCCGGCTCGATGTCGTCGCCGCGCTGGCGAAGCGCGCGGTCGATTACTACGGTGCGCTGCCGCTGGAGCTGCGCACCTCCGAAACCGATCGCAATCGCGCACTCGCGCTGGTGCGCTACGGGGCTGCGCTCCGCACGCAATCGAAACTGGATGAGGCCGAGAAGGCTCTCTCCGACGCGATCGGCGTTCTGGGCACGTTGCGCAAGGACGGCGATCAGTCGGAGGCGACGGCCGTGGGGTTGGGCCTCGGACTGGTGGCGCAGGCGCGTGTCGCGGGCAGCCGGAACAAACGTCCCGAAGAGCGACAGTTGGTCGATCAGGCAGTGGCGGTACTAAAGCCAGCGATGGCGGCGCCCAACCCGTCGACCGCGCTGCGCCGAGCCTACGGCCTCGCCCTGACCCATCTTGCCTTCAATCAATTGGACGACAACGAGGAAGAAGGGGCGATCAAGACGCTAGAAGAGGCGCGCGGAGTCTACCGCAGCATCGCGGGGCTGAAGCTCGACGACCCGCCCTCGGCAGTCGCTTACGCGGAAGCATCTGCCCGGCAGATCGCGGCGCTTCAGAGCCTGGGGCGGCTCGACGAAGCGCGGAAGATCGGCGAGGACGCCTCGGCAGTGGCGGGACGCGTGATCGAGCAGCGCCCGGGGGACATGACGGCGCTGCGCGCCCGCGCGCTGATCTCGACCACGCTGTCCTTCGGAGAGGGCAGCGATCTTCACGTTGGCAAAGCACTGGCGCTGACCGAGCAGAGCGCGCGCGACTGGGAAGCGATCGTCAAGCTCGATCCGAGCAACCAGATTACCTGGCACAACTTGGTCGCTGACAGGGGGGCCCTCGCCTACTGGTTGTGGGTGCAGGGAAGAGTAGGCGAGGCGCGAGAGATGGCGCGCTCGGCATTAGCCCTTGAGCCACGTCTGAACGAATCGTCCCTCAACGGCGAGATCCTGGCGTACGCGGCCGGTTACTACGCGATGTTCGAAGCCGATTCGGGCAGCCGGCATACGGCGGAAACAGCGCAGGCGGCCAATCGGCGGTTCGCAGAGATAGCCGTCCGCGGTCTGCCGCCGAATTCCTTCGCGCGCTCTATTTTCCCAGAGTTCATTGGTTACTACGGCGGCACTGGCTTTGTGGGCATCAGCAAGGGCTACGGCGCCTACGCGCCCCCCTTCGGGACGGGCGACTACGAGGCCGTGCGCAACCTGGCTCGGGCATCGGCAAAGCGCATCGAACAGATCAAGAGCCCCACCCCCCAACGGGAGCTCGACCGTATCCGAGTGCTGGACTGGGCATACCGAACGGCGGCCGAGGCCTCCTACCGATTGAAGGACTATGCCGCGGCCGACGTGGAGATCAAGCGGGCGCTCGAGCTCCGCCAGAAAATCCCCACGCGCAACCTCTTCGAGAAACGCGATGCAAACGAAGAGCTGATGCTCGCCGCGATGATCGCCGCTCGGCTGGAACGCTACGCCGAGGCGCAGAAGCTCATCGAGCCGGCGCTGAAATTCCACGGGCAACTCTACGCGCGCAAGGACAACGACGATCTTGGCCAGCGCGTCGAGTTCGCCCGCACGCTCTATGTTTCTGCCCTCTCCGCGCCTAAGCAGGGCGCGTCCCAGCTCGCGCAGGCGGCAGCGATCCTTGACGGCCTACCGCCGGAGATGCGCCGGCTCACCAGCGTCACGGTGTGGCGCGACGCGATCGCCGAGGAGCAGAAGCAGCGGCGTTGAGACGGCCGCGAGCGAAGGCTCCCGCATGGAGGGCAATTCCCCCGGCCCGGATGAACCCGCCGCGGACGCGGTCCAACGCATCCGCAAGCATCTCGAGCAAGGCGCACCGTGGGATGCCTGCGACGCCTTTCGCGAAGCGATCGGTCGTCACACAGGCGACGCAGATCTCCTTTACTGGGGCGCCCTCGCTCACGCTCGCTCCGGAGCAGCCAACGCGGCGCACGCGCTTCTCGATCGCGCACAGGCGGCGTCCCCCGCACCTGACCGTCTGACCGACATCCTGAGTTTGCGCGGGCGCCTCTGGAAGGATGCCTACCATCGCGCGCCCGACGCCACTCGAGCGACGGCGCTGGCCGAGCGAGCGCGCGACCAATATCTGGCCGCCTACGCGCTGAACCGCGATCCCTTCCCCGGGATCAACGCGGCGACGCTCGCGCAGGTCCTCGGCGATCGAGGCAAGTCGCAGCAGCTCGCGCGGGAGATCACGACCACACTGGCGAAGCAGGCTGCTCCGCGCAATTTCTGGGATATCGCCACCGAGGGCGAGGCGAGGATGCTGCTCGGCGAGTTCGAGCGCGCCCGCGATGCTTATGCGGCGGCCTACCGCGAGGCTTCGGCCGACGCGGGCAGCGTGGCGACGATGCGGCGCCAGGTCGCCCTGCTGGCGCGCTCGCTGCCTGAAGCTCGTCCGCTGCTCCGCGAGCTGCCGGTTCCCGACGTGATCGCCTTCGCCGGACACATGATCGACGCGCCCGACCGTCGGGAGCCGCGCTTTCCGGCTCCGCTCGCATCCGCGGTCGAGGCAGCGATTCGCGAGCGGCTCCTCGCGTTCCACCGGCCGATCGTCTACTCGTCGGCGGCGTGCGGCGCCGATCTCATCTTCATCGAGGCCGCACTGGATTGCGGCGCCGAGGTCAACGTCGTGCTGCCGTTTGCGCGGGCCGACTTCGTACGCACCAGCGTGGCGATCGGCGGAGACGACTGGACCGGACGCTTCGACGCGGCGCTCAAGCGCGCCTCTCGCGTCATCATGGCCACCGACGAGAGCCACCTCGACGACGACGTGCTCTTCGAGCACGCGGCCGTGCTGCTCGAAGGATTCGCCATGTTGCGCGCGGCACAGCTCGAAACCGACCCCGTGTTGCTTTGCGTGATCGATCCGGTGGCCGACGGGAGGCTGGGCGGTACGCACTCGTCATTCAACCGCTGGAGCCGCAATGTCGCCGCGCCGGAGACCATCGATTTGCGTGAACTCAGGAATCGCGCCGGTTCGGGTGAAACCGCCGTCGAAAGCCGGATCGCTGCGCCGGCGACAGCGAGAAGCTTGGCGACGGCAGATCCAAATCGCGCGAGGGCTCCGGCCGCTCGCCCTCAGCGCACGATCAAGACGCTTCTATTCGCCGACTTCGCCGGCTCGAGCCGCTTCGACGACGCGGTCGCACCGCTGTTCCAGGAAAGCTTCTGGAAGATCGCCGCCAGCGAGATCGAGGCCGCACGGGCGAAACCGCTGCTGGCGAGCACCTGGGGCGATGCGCTCTACGTCGTCTTCGAGTCGCCGCGCGACGGCGCCGATTTCGCGCTCTCCTTCCTCCGGCGCATCGAAGACGCCGATTGGGGAGCGGTCGGCCTGTCGGAGTCCAGCCAGGCGCGCATTGCCTTGCACGCGGGACCCGTGTTTCGCGGCTTCGATCCGATCATGGGTCGGAACAACTACTTCGGGTCGAGCGTGACGAAGGCTGCGCGGATCGAACCCGTCACGCCGCCGGGCATGGTGTACACGAGCGAGGCCTTCGCGGCAGCTCTGGCCGCCATCGGCAAAGACGATTTCTCGATCGAGTACGTGGGTCGGCTCGCGCTGGCGAAGGGCTACGGAGAATCGCGCATCTATCGCCTCGAACGGCGCTGATAGGGCAGTCCGCTCGCGCAGCGGACACCGCGGGGATAAGCCGCGTTGTCCGCCGCGATACGGAATAGATAGCTGTCAGCGCCCGGGCGGCGACCGCTGCCTAGTGAATCGGCGGCAAGCCGCGGTTGATCTTGCTCACGGTATAGCGCGTCACCTGCGCTGCCCATTGCGAGTCGACCGTCGGTATGCCGAAGACGGTCCCGAGGTCGAGCGCCAGATTGGTGACCAGCACGAAATTGCCGCTGAACACCAGGCTCGCAGGGAACAGAAGCCCTTGCGCCGCACCCTTGTTGTCGATGCCGCCGAAGTCGCCCAGCTTGGCGATGACCTTGCCCGTGGGATCGACGACGACGATCTCGTCTGACTGGTTCGCGGCGACCCAGATATTGTCGCTCTGATCGACGATCAGGCCATCCGCTCCGTTGATGCTGTACACGAAGGGAGCCGGGGTTCCCGCCACGCCGCCCGCCACCGGGATCTCGATGACCGAATCGTCTCCGGTGTTGGCGACGAACAGCACGCTACCGGCGTTGTTGAAGGCGATTCCGTTGGCGCCGAACGGTGGGTTGCCGGTCGTCGCCAGCAGCGGGTCCTGGACCCAAAGCGTGATCGATCCGCCTGTCGCATCGGTTCGCCAGATGATTCCGTTGAACGAGTCCGAGATGTAAACGTTCCCGGAGCCGTCGAACGTCAGTGCGTTCAGTCCGGGTCCCTTGGTACACGAAGGAAACGAGCCGCAAGCTGTACCGATGTCGGCGAAAAGACTCTCGACACCGGTGACGGGATTGACGTTGAGCACCTTACCGCCACCGAAATCGAGCACGAGCAAAGCGTGCGTCGTAGGATGAAACGCGAGCCCCAGCAGATGCGGGGTCGGTGCGTCAGGGCCCGTGAGGACGAGATCCCGCAACAGGTTCCCGTGCGAATCGAAGACGACGACCTGTCCCGGACCGCCCACAGCGGGCGGATCGGGAAATCCGAACGTGGACACGTAGACGCTGCCGTCCAGACCCACCGTGATTCCTTCGGGGGTCGTCGCGCCCGGGGGCAGGGTCGCGAAGGTCGTCGCAGGGCTGCGGATCCATGCAGCCGCTGGAAAGGAAACGAGCGCGAGCGAGAGCAATGCGGTCAATGCTAGAAACGAGCGATGGTTCATTGAGCGATCTCCTTGCGTGAGCGCCGCAGCTGGAAGACGGACGGGTCCTGAGCGGCAAGAGCGATGGCTTGATCGCGCACGCCGAAATCCGGGCTGTTCGAGCACCAGAAACGACAGGCGAAGCCGACCGGAAGCATGGCGCGATCGCGGCGCCCTTGCAAGTGGCGGCGCCTTCGTCAGGCGCTCGCCATTCCCCCGTTGACCATCCACGGCGTGCCGAAACGATCGACCAGCATGCCGAAGGCTTCGGCCCAGAAGGTCTTGTCCAGCGGCATCGTTACCTTGCCGCCCGCTGACAGCGCGTCGAACACGCGCCTCGCCTCGGCAGCCGTTGGGTAAATCAATGACAGCGAGAAGCCGTGCATTCCCTGGTAGGAGTGGTCGGCCATCGCATCGGATGCCATCAGGACGCGGTCGCCAAGGTTCAGGCGCGCGTGCATGATCCGGTTCTCGCTCCCGGGCGGCGTATTTGCGGCCAGCGGCGATTGCGCGTGCGTCATCAGCACTTCGAGCTTCCCGCCGAGCGTTCGCTCGTAGAAACGCATCGCCTCGGCGCAGTTGCCGTCAAAGACCAGATAAGCATCGAGAGTGGGCATGATGTCCTTCCGTTTGGTTCAGCGCTGCGGCGATTTGGAAGCTTTCTCGGGCCGCGCCCTCAGGAGCCCCTCCTGCTTGCGCATCTCGGGGGTGAACTCCTCGCCGAAATCCTCGGCTTCGAACACCTGGCGGATCTCGATCTCCGCTTCCTCTCCGGGCATGGGGTGCGGGCAGCGCTTGACCCAGTCGATCGCTTCCTGCCTGGACTTCACCTGCCAGAGCCAGAAGCCTGCCACCAGCTCCTTGGTCTCGGCGAACGGGCCGTCGGTCACGATGCGCTTGCTGCCGGAGAACTTCACGCGCGCCCCCTTCGAGCTCGGCTGAAGGCCCTCGCCCGCGAGCAGGACGCCGGCCTTGGCGAGCTCCTCGTTGAACGCTCCCATCTCCGCCAGAAGCTCTGCGCTTGGCATGACGCCGGCCTCCGAGTTCCTCGTTGCCTTGACTATCACCATGAATCTCATTGTTGCCTCTCCTTGGTTATCGGCGTCTCGCGATCGCTGCGAGCGACACTGCGATGGCACGGGCTGGATTGTGCTCGCCGAGGCCAAATTTCCCGCGCCGGTACAGAAATAGGGTCAGGGCGATGATCGTGCCTCCGGGAAGGAGGAGTTCCAGCATCAGGTATGGCCCAAGCTCCACGATCGCCCGGCGTAATATCGCCAGTCCATTAATAAGTGCCTGCATTTTGCGGCTCCTTTCATTCCCTAGTCGATCGGGCGAGGCCGAAATCGACAGGCGCGGCAGCCGCATGGACGCAACGGATCAGGACGGGACGGTGCGCTCCTCCAGGGTGCGCTGCGGCGAGCCGCGGGCCATTCAGTCGCCCAGCTCGGCCAGGCGGCGCTCGAGGAACCGGCGCTCCGGCTCCTGCCGCGCGAGGGCGAGCGCCCGCCGGTACGCGGCGCCCGCCTGCGCGAGGTTGCCCATGCGCCGGCAAAGGTCCGCCCGAGCCGCGTGCGCCAGGTGGTAGTCGGCAAGATCGCCGCGGGCGAGGATCGCGTCCACCAGCGCGAGCCCAGCTGCAGGCCCGTCGCGCATCGCCACGGCGACGGCGCGATTCAGCTCGATCACGGGCGACGGATCCGTACGCTGCAGAACATCGTAGAGGCCCACGATTTCGTTCCAGTCGGTGGCCTCGGCATCGACCGCTTCGGCGTGTACCGCCGCGATCGCCGCCTGGAGGGCGTAGGGACCGACTCGCCGCGAGGCGAGCGCCTCGCGCACCAGCGCAGAGCCTTCGCCGATCAGTTCGCGATTCCACAGCGATCGATCCTGGTCGTTGAGCAGAATGAGCTCGCCCGTTGCCGAAGCGCGGGCGGCGCGGCGCGACTCGTGCAGCAGCATCAGCGCGAGCAGACCGATCGCTTCGGGCTCCGGCAACAGCGCCGCGAGCAGCCGGCCGACGCGGATCGCCTCGCTCGACAGGTCGAGGCGCGTGACCGACGTGCCGGAGGAGGCCGAGTAACCCTCGTTGAAGACGAGGTAGATCACGCGCAGCACGCTGTCCAGGCGCTGCGGCAGCTCGTCGGGTCCAGGCACTTCGTACGGAATGCGGGCCTCGCGGATCTTCGCCTTGGCGCGCACGATGCGCTGCGCGAGCGTGGCCGGCGAAGTGAGGAACGCCTGCGCGATTTCTTCGGTCGTGAGGCCGCAGACTTCCCGCAGCGTGAGCGCGACCTGCGCCTCAGGCGCGAGCGCGGGATGGCAGCAGGTGAAGATCAGGCGCAGCCGGTCGTCGCCCACCACTCCGATGTCGGTCGGCTCGGTCTCGGCGTGCAGCAGCACCGCCGCCGCGTGCTTGTCCGCCCGCGCGGACTCCCGACGCAGGTGGTCGATCGCACGGTTGCGCGCGGTGGTCATGATCCAGCCGGCCGGGCTCGGCGGCGGGCCGGACGCCGGCCAGCGCGCAACGGCGGCGGCGAACGCGTCGGACACGGCGTCCTCGGCCAGCCCGAGGTCACCCAGCACGCGGGTCAGGACGGCCACGGCACGACCGTGCTCGGCGCGGAAGACCGCGGCGATCTCGTCGGGGGTCACCTCAGAACTCTGGGACGTCCTGGAAGGGCCGCACCTCGATCGGTAGCGTGGTCGCCGCCGCAGCCCGGCGTCCCCACTCCAGGGCGGCGTCCAGGTCGGGTGACTCGATTACCCAGACGCCACCGACGTGCTCCCGGCCCTCGAG
>DASVFM010000003.1:0-37158 GCA_036380055.1 Casimicrobiaceae bacterium
GATTGACCAGGTAGGCGCCGTCATTCTGGGCAAGGAAACGCAGATCCGCCTCACGCTCGCCTGCCTGCTCGCCCGTGGGCATCTGCTCATCGAAGACATTCCCGGCGTGGGCAAGTCCACGCTTGCGCAGGCGCTCGCCGGCGTGCTCGGGCTGCACTACGCTCGCATCCAGTTCACGAGCGACCTGCTGCCGGCCGACGTTCTTGGCGTGTCGATCTTCGATCCCGCTTCGCGGTCGTTTCGCTTCCATTCGGGACCAATCTTCCACTCGGTCGTGCTCGCCGACGAGATCAATCGCGCGCCTCCGAAGACCCAAAGCGCGCTGCTCGAGGCGATGGAGGAGCGTCAGGTTTCTGCCGACGGCGAGACGCGGCCGCTGCCAGATCCGTTCTTCGTGATCGCGACGCAGAACCCGACCGAGCAGATCGGAGCGTATCCGCTTCCCGAATCGCAGCTCGACCGGTTCCTGATGGCGATCGAGCTCGGCTACCCCAACTCGACGGCGGAGCGCGAGCTGCTCATCTCCGGCGATCGCAGGCAGCGCATTCCCGCGCTCACGCCTTGCGCCGACCCGGCGACACTCATCGCCTGGCAGCGCGAGACCGCGGCCATCCACGTGGCACCGGCGTTGCTGGATTACGTGCAGGCGCTGCTCGCGGCCTCGCGCGGCGCGGGCGCTCGCCTGGCCACCGAAGGCGCCACGGCCGCGCACGCAGTTCAGCGCGGACTCTCGCCGCGCGCGGGACTGCTGCTCGTCGCCGCGGCACGAGCCTGGGCCATGCTCGCCGGCCGCCCCATGGTGCTGCCCGAAGACGTGCAGGCGGTGTTCCCCGCGGTCGCGGGACATCGCCTCGCCGGGAGCACGCGCGCCGGAAGCCCGCAGGCCCAGGCGCTGTTGCGCAGCGTGCCGCTGCCCTAGCGCGTCTCGCCTTGCCGGCGATGTCCGTTGCCGCGAAGGTCGCTTCCTGGCCAGCCCGCTGGCAGCAGCGGATCTGGAGACGCTCCGCTGCCGACAGCGGCACCGTGGTGCTGCGCCATCGCCGGATCTACATCCTGCCCACGCGCCGTGGCCTCGCGCTGATCGCTACGCTCGCGACGATGCTCATCGCGTCGATGAATTACGGGCTGGCACTGGGCTTCGCGCTCACGTTCCTCGTCGCCGGCCTCGTCGCGTCGGCGCTGCTGCAGACTTATCGCAGTCTCGCCGGCCTCGCGATCTCTCCGCTCGCGGCGAGTGAAGCCTTCGCTGGCGGCGAGCTTGGATTCAAGCTCTCCCTCGCCAACCCGGGCGGCCCCGCGCGCAGCATCGTCGTAGCTACTGCACAGGGGCGCTCGGTAAGCCTCGATCTCGACGCGGGCGCGACGCAGATCGTGCAGCTCAGCGCGGAGGCAACTCGCCGCGGGCGCCAAGCGCTCGGCCGCGTCACGCTGTGGAGCGATTTCCCGCTCGGCCTGTGGCGCGCGTGGGCCTATGTGCACTTCCCGCTTGCCGGGATCGTCTTCCCGTCCCCGGAAGCACCAGCGCCACCGCTGCCCGCGGGGCACGAGGGGTCGGATGCGCGACGCAGCGCGCGCGCCGCGGAGGCGGAGCTCGCGGGGCTGCGCGATTACCAGCGCGGCGATGCGCTCAACCGCATCGCCTGGCGAGCCGTGGCGCGCGGCGCAGGCTGGTACAGCAAGCAGTTCGAGGGCGCGGGCGGTCGCGGCCCGCTCGATCTCGAGTGGGCAGCGCTGCCGCCGTCGCTCGCAGCGGAAGCGAGGCTGTCTCGCCTGACGGCATGGATCCTGGCGGCGGAACGCGAGGCGCGCGCCTTCGGGCTGGAGGTTCCCGGACTTTCGCTCGCGCCGGGCCAGGGCGCCGCCCACCGCAGGGCAGCGCTTACGGCGCTCGCGCTTTTCCCAGCGGAGCGCAGGCCGTGATCCTCGCCACGGCCTCGGCGGCTCCGCTTGCGCGCGCGCAGCTCGCTTGGCTTGCCGCGCTGGTGTTTCTGTCGCAACTGCCTCTGCTGGCGCATGTGCCGCTATGGGTTTCCGCCGCAGGCATGGCTCTTCCGGCGGCGCGGCTGCTGCTCCCGGCCGACCGGTGGCCCTCGCCGCGCATGCGCCGATGGCTCCTGCCGCTGCTCGCGCTCGCGCTCGCGGTGGCGATCCGCATGCGCTTCGGCTATCTGCTCTCGCGCGATCCCTGCGTCGCGTTTCTCTACGTGCTGGTTGGAATCAAATTCGCCGAGACGCGCAGCGCCCGCGACGGCGGCCTGCTCGCCTGCCTCGCGCTCTTTCTGCTGCTCACGCAGTTCTTCTACACGCAGACGATCGGCGCCGCGCTGATCACGCTGCCAGCGCTGCTCGTGCTGGGCGGCGCGCTCGCGGCGCTGCGCGACGCGCCTGCACCCGGCGCCGACTGGAGGGCGCCGCTCGTGCGCACCGGCCGAATGATCTTCCAAGGCATCCCGGTCGCTGCGTTTCTGTTCATCCTCTTTCCGCGCCTGGCCGGTCCGCTATGGGGCATGCCGGCCGACGCTGGCGCGCGCACCGGTCTGTCGGATCGTATGGCGCCCGGCTCGATAAGCTCGCTCACGCTCTCCGACGAAGTCGCATTCCGGGTCGACTTCCAGGGGGTCCCGCCGCCACCGGCACAGCGCTATTGGCGCGGGCCGGTGCTCTCGCGCTTCGACGGCGAGGCCTGGACGCCGCTGCCCTGGCTGCGTCGAGGCGAGCTTGCACCGCGGAGCGCCGGGCAGCGCATCGTCGAATACGACGTGACGCTCGAGCCACAGGGCAGGCAGTGGCTGTTCGCGCTCGAGCACCCTGCGAGCATGCCGCAGCGCGCCGCCGACGGTCCGCCGCAGTCGAGCGGCATCGATCGCGTGATACTTACCGCTGAGCAGCAGTTGCTTTCCAGGACGCCGCCGCTGCAGACGGTACGCTATTCGCAGCGCTCGGCGCTTGGCAACGGATTCCCGGCGTCTGGCACGCTCGAGGCACGCGAGAACCTCCAGCTCCCGCCGGACCGCAGCCCACGCACTGTCACCTTCGCCCATGAACTTCGCGAGCGCTCCGGCTCGGATCGAGGCTTCATCGCGGCCGTGCTCCAGCGCTTCCGCACCGAGCCGTTCGTCTACACCTTGTCCCCGCCGCTGCTCGGCAGCGAGCCCGTCGACGACTTTCTGTTCGACGGCAAGCGCGGGTTCTGCGAGCACTACGCGGGTGCCTTCGTCGTGCTGTTGCGCGCCGCGGGCATTCCGGCGCGCGTGGTCACGGGTTATCAGGGCGGAGAGATCAACCCCGATGGTGGATACATGATCGTGCGCCAATCCGACGCGCACGCGTGGGCAGAGGCGTTGCTCGATGGCGTGTGGCAGCGCTTCGATCCCACTGCGGCGGTTGCGCCCTCGCGCGTCGAGCGGGGCCTCGGCGCAGCGCTGCCGCAGGGCGAGCCCGTGCCGTATCTCGCGCGCGTGGACATGACCTGGCTCAAGAGCCTGCGCCTGCACTGGGACGCGATCAACTACCAGTGGCAGCGCGGCGTGGTGGGGTTCAACATCGAGCGGCAGCGCGGGCTGTTGCGCGAGCTTGGTCTCGACCTTGGACGTCCATGGGAGGTCGTCATCGTAGCGGCGACGGCGATCACGCTGTGGGTAGCGTTCGTGCTCGGCTCGGCGCGGCTTCGGGCACGGCGGGCCGATCCCGCAGCCGAGCTATGGGCGCGCGCCAATCGGCGGCTCGCGCGAGCCGGGCTCGCGCGCGCAGGCGAGGAAGGGCCCGTTGCGTATACGGGGAGAGCAGCGGCACGCTGGCCGCGCTGGCGGTCGCTCTTCGTTTCACTCGGCGAGAACTACGCGCTGCTGCGCTACGGTCCGGAGTCCGTCCGGCGCGATGAGCTTCTCGCCGCGCTGCGCGCCAACGTAGCGGCGCTGCCGAACGTTCGCGCACTGCGAGCGGCGCTCTGAGGCCCCAGCGCGATCAGAGCAGCGCGTCGCGCGAAAACCCGTGCACGCGCAGCCGGGCACGCAGCCGATCGAGGGCTTCGGCCTGGATCTGCCGCACGCGCTCGCGTGTGACGTCGAGCTCGCGCGCGAGCTGCTCGAGCGTGGCTACGTCGCGCCCGTTCAATCCGTAGCGCCGCTCGATGACGCGCCGCTGCCTGTCGGAAAGCTCGGTGAGCCACTGCTTGATCCAGTTCTCGATTTCCGAGTTGTGGAGGATCAGCTCGGGTGTCGGCGCCTCCTCGTCCGCGACCTGGTCGCCTACGGAAAGCCCCGGATCGGCATCGAGCGGCGCATCGAGCGAGGTCACCGTCTCGTTGTAGCCGAGAACCTTGCGCACCTGCGCCACTGGTTTGCCCAGCAGGTGCGCGACGTCTTCGAGCGTCGGCTCGCGCCCCTCTCCAATGATGCCGTGTGTCTCGAGGTGGCGCAGCGCGCGCAGGACCACGTTGAGCTCCTTCACCACGTGCGCAGGCAGACGGATCGTTCGCGACTGGTTCATGATCGCCCGCTCGACCGCCTGCCTGATCCACCAGGTCGCGTAGGTCGTGAAGCGGAAGCCGCGCTCGGGGTCGAACTTTTCCAGCGCGTGAATCAGCCCGAGGTTGCCCTCCTCGATCAGGTCGGCGAGTGCCAGACCTCGGTTCAGGTAGTGCTTGGCGATGCTCACCACCAGGCGCAAGTTGCGCTCGATCATCTTCTGCCGCGCGTCGAAATCGCCCGCCCGTGTCGCGCGCGCGCAGGCGAGCTCCTCCGTCGCCGAGAGCAGGGGGCTCTGGCCGATTTCGTTCAGGTAGATCTGCGTGACGTCGTTGAGGAAATCCGCGCCTACGCCCTCAGCCGGGACGGCGAGCGGCAGCTCCTGCGTCTGCGTGTCGGGCTCGCGCACGGCGTGTGCGTCGGCATCATCGTCGGCGCCCGGCGAATGATGCCTCATGCGGGCGGGAGGAACTTGATCGGATCGACCGGCTTGCCCAGGCGACGAATCTCGAAATGCAGCATGACTTGGTCGGCGTCGGTGTCGCCCATCTCGGCGATCTTCTGACCCCGTGTGACCTGCTGTCCCTCTTTGACGGCGATCTCCTTGTTGTGGGCGTACGCCGACAGAAATGTGCCGTTGTGCTTGACGATGACAAGCTTGCCGTAGCCGCGCAGTCCCGTCCCCGCGTACACGACCTTGCCCGCGGCGCTGGCCACCACGGGCTCGCCCGACTTGCCCGCGATGTCGATGCCCTTGAGGTTGGCAGTCTCGGAAAAGCCGCTGATGACCTTGCCCGTCGCCGGCCACATCCAGTCGAGCTTCTCGTCGTCGATCTCCGGAACGCGCCCGGTCTCTGCCCGCGGCGGTTGCGCCGGCGCGGCCGCGGGCGGCGATGCGGCAGGCGGCGTCGCTCGTGTTTCCTGCATCTGCGTCACCGGAGCGGGCGGCACGGGAGAGGCCTGCTGCAGCTGAGCGAGAGCCTGCTCGGAATAAGGCAGCTTGATGGCGCGCGGCTCGGTCTTGAACGTGGGCGTGTTGGCGCGGCCGGACGGCGGTGCCATAGCGGGCGGTCGCGTCTCGCTTCCGCTGGGCGTCACCGGCGGCGCGGTGACGAGCGGCGCCGTCGTAGCACCACCCGGCGACCCGGGCTGCCCGGGCGCGGACATGACGAGCACCTGGCCGACGCTGATGCGGTTGACGTTCTCGATGTTGTTCCACATCGCGAGCTCGCGGTAGTCGAGCCCGTGATCGAGCGCGATCTGGTAGAGCGTGTCGCCGCGCTTGACGGTATAGGTCTTCGGTCTCCAGTCGGGTTCGCGCGCGGCGGGGGGCAGTGGGGAAGGCGCTGGCGGCTTCGCCGTCGGGAGAGGCTCGCGCTCCGCGACCGGCGCCGGGGCCGTAGACTTGCAGCCGGCGAGCAGCGCTGCAAGGGCCAGCGCGGCGATGAATACAGCACGAAACGTGAGCGCGCGGCCGATCATGCGAGTCCGGGAAGCAGCGGCACAAATCTTACCGCATCGTACGTCTGCTCGCGGATGCCGGTCGGCTCCTTGTCGATGACGGTCAGCAGTTGCACGCCGCGCAGCTCGTCGTCGTGGCGCGCGAGCGGCAGCACCATGCGACCGCCGACCTTGAGATGGCGCAGCAGCGCTGTCGGGACCTCCCGCGCTGCTGCGGTGACGATGATGCCGTCGAACTCGATGTCTTCCCCCAGGTTGGCCGAGCCGTCGCCGTGCTTGATGCGCACGTTGCTCACCTTCAGCAGACGCAGATTGCGCCGCGCCTTGGCCACCAGCGAGCCGATGCGCTCGACCGTGTACACCTCGTCGGCGAGCTGCGCGAGGATCGCCGTCTGATAGCCGCAGCCGGTTCCGATCTCGAGGACCTTTCCCAGCCGCCTTCCAGCGCGAAGCAGCTCGGTCATGCGCGCCACGACGTACGGCTGCGAGATCGTCTGCCCGGCGCCGATCGGCAAGGGGCTGTCCTCGTAGGCGCGGATCGCGAGCGCCTCCTCGACAAAGATGTGCCGCGGCACGGCGGCCAGCGCGGTAAGAACGGTCTCGTCCTTGACGCCCAGCTCGCGGACGCGCTCCACCATCCGCGCGCGAGTGCGCGCGGAGGTCATCCCGATGCCGTCGAACTTGTCGCCTACCGAGCTCATCGTTCCCGCGGCGGCTCTACCGTTCCAGCCACTGCGCCACGAGCGGCAGCTCGGCATGGTGGGTCAGGTCGATCTGCAGTGGCGTGACCGACACGTAGCCCTGCTCGACGGCGTGAAAGTCGGTTCCCTCGCCGGCATCGGCCGCGGGGCCGGCGGCGCCCACCCAGTAGCAGGTCTCGCCGCGCGGCGTCTCGGTCTTGATCACCGACTCCGCCTTGTGGCGGCGCCCCAGTCGCGTCATGCGATAGCCCTTCAGTTCCCGCAGCGGCACGTCGGGCACATTGACGTTGAGCAGCCAGCGGCCGAGCGACTGCCGGCGGTGGCGGCGCAACAGCTCGATGGCGACGGCCGCCGCGGTATCGAAATGCCGACCGATCTTGCTCGTCAAGGACACCGCCAGCGCGGGGATGCCGAGAAGGTGCCCCTCGGTAGCAGCCGCGACCGTGCCGGAATAGATCGTGTCGTCGCCCATGTTGGCGCCGAGATTGATGCCGGAGATGACCATGTCGGGAAGCTCGTCGAGCAAGCCCGTCACCGCGAGATGCACGCAATCCGTCGGCGTGCCGTTGACGAACAGAAAGCCATTGGGTGCGCGACGCACCGTCAGCGGCCGGTCGAGCGTCAGCGAGTTCGAGGCGCCCGAGCGGTCGCGCTCGGGTGCAACCACGGTCACCTCGGCGTGCTGCGCGAGCTCCGCGGCGAGGAGCTCGAGACCGGGGGCAAAGTAGCCGTCGTCATTGCTGAGGAGGATGCGCATCGCGTGGAATGGAATGCGCGGTGCGGCAGGCTCGCCCGCGGGTGAGCCATTATAAACGCCGCCGATCACCGCGGGGCGTTACGTCTTCGGCCAGTGCTGCGCGAAGACCGCCGCGACTTTCGGATGCGACTCGATGCGCAACAGCGTCGAGTAGAAGGCGGGACGATGCTCCTCCAGATGCTTGCGCGTCCCGGCCCACTTCGACACGACAGCGGCAAGGACGTCAAGCGCGCCGATGCTCTCGCCGCCGAGAAACGGTTGCGCGGAAAACAGGTCGGCGAACATTTCCCAGTGCTTGTGCAGTCGCGCCCGCGTCCCGGCGCGAATGCGCTCCTTCACCGCTTCGTCGTCGTCGGCGTCCGCGCACCAGCGCTCCGGGAAGTCGATGATGCTGATCGCGGAGTAGCAGTTGGCCGCGATGAAGACGAGCCCGCGCACGGCCTGCGCGCGCGCTGCCGATCCCGCCGGCAGGAGCCCGCTGCGCGGATGTGCTTCGCCGAGATGAATGAGGATGGCGGCACTCTCCGACAAGGCGCCTCCCTCGGGCAGCACGAGCGTGGGGATCTGACCCAGAGGGTTCACCTTGAGCAACCCCTGGAACGCCTCGTTCGGATCCCAGGACGCCGTCTCCACGATCGTGTAGGGCACGCCCGCGATATCGAGAGCGATCTGCGTGCTCGCGGAGCCTGAGCCCTTCTTGCCGTACAGCGTGTACATCGCATTTCCTCCTCGGTGAGCGCGTACCCCGGGCGGTTGTCGCCGAAAGTCGAGCGTGGTCGAAGGACCTCGTCAACCGCCTGCCACGCCGGCGCGTTGACAGAGGATGCTTCGCACCAGGCAAGTTTCGCGTCTTTCGCTCGAGCGAAACACCCCTCCCCGCAATTTCGGCAACCGGGCAGCAGGCGTGATGATAGCGCTATGGCTCGCAGCGCTCACGGCTCACGCGCAGGAGCCGCCGCCGTTCCGCAAGGGCATGTGGGAATTCGAGCGCACCGGCGGCCCGCAGAGGCTGCATACCACGCAATGCACGGACCCGAGCGCCGACATGAAGCGCCAGAACGACATGATGGCCAAAGCCGGGCAATGCAAGTTCTCGGCTCCCCAGCGCTCGGGCAACACCTACACGTTTTCCGCCGACTGCGAGATGCAGTCGCCGCAGGGCGCCAAGATAAGCTTCCGCTCGACTTCCGTCATGACTGTCGAGAGCGACAGCGCCTATCGGGTCGAGGTGACGACCACGGGCGGTCCCGGCCCCACCCTCAAGGAACTGCTGACCGCGCGGCGGATCGGCGATTGTGCCCCGTAGCAGGGGGGCGGCGATTACGCGCGACTGCGCGCTACATCGACCCAGCCGCCGCTCGCCTGCGAGGCCATGCAGGCCTCGATGAATGCCATCGTGTGCGCCCCGTCCTCGATCCGAGGGTAGGGAAAAGCCGGCGCGGATTCGCCGAGCGCGATCGCCATGCGCTCCTGCGCGAGCTCCGCGTAGATGTTGGCGAATGCCTCGCGCAGTCCCTCCGGGTGCCCGCGCGGCGAGCGCCCCGCCGCAACGACGTCGGCGGGAAGGCCGGGATCGCCGCGCCCGAAGGTGCGCACCGGTTCTGCGTGCAGCGCGAGCTTGAGATAGCTCGCCTCGCGATGATTCCAATCGAGCATGCCCTTCTCGCCGTATACGCGCAGGCGAATGTCGTTCTCGGCGCCGGCCGCTGCCTGGGTCACCGTGAGCGTGCCGCGCACGCCGCCTTCGAACTCGCACAGCGCCGAGGTGTAGTCGACCAGCGTGCGGCGCGGCATCAGCGCTCCCACGTCGGCGCACACGCGCCTGACGTCGAGGCCGGAGGCGGAGGACGCGAGCTGCTGCGCATGGCAGCCGATCGCGCTCATTACCAGCGACAAGCCGCTCCGTCGCGCGTCGAGGACCCAGCGCAGGCGGTTGTTCTGGGGACCGTCCTCGATGCGGGTGGCAAGCCCGCTCTGGATGTATTCAACCTGCACCAGGCGCAGCGCACCGAGCGCGCCGTCGCGAACCAGCGTCCGGGCAAGCCGTGTCATCGGGTAGGAGGAGTAGCCATGCGCAATGGCGAACAGCCGCCGGTTGCGCCGGACTCGCTGCACGAGGTCGAGCGCCTGCGCAAGATCGTGCGTTACGGGCTTGTCGCAGATCACGTCGAGCCCGGCGTCGAGCGCCGCGGCGGCGTACGCGTAGTGGGTATCGTTGGGCGTCATGATCGCCAGCGCCTCGACGCCGTCCTTGCGCACGCGCTCCGCCTCGATCAGCTCCTGAACCGTGCCGTAGCAGCGCGCGCCATCGAAGCCGAGCGCGAGTCCCGAGTCGCGCGATTGCGCCGGGTCGGCCGAGAACACCCCGCCGAGCACGCGCCAGTAGCCGTCGAGCTCGGCGGCCGTCTGATGCGTGCGGCCGATCCACGAAGCGGGGCCGCCGCCGATCATCGCCAGCCGAAGCGGACGTCCGAAGCGGCCGCGGATTTCGCTCATGCGAGCGCGGCGGCCGATGGCGTCAAGGCAGTACCTTCACCTGGCGCACGATCTCGAGCGTATACGCCTTGCGATAGTCGGTGTCGGGGTTGATCAGTCCCGCTTGAGCCATGAACTGGAAGGTGTCTTTCCAGCGCGTATCGTTCATCGTGAGGATGCCCTGCGTCGCCGCGTCGCCACCGGTGACCAATCCGAATTCCTTCATCTTCGCCACGCTGAAGGCGAGCAGATCGTCCTCGATCTGGGGATTGGCCTTCTTGATGAGCGCATTCCCCGGCTTCGGATTGGCAAGATAGCTCTTCCATCCGAGCGCGGTGGCCTCGACGAAACGGCGCAGCACGTCGGGCTTCTCCTGGAGGGTCTTCGAGGTGGCAACGATCGTCTCCGCGTACGGCGGATAGCCGTAGTCGGCGAGAAGGAACACCTTCGGCGTGACTCCGCCCTTCTGGATCGAATACGGTTCGGAGGTCGCGTAGCCCTGCTGCGCTACGTTCGGATCGGCCAGGAACTGCTGCACGCTGAACGAATACGGGCGCTTCTGCGCATCCGAGAAGCTGTACTTTGCCTTGAGCCACGGCCAGAACGTGGTCTCGCTCGCCTGGCCGATCAGGAGCGTGCGCGTCCTCAACTCCACGATGTCGGCCACACCCGGGTGCGCGATCAGCACTGCCGGATCGCGCTGGAACGTGGCCGCGATCGTGACCAGCGGCAGCCGCTTCTCGATCGCGTTCAGCGTCGCGATGTCGTACCCCATGGCGAGGTCCGCCTTTCCGGCGAGCAGGAGCTGATAGACGTTGATCTGCGGTCCGCCCATCGTGATCGCCACGTCGAGGCCGTGCTTGGCATAGATCCCCTCGGCAAGCGCCTGGTAGAAGCCGCCGTGCTCGGCTTGGGCGTACCAGTTAGTCACGAAGACGAGCTTGTCGGCCCCGGCCGCTTCGGTCGCGAACGGAAGCAGGAGCGCCACTGCTGCGACGGCGCTGCAGTACTTGCGCGCGAGCGCCACGAAGGCGCCGCCGGCGCGCGCCGGGCCAGGAGAACCGTGCGTGGCTGTCATTTAGTGAGTGGCTCCGACTTGCAGGGACCGCGTCGCGCGCGAGGAGTTCATTCTTCGCCCGCGACTTCGCTTTCGTGCCAGTGCCGGAGCACGACCTTTGCGGCCCAGGCGGTCAGCGTGGACAGCACTATACCGGCGAGCGCGATCAGAAACAAAGCGGCGAAGAGTCGCGGCACGTTCAACTGCAGCCCGGAGAGCAGGATTTGGTACGCGAGCCCCGATGCCGTGCCACCGGTACCCGCGACGAACTCGGCCACGACGGCGCCGATCAGCGCGAGGCCCGCCGAGACGCGCAGCCCCGCGAAGAAGTACGGCAGGGAGCTCGGGATGCGCAGCCGCAGGAGCGTCTGCCAGCGGCTCGCGCGATGCAGGCGGAAAAGATCGAGCAGTCCGGGGTCGACGCTGCGCAACCCCAGCGTGGTGTTCGAGATGATCGGAAAGATCGCCACGATGGTCGCGCACAGAACCAGCGCCACCCGGGTATCAGCGACCCAGATGATGATGAGCGGGGCGATGGCGACGATCGGCGTGACCTGAAGCAGCACGGCGTAGGGAAAGAGGCTCGCCTCGATGAGCCGGCTTTGGACGAACATGAATGCAAGCGCGACGCCGAGCGCAACGGCACCGGCCAGCGCGAGCAGCGTGATCTGCAGCGTGAATACGAGGGAGCGCGACAGCAGCGGCCAGTCGGCGATCAGCGTGCGGCCGATGAGCGCGGGCGAGGGCACGAGATACGAAGGCATGTCGTAGACCGTGACCAGCACCTGCCATAGCGCGAGCACGACGAGCCCGACACCGAGGGGAGCCGCGTAGCGCAGAGTGACCCGGCTCATTTCGCGCCTCCCGAGTCGGCAGCGGCGGACAGCAGGCCGGTCAGCTGCGCGCAGTAGCCCGCGTAGCGCTCCGACCCGCGGAAGGCTTCGTCGCGCGGCTGCGGCGCGTCGATCGCGACTTCGGCGAAGATTCGCCCGGGACGCGACGACATCACGAGCACCCGCGTCGACAGAAATGCCGCCTCGTAGATGCTGTGCGTCACGAACAGGATTGTGAGCGCTTCCCTCGCCCACAGGTCGGCAAGCTCACGGTCGAGCCGCGCCCGCGTTATCTCGTCGAGCGCGCCGAACGGCTCGTCCATGAGCAGCAGCGAAGGCTCGGTGACGAGCGCCCGGGCGATGGAGAGGCGCATCTGCATGCCGCCGGAGAGCTGCCGCGGATAAGCCGCGCGAAATTCCTCCAGTCCGACCAGCGACAGCGCCCGATCGACACGCCCCGCGCGATCGGCAACGCCGCCCTCCAAATCGAGCGGCAGGCGCACGTTCGCCTCGACGTCGGCCCAGGCCATCAGCGTCGGGCTCTGAAATACGAAGGCGACGCGTCCGGACCCTCCCGCCGCGGAGCCTTCCGGCCACAGGCGCACGCCTCCAGCCGTCGGCGTGGCAAGGCCGGCCACAAGCTTGAGCAGCGTGCTCTTGCCGCAGCCCGAGGGGCCGATGATGGTGGCGAACTCGCGCTCGCGGACAGCCAGCGAGATGGGCGCGAGCGCGCGCAGCCCGTTTTCGAAAACCTTCTCGGCGCGGTCGATCTCGACGACGAGTGGGCGGTACGTCACATCCCCAGGGCGCGCGGCAGCCATAGCGAGACTGCCGGAATGTACGTCACCAGCATGAGCACGATGAACATCACCGCGTAGAAGGGCCAGATCTTGCGCATGACCTGCTCCATCGTCACCTTGCCGACCGCGCAGCCGACGAAGAGAGTCGCGCCGACCGGTGGCGTGAGCAGCCCGATGCCGAGATTGAGCAGCATGATCATACCGAAGTGGACGGGGTCGACACCGAGGGTCGTCACCGCCGGCAGCATGATGGGCGTGCAGATGAGTATGAGCGGTGCCATGTCCATCAGACAACCCAAGATCAGCAGCAGCACGTTGATGAGCATCAGAATCACGTGCGGATTGTGGGAGAGCGTCAGGAAGAATGCCGTGATCTTGGCCGGGATCTGCATTAGCGCCATGATGTAGCCGAAGCTCGAAGCGCAGGCGATCAGTGTCATCACCATCGCCACGGTCTTCAGCGTCCGATGCACCAACCCCGGCCAATCGCGCCACTTCATGTCGCGATAGACGAACATGGTCACGAAGAACGCCCAGAGACAGGCGACCGCGCCGGCCTCGATGGCGGTGAAGACGCCGGCGAGGATGCCGCCGATGATGATGCCGATCGTGACGAGCCCCCACAGAGCATCGACGGTGATCTTCACCGCCTCGCGCAGCGGGACGGCCTCGCCTCTCGGGTGCCCGTCGCGGTAGGCGATGAACAGGCACAGGATGATGAGCGCGAGGCCCAGGAGAAGGCCGGGCACGACTCCAGCCATGAACAGACTCGTGATCGAGATCACGCCGCCCGTGGCGAGCGAATAGATCACCGCGTTGTGGGACGGCGGCACGAGGATCGCCTGCACCGACGCGCTGATCGTTACATTGGTTGCGAAGACGCGCGGGAAGCCCACCTTCTCCATCTGCGGAATCATCACCGAGCCGATGGCGGAGGTGTCTGCGACCGAGGAGCCGGAGATGCCCGAGAGAAACGTCGTGGCAATGATGTTCACCGCGGAGAGACCGCCACGGACGCGGACCACGCCGACGAGCACGTTCGCGAAAGCGACCAGGCGTCGCGCCATCCCGCCCTCGGACATGATCGCGCCGGCGAGGACGAAGAACGGGATCGTCAGCATCGCGACCTTGGACACGCCGTCCGAGATCTTGAGCATCACCGCTTCCAGTGGCACGCCGATCCAGGCCGCACCCGCGATCGCCGCGAGGCCGAGCGAGTATGCGATCGGCACGCCCAGCGCGAAGCAAACGAACAGGCAGCCGAGCAGGACCGCGATGTCCATGGAGGGGCGCCGGCGGCCTACTCGAACGCGGCAGGGGGCGCTTGCGCCTCGCCGCCGGTGTCCTTCGGCCGCCCGAGCACGAGGTGCTCGATCACAAACAACAGCAGGATCGCGCCCCCGATCGGGATCGGCAGATAGGTCACGCCGGTCGACAGGAACGGAAAGTCGGCGATGGTGTTGCTCCAGGTCGCCTCGACCAGCCGTGCGCCCCATACGACCATGAACACAGCGATCAGCGCCATCAGCAGCTCGACGAGCACCTCGCTCGCGCGTCGCACCGGCGCGGGAAGCGCGCCGACGACGAGCGAGACGTTCATGTGCAGCCCGAGCCGGTAGCAGGCAGCCGCGCCGAAGAACGTGAGCACGATGGTGAGAAGCACCGCCATTGGCTCGGGCCAGGACGCCGCGCTGTTCAGCACGTAGCGCGTGAACACCGCCCATGGGATCACCGCCGAGATCAGCACCAGGGCCACGCCCGCCACGAACACGCAGGCGAGGTAGAGCGCATCCATCGCCCTGCGATAGGCAGCCGCCATCACCCCTCCCAAGGGACTGGAGTAGGGATTCGTTCCGGCGCGGCGGCTACTGCACCGCCTGGATGCGCTTGATCATGTCGGCGTACTTGGGACCGTACTTGTCCCACACCGGCTTGACCGCGTCCTGGAACGGCTTCTTGTCGGCGATTGGGATGATCGTGATGCCCGCGGCCTTCGCCTTGTCCATCGCGTCCTTCTCGTATTTCTGCCAGAGCACGCGCTCTTCCTGCTGCGCCTCGCGCGAGAACTTCACGATCAGCGCCTGATCTTCCTTCGACAGCGTGTCCCAGATCTTCTTGGAGAACACCGCGATCTCGGGCACGATCAGGTGCTCGTCGAGCGTGTAGAACTTGGCCACCGTGTAGTGGTTGTCGAAGACGAAGCTCGGCGGATTGTTTTCGGCCCCGTCGACCACGCCGGTCTGCAGCGCATTGAAGACCTGGTCGTATCCCATCGCCACGCCGTTGCCGCCGAGGGAACTCATCATGTCGACGAACATCGGGTTGCCCATGACGCGGAACTTCATGCCCTTGAGGTCCTCGATCTTGTAGACACCTTTCTTGGTCGCATAAAGGTTGCGCGCTCCGGCGTCCATCCACAACAGGCCGACAAGGCCCGCCTTCGGGTTTTTCGTCACGTCGTCGAGCAGCTCCTGCCCGATCGGGCCGTCGATGACCTTCTCCATCTGCGCCGTGCTGCGGAACAGGTACGGCATATTGAAGACGTTGAGCTCGTCGACCACCGGCCCGAGGGCGCCGACACTCACGCGCGCAATCGCGAGCGCGCCGACCTGCGCCTGCTCGATCGCCTCCTTCTCGCCGCCGAGCTGCATCGAAGGGTACGTCTGGATGCTCAGCCGACCGTTGGTCGCCGCGGAGAGCTTCTTGCCCATGCTCTCGATCGCAGCCACCGTCGGGTATCCCTCCGGGTGGACGTCGGAAGCCTTGAGCACGATCTTCTGCTGCGCCATGGCCGGCGCGACCGGCAAGCCGCCGGCGATAAGGGCGCATGACGCGGCGGCGCACAGCCGCGCAACGAAATGTCTGTCGAGCATGGGGTCCTCCTTTTTAGCTTGTCTCGTGTACCGCGCGGGTCTGAAAAGAGGTCAGACCACCCGACCACCGTATGACCTGACCAAAGTAACACTCGGCCGCAAAGTTGACAAGCACCTGCGGCTGGGTCGCGGCGCGCCGACGACGCGTTTGCGCATCGGCTGCCCGATCCATTATGCTCGCTGCGCGGCGTCGCCGGCACGTAGTAGCACCCGGTGGCAGCGTGACGCGCGCCGCTCCAATCATGATCGAACCCGCTCTCGATTCCGCGTGGCAGCGGCTGCTCGACCACCGGCGAAGCGTCGCCGAGCGCACCCTGCTGTCGCTCTTCGACGCGGACGCGCAGCGCTTCACGCGGCTGTCGCTCGTCTGGGACGACTGTCTCGCCGACTGGTCGAAGCAGCGCGTACTGCCCGAGACGATGGCGCTGCTGCTCGCCTACGCTGAGGCACGCAACCTGCAGGATTGGATCGGCGCGCTCTTCAGCGGCGAGAAGGTCAATCTTTCGGAGCAGAGACCGGCCTTGCACACGGTGCTGCGTCAGCAGGACGACTCGCCCGTGCGCGTCGACGGCGAGGATGTCGTGCCTGCAGTCCGGGCCGTCCAGAACCGGATGCGCACGCTCGCCACCCAGCTGCGCGGCGGGCTGCGGCTGGGGGCCAGCGGTCGCCCGATCCGTGATGTCGTCAACATCGGCATCGGCGGCTCGGACCTCGGGCCGGCGCTCGTCTGCGATGCCCTCGCCGGTCCACGCGCCTCGCGCAGCGATGGAGTCGACGTCGCGTTCGTGGCGAACGTCGATCCGGAGCACCTGACGCGGGCGCTAGCCGGACTCGATCCCGCCACGACGCTGTTCATCATCACCTCGAAGACTTTCACGACGACCGAGACGCTGAGAAACGCGCAGTCGGCGCGGGACTGGCTCGCGGCGAGGCTCGGCGGCGGCCCCGCACTCGCCCGGCACTTCGTCGCCGTGACGGCCAACGCGGATGGAGCGCGCGCTTTCGGGGTGGCCGGAGCCGACGTGCTGCCGATGTGGGACTGGGTGGGCGGCCGCTTTTCGCTCTGGTCTGCGGTGGGCTTCTCGATCGCGGTGCGCTGCGGATGGGAGACGTTTGCCGCCCTGCTCGCCGGGGCGGCCAGCATGGACGAGCATTTCCGCTCGGCGCCGTTCGAGCGCAACCTTCCGGTGCTGCTGGCGCTGGTCGACTTCTGGAACGCGCAGCTGCTCGGGCATCCGCAGCGGGTCGTCGTTCCCTACGCGCAGCCGCTCGCCCGATTGCCCGCGTACCTGCAGCAGCTCTTTCTGGAGAGCAACGGCAAATCAGTGACGCGCGACGGCGCCCCGCTCGAGCTGGCGGGCACGCCCGCGGTGTGGGGCGAGCCGGGCAGCAACGCGCAGCATGCGTTCTTCCAGTGGCTGCACCAGGGCACGCGCCCGATTCCAGTCGAATTCGTCGTGCCCGTCCGCGCCGCACATCCGCTGTCCGACCAGCAGACGCTGCTCGTCGCAAACGCGCTCGCCCAAGCGCAGGCATTGATGAGCGGCAAGCGGCTGGCCGCGGTGCGCACCGAGCTCGCGGCCCGTGGCTTCTCGCCCGAAGCGATCGACGCGCAGGCCGCGCACCGCGTGTGTCCGGGCGACAGGCCCTCCACCATGCTGCTGCTGCCAGAGCTCGACGCACGCCGCCTCGGCCAGCTGCTCGCCCTGTACGAGCATCGCACGTTCGTCGAGGGCGTGCTGTGCGGCGTCAACTCTTTCGATCAGTGGGGCGTCGAGCTGGGCAAGGCGCTCGCCGGACCGCTCGTGACCGCCCTGCGCCAAGGTACCGGACCGGACGAGGCCGACGCATCGACGCGCGGCCTTATCGCGCATCTGCGCACGCTGCCGCGGCGCTAGGCGAGAAGCTTGAAGGCGTGACGCCAGTCGTTGCGCAGGAATCCGGGGATGCACCAGAGGATGCACAGCGGCTCGATCGCGCGGGCTGCCTCGACCCCGCCCATATCCGCGACTTCCCAGCCGAACTGATCGAGGATCGCGGCGACGGTGCGCTTAGCGGCCTGGTCGTTGCCGCAGATGAACATCGTCGGCTTTCCACCCTTGAACTCGGGATTGACCATGCAGGCCGCGCCGACAGAGTTGAAGGCCTTCACGAGCCGCAGTTCCGGCTGCTCGCGCTGCAGCAACTCCATCAGCGATTCGTCGAGCCGGGTGAAAAACTTGAGCACGCCGTTTACCGGCGCATCGTCGGCGATCGGATTGGTCGCGTCGATCACGGGCTTGCCCGCAAGAGAAGAGCCGGCAAGGCGCAACACGTCGGAAGCGGCGGTGCCCTTCACGGCGAGCACGGCAACCTCAGCGAATGCTGCCGCCTCGCTCGGCGCGCCGACCTTCGCCTGCGGATTGTGCACTAGCCACTCGGCGAGCTGCGTGCGGTCGCGCGTTCCCATCATGACGCTGTGGCCATGCTTGAGGAATCCGCCAGCGAGTACCTGCGCTACGCCACCGGACCCGAGAATCCCGATCTTCATGTCGTTACCTTTCCAGCGATGTTCCAACCTGGCCCGGCAGCAGCGTGTACTCGTGCAGCGGATCCGGGCCGATCACCTTTGCCTTGCCGCACGCCGCGAGTGCCGCGAGCGCAGCGAGCGCGGCGATGGTGCCCAGCGTCGGCACGACGGCGAGCCAGAACACGGTAAACCAGAGCGCCTCGGCCAGCACGGGAACCTGCCGCGCGAGGACGAAGCCCGCCCCGGAGACGAACGCGCACTGCAGCACCCAGCCCCCCCAGTAAGCGGCCCGGCGCAACATGTAGCGGCTGCGCGGCTCCCCGCGGCGCGGCAGAGGGCCGTGCTCGGAAAAGAGCAGGCGCGCGGGCAGCGAATGCGGGTACAGGCGCAACAGCGAGATCGCGGCGATCACGATCACCCAGAAGATCACGACGCGAGCGAGAAAGGGCATAACGTGTCGCCGACGTGAAACCGCCGGAGATCAGGCGCCGTTGGGCCGATGCTTGCGTCCGTGCACACGCCCGTGGCAAACGAAGACGGCCGTGAGCGCGAAGGCAATGACGAGCGGCGCGACGAGGAACGCAGCGAGCCAGTTCCAGGTGCCGTCCGGATCGCGGAATTCCAGAAAGAAGTACACCACCACTGCCGCGGCGAAGCCCGCGGCGAGCGAAGCGTGGCGCGTGTCGCGCCAGACCAGCGCGGCGACGACTCCAAACAGGACGGGCAGCAGGAAGAGAGCGAGAAACGGTTGCATCGCTGCGGCGCGGGTTGGCCTCGGCCTCCCACAAGGTCAGCCATCAGTTTAACTCCGCGGCCGTCGACCGCGAAACGGATCCTAGGGGCCTGTGTCCTGCCGCCGCTCGCCATACCAAAGCTCGAGTCCGCGCCGGGAGCGCAGCGAGCCCGTCCCGCGCAGCGCCAGGCAGGCGAGAATTCCCAGCAGCTCCCCGGCTGCGTAGGTGCGCAGCTTCCGCCCGGAGGTGGTCACGGTCTCGCGCAGGACCACGAGCCGCCCCTGCCGCTTCAGCGCCTGGCTGAGCGCGATCTCTTCCGCGCCGTAGAGCGTCTCGTCGAACCCGCCGGCTGCTTCGAACGCGGGTCGCGTGCAGAACAGAAAACAGCCCGTCGCAATCCCGGTGGCGCGAAACACCCAGACGAGGACCGGGAGCAGCAACGCAGCCCAGCGGGGGACACGGCCGTCGAAGCGCACGCCTGCGCCACCGCCGACGGCTCCAGCGCGCAAGGCCTGCAGCGCGGCCGCGACTACTACCGCGTCGACCAGCGTGTCCGCATCGACGAAGAACAAACGCTCTCCGCGCGCCGCTCTGGCTCCGGCGTTGCGGGTCGCGGCGATCTGGCGGCAGGCGACGCAAACCACGCGCGCGCCGGCGGCCCGTGCGACCGCCGCGGTACGGTCGGCGGACGCATCGTCGACGACGATCAGCTCGTAGGGCTCGCCGGTCGCGTCGGCAGCGGCGTGCAGCGCGGCGAGCGTAGCGCCAAGCAGACGTTCCTCGTTGTACGCGGGGACGATGAACGAGATCACGTGCTAGCGCGCGGCGACGGCCTTGAGCTCTTGCGCAAGCGCGACGACGGCTGACGCATAGAGCCGGCTCCGGTTATAGCTCGTCAGAACGTACCAGTTGTCGAAGACCACCCAATAGGAGGGCCCGCCCTCCTCCTCCAGCATCAGCAGCCCGGCGGAGTCCGTCGTGAAGTCCGCAGGTTTCTGGTACGCCGTGACGCCGTCGCTCTCCCAGGCCGCGAGCGGACGGCGCTCGGCGATGCCGCTGTCGAGGCGCGTCAGCACGGCGTCGCGCGACTCGTCCTCGATCAGCGCCGCGGTCATCGTCGGCTGCCCGCGCTGCCAGCCATGGCGCGCGAGATAGTGCGCCACGCTGCCGACCGCATCCTCGGCGTCCGCCGCAAGGTCGACGCTGCCGTCCGCATCGTAATCGATGGCATAGGCTCGAAAGCTGCTCGGCATGAACTGCGGCAGCCCCATCGCGCCCGCATACGAGCCGCGCGGATCGAGCGGAGGAATGCGCTCTTCGCGGGCAAGCAGGAGGAACTGTTTCAGCTCGCCGCGGAAGAATTCAGCGCGACGCGGGTAATCGAAGGCGAGCGTGGTGAGGGCGTCGATCACGCGATAGTTGCCGACGTAACGCCCGTAATAGGTCTCCACGCCGATGATCGCGACGATGATCTCGGGAGGAACGCCGAACTCGTCCTGCGCGCGTCGGAGCGCGCGCTCGTGCATCTGCCAGAACGCGAGGCCGGCCTCGATGCGCGCCGGCGCGAGGAAGCGAGGCGAGAACTCGAACCACTTCGGCGGGGCAAGCACCGGGCGCGAGATCGCTTCGATGACCTTTGGCTCATAGCGCACCTGGGTGAAGAGTCGCCGCAGCTCGCCCGCGCTGAAGCCGCGCTCGTTGACCATCTCGTCGATGAAGTCCTGGACCTCCGGTCGCCGCGCGTAGTTGGCGAGCTCCACGCCGGCGTTCGGCGCCGCCAACCCCGACCCGCCGCCCGATAGCGCGATCGTCGCGAGTGCCGCGACGCGCAGGGAGCGCATGGCAAGTCTCCTCATCGGCTGTTTCGGCTTCCGGCCGCGGCGAATGGTATCATCCGCGCGCGCTCGCCCGGCCTCATGCACTTGCGGTGCGACGCGCACTGCGCATGCTCTACCCCTGGCTTCGCCCGCTGCTCTTCGCGCTCGATCCCGAAGCCGCGCACGATCTTGTTCTCGCGCTTCTCGACGCGGCCACGGCGGCAGGCGTCGCACAGCGCTTCGCAACCCCGGTCAGGCCCTCGCCGGTCGAGGCGATGGGTTTGCGCTTTCCGAACCGTGTCGGACTCGCCGCCGGTCTCGACAAGAACGCCGCGCACATCGACGGCCTTGCCGCCCTGGGGTTCGGGTTCATCGAGTGCGGTACGGTGACGCCGCGGCCGCAGGCGGGCAACCCGAAGCCACGCCTGTTCCGCTTGCCGCAAGCCGACGCGCTGATCAACCGACTCGGCTTCAACAACGACGGCATCGACACTTTCCTCGCCAACGTCGCCCGGGCGAAGTTCGGACCCGCGCGTGGCGGGATTCTCGGCCTGAACATCGGCAAGAACTTCGACACGCCGAACGAGCGCGCCGTCGAGGATTACCTCACCTGCTTTCGTGCCGTGTACGCTCACGCGAGCTACGTAACGGTCAACATCTCCTCGCCGAACACGCAGGGTCTGCGCGAGCTGCAGGAAGAACAGGCGCTGGGCGGCCTGCTCGCAGCGCTGAAGCGGGAGCAGGCGCAACTCGCCGAGCGGCACGGAAAGTACACTCCGCTCGCAGTCAAGATCGCGCCGGATCTCGCCGCGGAGGACATCCGCCGCATCGCGCGCACGCTCATCGCGCATCGCGTCGATGGCGTGATCGCCACCAATACCACCACCGATCACTCCGCGGTGGCCGGGTTGCGCCACGCGGCGGAGAACGGCGGCCTCTCGGGCCGCCCGCTGAAGGACAAGGCGTTCGGCGCGTTGCGAACGCTCGCGGCCGAAGTGGGCGGCGCGCTGCCGATCATTGCCGTCGGCGGCATCATGTCGGGCGCCGACGCGAGAGAGCGCATCGCCGCGGGCGCGACGCTCGTGCAGATCTACACCGGGCTCATCTACCGGGGGCCGGCGCTGGTCGCGGAGATCGCCGCGGCGCTCGCGGGCTGAGCGCGCGAGGCTCACCCCGGCGCGGGCCCCGCGCCGGCGTGCGGCGCGGCTTCCCAGCGAAAGCCGAGCGCGATGACGCCATCGCGCAGGTGCGCGAGCGCCGCGGGCAGTTGCGCGGGATCGCCGCGCACGCCGAGCTCCAGCCGGCGGGCCCCGTCTGGCAGGAACGCCGGCAGGCTGAACAGCGTCAGGTCCGGAAAGCGCATCACGTTCTCCTGCATCAGCGGCAGAAGCATGCTCTCGCCCGCGTCATAGACGATGATGGCCGCCTCGTGCTCCGGCGGTGCGGCAAGCGCGGCGTAGCGCTGCTCGAGCACCCAGTCGAGCATCGGCCAGGCCATTTGCGGGAACCCCGGAAAGAAATGGTGATCGCCCACTGAAAATCCCGGAACGCGGTTGACCGGGTTCGGGATGATCGCGGCTCCCTCCGGAAATTCGCCCATCAGGACGCGATAAGGACGCGCCGCGGCGCCGAACTGTGCCTCGATCTCGCGCACTGCCTCCGGGTGGGCGCAAAGCGGGCGGCGCAGGGCCGCTGCGGCGGCTTGCCGCGTGTGATCGTCCGGTGTGGCGCCGATGCCGCCGAACGAGAACACGATGTCGGAGCCGGCGAAGGTCTCCGCAAGCGTCGCGGTGAGGCGATCGCGCTCGTCGCCCAGATAGCGCGCCCAGGCGAGCTTCAAGCCGCGGCCGCCGAGCGTAGCGATGACGTGCGCGAGATGCTTGTCCATCCGCTTTCCGGAAAGGATCTCGTCGCCGATGATCAGCGCACCGATCGCCATCGTGGACTTCTTTTTGTGAGCTAGGCGCTGTGCGCGCCGAGCTTCTCTTCGAACGTCGCCATCATGCTCACGAAGGCGCGGTCGACGAGTGGCTCGGCCTCGACCAGTCGCGCCCGGTCGCTGCGGAAGCGATCGGCGAGTTCGTCTGCGGTCAGCGAGACCGCCTTCTGTCCCTGGCGGTTGGTGAACAGGTAGGTGCCGCGCAGCGGGCTGACCCAGGCGAGCTTGGCGAACGCGAGCTGACCGTCGTCGCTTTCGAATTCGATCCACATGCCGCGCTCGAGGGTCGCCGCGAGTTCCGCGTAGTGGTCCTGCACGACTTCGACTGCGGGCTCGGGCGGCGGGGGCGGCGGCGCCGGCGCCATCGCCTCGGCGAGCGCGCGCGCCTTCGCAGCCATCTCCGCGTCGCCCTGAGCGGTCGCCTGCTCGGCCGCGGCTGCGGCCGCCTCCGCGACGGCAGTCGTCGGCATGGGTACCGCGGCGAGGCTCGGCTTCACTGCGGCGGCGTGCGCCTCGACCAGGTTGGACATGAACTGGTCGCGGGTGCCCGGTTCCCAGCCCACGCCTTGCAACCCGCCGTGCAGACGCTTGAGCAGGCTTGGCAGCATGGCGACGAGCTTCTTGCGCTCCTCGGTCGTGCGCTTCGGCTGCACGCTCCACACCAGGTCGTCGAGCGTCGTGAGCCCGGCGCCCCACGCTTCGCCCTCCTCGCCACCATGATCGTGCTGTTGCGCCAGCGTCTCGACCCACTTCTCCCTCAGGAAGCCGCCGAGGAAATTCGGGACCGTGTGCGTTCCCAGGCGGCGCTCGACCTCCGAGCGGGCGACGACGCGCGCAATCTCGTGACGGTCGCGCTGATTGATCTCGTCCGCCGAGGACTGGATGTTCACCTCGGCCTTCTTCTCCTCTTCGGCGAGGAACGTCTCGAGGTCCTTGCGCAGCTCATCGAAGAGGTAGATGTCGTCGCTGAACTCGTCGAGCACGCGGTGCACCAGCGCCTCGATCTTCTTGTACAGCGGATCGTCGGTGCCCATCGTCGGCGACCAGCCGATCCCGGCGTGCGCCAGCGCATTGACAAAGAGTCGCGAGGGATGCGTCTTCTTGGAGAAGAACGCGCCGTCGAGCATCGCCCCCTTCAGGACCGGGATCTGCAGGCGGCCGATCAGCGCCTTCATGCCGTCGGGCAGGTCCTTGGTCTCGAAGATGAAGTCGAACAGCATCGCCACCAGCTCGATGGTCATCGCCTCGAGCTGATTGGCCTTGGCGCCGAGCGGGGATTCCTGGAGATCGCGCAGGACGTTGTGCATTCCGACCGGTACGCCGGTGAACTGGATCGGAACGCCTGCTACATCGAACCCTGTCTCACCCTGCTGAAGCCGGGATAGGGCTTCGCCAAGCTCCTGCGTCACGAGAATCCGCGGACCGCCGAAGGGACCGACCCCCATGGCGCCCGGCATGTCGATCGTGGGCAGCGGGCTGTCTCCGGCATGACCGCCGGCCGGCATCGTGGGGGCGCCTCCTCCGGCCGCGAGGCCGGACAGCGCGCCGGTAAGCAAGCTGGTGGCAGCGCTCAGCCCGGCAGGCGGAACCGCGATGCCGCCAGGGGGCAGACCCATCGGCGGCGCGACGCGCGTGACGCCCAGTCCGGCGCTGGCGAGGCGCTGCAACAGCGACATCAGATCTATCTCGGGCTCGGGGGCCGCGGCCGCAGGCTCGGCGCCATCGGCGCCGTGCGCAGCTTTCGAGCCCGGTCGGCCGCGCTCGCCTGCCATTGGGCGCCGGACGGCCGGGCCGCGCGTCGGCGGGACGACATGCAGGTTGGTCAAATGCTTGTTGAGGTCGGCATAGATCGCCCCAAGGTCGCCAAGCGAGGTCTGGTTGAGCTCCTTCAGAATCGTGACCTTGTTCCGGGCCTCGCCGTTGATCGTGTGCAGCGCTTCGGTAAATGCCCGGACGATAGTCGTTGGCGCCAGCGGATTCGCCGCGGTTTCGAGCTCGGGACGCCCGAGCAGATAACCCACCGCGCGGTTGAACTCGTGCAGTTCGTCATGGCAGAGGTTCTCCACCACGCGCACGATATTGCTCAGGACCACCGACTCATCCATCGCCAGCGTATCGACGAGAGTGAGCTTGCGTGCATCGACAGCGGCAAAGTCCGCTTTCTCCTGATCCTCGCCCTTGATGCGCCGATCGACCAGCTCCCGCAGGTGGCGCTCGAACGCGCTCATGAGATTCGAGCGCTCCTTGTGCAGCAGGGCACGGGAATCGAGGAACAGCGCCTGTTCGTCCCTGACGTCGGAGCGCTCGGCCCGGGTCATCAGCAGGTCGCCGACGCGGTCGAGCATCGTGTTGAAAGAAGCAAGAAGCCGATGGATCGCCAGATCCCGGCAGTCGTTCAGGATCTTGAGCGTGTCCCGCGCCAGCGGCCGCGGCGCCGCGGGAGCCTGCGTAGAAGTCGTCGTCGCGCTCAAGCGTTGGGTCCCCTTTGACGGTAGTCGGGCAGGCCGCAGCTACCCCACCTTTGCTTGCGCGCCTTGGCTTGAACGACCTTACCGCCAAGTTACTGTATCACGCGCGGTTTCCCGGTGCCAATGCGAAAAATGTCCTCTTAGCCCCCAGGAAGCGCCTTCCAGGCTTTTTCGAGACGTTTGTATGACACCGGGAAGGGAGTTCGCAGCTCCTGGGCGAAGAGTGAAATCCGCAGTTCCTCGATGAGCCAGCGATAGGTCTCGAGAGCAGGTTCGATGCGGCCGCGGACCCGGTCGCTTTCGAGCCGCGCCCGGTAGCGTTCCCACAACTCTCCGACCGCGGCCGCGTGCTTCGCGTCGCGCTCGGGGTTTTCCGGATACTTGCTCAGGCGCCGGTCGAGTCCCTTGAGGTATCGCGGAAGCTGGCCGAGCTGCGCCCACGGTGTCGCAGTCAGGAAGCCCGGATACACCAGGCGGTCGCGCTGGGCGGCAATCTCTGCGCTCAGTCGCGCCAGGCTGCGCGGGATCGCCGCAATGTGCGCGGACAAGAGGCGATGCTCGGCGGCGATCGCGGCCAGCGTCCGGAACACGCCTTCTGCAACCGCTGGCAAACGCGTGCGCGCGCGTCTGATCTGATCCGCGAAGGCCTGTTGCGTCCGCGGTAGCGGGTCTTCCCCGAGGAACGCCCGCGCGCGAACCGCGGCAAGGGCGTCGCGAAGCAGACCTTCTGATGAAAGCCCGGGTTTGAGCTGCAGGGCGATCTGGGCGAATCCCGGCGGGCCCTTCTCCCACGGACGCAAGGCATCCTTGAGCTGCCCGCCTATGAGCTCGATCAGTGCGGCTCGCGTCGCGCTCTCCGCCGCAGCGCGTGTGTCGAGAAGCTGCATCGCAATGCCGTCTTCGCGCACGACGAGCGCCGGATAGCCGGTAAGCTCGCGTCCGTCGCGCCGGATCGACAGCGTTTCGGGAAGGTCGCCGAAGTCCCAGCTCCGCAGCCCAGTGCGCTCCCATTGCGGGGCCGCCGCGGCGAAGCTGAGCTGCGCCGCTTCGCCGAGTCGCGAGCGCAGCGCGCCGACGTCGCGCCCCATGCCGAGCTCCTTGCCCGCATCGTCGACCACTGCGAGGTTGACGCGCAGGTGCGGCTGCAGTGTGCCTTCGTCGAACAGGCTGGGGGAAACCGGCGAGCCGAACCGGTCGCTGAGGAAGCGCGCAAGCGTCTGCTCGAGGTTGCCCTCGCCCGCGCGCGTCGCCTCGAGGAATTCGGTCACGACCTCGGGGATTGCAGACAGGCGATTGCGTAGCGCCTTGGGAAGCCCTTTGATGTACGCGGTGAGCTTTTCGCGAATCATCCCCGGCACGAGCCAGGACAACCGTGCTTCGTCGACCTGGTTGAGGAGACGGAGCGGCACCGTCAACGTAAGCCCATCGATCGGATGTCCGGGCGCGAAGCGATATTTGAGCGCAAGCCGCGCGCCGGCCATCTCCACGAATTGCGGATATTGCTCTTCCGTCACCTGTGCCGCGGCGTGGCGCATGAGCGTCTCGCGCGTCATCAAGAGTAGGCGCGGATCGCTCGCTTCGGACTGCTCACGCCAGCGCTCGAAGCTTGCGCGAGTCGCGATCCCGGCCGGGATCCGCTCGGCGTAGAAAGCAAAGAGCGCCTCATCGTCCACGAGCACGTCCTGGCGCCTGGCTTTGTGCTCGAGCTCGGCGACTTCCGCGATGAGGGCCCGGTTGTGATCGAGAAACGGCGCGCGTCCCGCGTACTCCCCGGCGACCATGGCTTCGCGAATAAAGACTTCGCGTGCACGTTCGGGGTCGATCGACGCGTAGGACACGCGCCGCCGCGGTTCGAGCGTCAGCCCGTAAAGCGTTACACGCTCGCTGGCAACGACTTCGCCGCGCATCGCATCCCAGCGCGGCTCGAAGTGCACGCGATCGACGAGATCGGCTGCGACCGCCTCGATCCATTCCGGCTCGATTCTCGCCGCGCAGCGGGCGTACAGGCGCGTGGTCTCGGTGAGCTCCGCCGCGAGCACCCATTTCGCACCCTTCCTGGCGACGCCCGATCCCGGATGAAGAAAGAACTTGTTGCCGCGGGCGCCGAGGTAGTGCTCTTCTCCCTCGGCGCGAGTGCCGATGTTGGAGAGCAATCCGGCGAGCAGCGCGCGATGGATCGCTGCGTAGCGCGCGGGATCGACTTTGTCGGGCAGCGCGTCGTTCCAGCGCCAGCCGAGCTCCGTGAGCTGCTCGGAGAGTTGCCGGTGCAGATCCCGCCACTCGTTCAAACGCAGGAAGGAGACGAACTGCGAACGGCATTGGGTCAGCAGATCCCGATGCGAGCGCTTCGCCGCCACTGCGTCGGTGAAGAATTGCCACAGTGCGATCAGGCTCAGGAAGTCGGACCGCTCGTCGCGGAAGCGCAGGTGCGCCTGATCGGCCGCTTGCTGCTTGTCGAGCGGCCGCTCGCGGGGATCGGGCACGGCCAGCGCCGCAGCGACGACGAGTACCTCGGCGAGACAGCCAGCCTCCTTCGCTGCGATGATCATCCGTCCGAGCCTCGGATCGACGGGCAACCTGGCGATCTCGCGACCCAACGGCGTGATGCGCTGGCCCGAATCGACCGCGCCGAGCTCCCGCAGAAGCTGGTAGCCGTCGGCGATCGCCCGCGGCGTGGGAGGATCGAGGAACGGGAAGGCGTCCACCGCGCCGAGCTCGAGGGCGGCCATGCGCAGGATCACCGCGGCGAGGGAGGAGCGCAGAATCTCCGGATCGCCGAAGCGCGGTCTCGCCGAGAAGTCCGCTTCGGCGTAGAGGCGCACGCAAACGCCCGCAGCGGTGCGGCCGCAGCGTCCGGCACGCTGCTCGGCCGAGGCGCGGGCGATCTTTTCGATCTGCAGCATTCCCACCTTGTTGCGTAGCGAGTACCGCCGCACGCGGGCGAGCCCGGGATCGATCACGTAGTGAATTCCGGGAACAGTTAGCGAGGTCTCGGCCACGTTGGTCGCGAGCACGATACGGCGGCCGCTGCTGCCGGAGAACACTCGCTGCTGCTGCTCGACAGACAGGCGGGCATACAGCGGAAGGATCTCCATCGAGGCCGCGTAAGGGCGCCGCGCGAGGCCACGGGCAAGCAATTCCTGCGTCTCGCGGATCTCGCGCTCCCCCGGGAGAAACACCAGGATGTCGCCGGGCGCCTCGCGCCAGAGCTCCTCGACGGCACCGACGATCGCCTCCTCGAGCGGCTCCTCGTCATCGCCCTCGTCGTCGGGAAGCGGCGCGTAGCGGATCTCGACCGGATATGTGCGGCCCGAGACCTCGATCACCGGCGCCGGCCGATCCGGCGTGCCGAAGTGCTTTGCAAACCGCTCGGCATCAAGCGTGGCCGAGGTGATCACGACTCGCAGATCCGGCCGCCGCGGCAGCAGCTGCTTGAGGTAGCCCAAGAGAAAATCGATGTTGAGGCTGCGCTCATGCGCCTCGTCGACGATGATCGTGTCGTAGGCAGCAAGCAGCCGGTCGGTCTGCGTCTCGGCGAGCAGAATGCCGTCGGTCATGACCTTCACGTAAGCGTCCGGTTGCGTGCGGTCGGTGAAGCGCACCTTGTAGCCGACCTGCGCGCCCAGGGGCGTGCCGAGCTCCTGCGCGATCCGCGTGGCGACGCTGCGCGCCGCGATGCGCCGGGGCTGCGTATGGCCGATGAGGCCGCGCGTGCCGCGTTGCAGCTCGAGGCAGATCTTGGGCAGCTGGGTGGTCTTGCCCGACCCGGTCTCTCCGCACACGATGACCACAGGATGCTCGCGAATCGCGGCCGCGATCTCCGCCCGCCGCTCGGAGACGGGCAGCTCGGCAGGATAGGCAATCGACGGCACTGCTGCGGTGCGACGCAGCGCGCGCTCGCGCGAAGCTGCCACCGCGCCCTCGAGGCGCTCGATCTCCGCACGAGGAAGCTCGCCTCGGCGCAGGCGGGCGATTCGGCGCTCGAGGCGCACGCGATCCGCGATCATGCCGGCGGCGAGGTCCGCCTCCAGCCGGTCGGCCAGGGAGTGCGATGAAGTGGCACGCACGGCGCGGGATTCTATCCCGCCGCAGGGGCCCGGCGTTATGATGGAAAGATCTCGTGCGGGAGTTATGCCATGTTCCGACTGATCATCCTGGTATGTACCGCCGCCGCGCTGAGCGCCGGTGGCGTGGGTGCCGCAACGCTGCGCTGGGCCAATCGCGGCGATCCGCAGACCACCGATCCGCATTCGCAGAACGAGGGCCTCACGAACAACGTCAACCAGCTGGTCTACGAATTCCTCGTCGGCCGCGACAAGAAGCTCGAGCTCGAGCCGCAGCTGGCGGTATCCTGGCAGCAACTGGACGCTACGACCTGGCGCGTCAAGCTGCGGCCGGGGGTCAAGTTTCATGATGGAACGCCGTTCACCGCCGACGACGTGGTGTTCTCGTTTCAGCGGGCGGCGGAGCCAACTTCGCAGCTTCGCGTCTACTCCAACGCTGCTGGCGTGGCGAAGAAGATCGACGAGCTGACGGTGGAGTTCAAGACACCCGGGCCGAACCCGATCTTCCTCGAGCACCTGGCGACGATCAACATCATGAGCAAAGCCTGGTGCGAGAAGAACCGCGCGACCAAGCCGCAGGACTACACCCACAAGGAAGACATGATCACGGCGCACCAGGCCAACGGCACCGGCGCCTACATGCTCAAGTCCCGCGAGCCGGACATCAAGACCGTGCTGGTCAAGAACCCCAACTGGTGGGGCATCAAGGAAGGCAAGTTCGAGGGCAACATCGACGAAGTGGTCTTCCAGCCGATCGCGTCCGATGCAACGCGGCTTGCCGCGCTCATGTCCGGCGAAGTCGACCTCATCAACGATCCTCCCGTGCAGGACATCCCGCGCCTGAAGCAGAACCCGGGCGTCAAGATCCTGGAGGGGACCGAGAACCGGGTCATCTTCATCGGCATGGATCAGCAGCGCGACGAGTTGCTGTACTCGAGCGTCAAGGGCAAGAACCCGTTCAAGGACAAGCGCGTGCGCCAGGCGCTATACGAGGCCATCGATGTCGAGGCGATCAAGACGACGACCATGCGCGGCCTGTCCAAGCCCACCGGTGCCATGCTGCCGGCGCCGCTACCCTGGATTGCGGAGCCCGAAGTGCGGTTCCCGTTCGATCGGGCAAGGGCGAAGAAGCTGCTCGCCGAGGCGGGCTACCCCAACGGTTTCGAGGTTACGCTCGACTGCCCCAACAACCGCTACGTGAACGACGAGAAGATCTGCCAGGCCCTCGCGGCAATGTGGACCCAGATCGGCGTCGTGACCAACGTCACGGCGATGCCGCGTGCCAATTACTTCCCGAAGCTCGAGAAGCTCGACACGAGCCTGTACATGCTGGGCTGGGGTGGTGCGGCAACCGATCCGATCTTCATCCTGCAGCCGGTGCTCCACACGGCGAACGCGAAGGGCGACGGCGACTACAACTACGGGCGCTATGCGAACGCGAAACTCGACGCCCTGATCGACCAGATCAAGGTCGAGCTTGACGTCGACAAGCGGCGCAAGCTCATCAACGAGGCGCTGATGATCCAGCACGATGAGCTGCTGCACCTGCCGCTGCATCGCCAGGTGATTCCCTGGGCGATGCGCAGCAACGTGACGGCCGTGCACCTCGCCAACAACAACGTAGTCCCCAACTGGGTGACGATGCAGACCGCCCCGTAGGAATCAACCGGGCACGGCGGTCGGCTCCGGGCTGGCCGCCGGCGTGGAGTCGGCGGGGATCGGCCCGCGCGCGACGAGGTAGCTCGTCGCCACCCAGGAGATGGCGATGGCCATCAGCAACGCGATCGCTGACAGCAGCCACGCCTGCGGCGAAGCCTTCTCCAGAGCATCGACCACGGCACCGGTCGCAGCGTAGACGGCGATCAGCGCAGGTACCTGGCGCAGGTCGAAACGCAGAACGAAGGCGAACAGCGCGACCGAGACCAGGCCTCCGATCACGCCGGTCATCACGATATCGAGCCATTGATCCGCACGCATGGCGCTGATCGCGCCTTCGCCCAGTATGAGCAGCACGGCGCAGAGAACGCGATGCCGGGTCCAGCCCGAGGTCAGGCGGTCGAGCCAGCTCAACACCACGATCGTACCGGCCATCGGCAGCAGGACGTTGAACGAGGTGGCAACGCGGCTCAGCCACGGCCACGCCGCGTTCTCGGCACCGAACTTCGGCCACAGTGGCGCAAGCTGCGGAGTGAAAAGCTCGATGACTGCGTCGACTCCAATCACGAACAGTCCAACCGCGGCACCGCGCAGCCACAGCGTCGACGGCGCCACGTTTGGCGGCACGTGCACGCGCGCCGCGTAGCTGGCGACGCCGGAAAGCATCCCGGCAAGCAACGCCCCGACAACGGCGCCGATGATGATGCGGCCGGACGCGAGCGCGACCTGTCGCATCACGGGCTCGGTCGTCTGCAAGCCCATGGCGAGGCTTGGCCACTGGTCGACGGCGTTGATCAGCGCTGCGCCAAAAGACAGCAGAGTCACCACCCAGAAGGCTCGACGATCAAAATGATCGCGGGTCCACGCAACGCTTGCCCAGATGATCGCTCCCAGGCCGACCAGCGCCAACATCAGCACCACGGCGAGCTTGGCGAGCTCGAGGCGGCTCGCGCGCTCACGTTCGGCCCGCTGCCAATCCTCGGGAACGAAGACATAACGCCCATAGGCACCGACCTCATCGCCGGCAATGTAGACGCCGGCCCGGGCCTCGCCGCCCTTGCCGGCATTCACGCGCGGATCGCCAACCGTGAACTGCCAGTCGGTTCGCGCCGGTTGCGGATCCTCCTTGACCTCCACCTCGCGCAGCGTGGAAGGATCGAGGTCGAATGCCGTGTGCAACTCGCGGTTGGCGATCGCCGCTGCTTCGTCGCGCGAGAGCCGGGACCCGGCGCGCTGCTCGGGCAGGCGATGACGCACAGAGCGCACCTTGCCCGTGCCCTCGACCGTGACGCGCCACTCCTCGGCGCGCTCGGCAACGTCGCCGCCGTCGAAGCGCGCGTAACGCACCTCCCACGAAGGCGGTGCAAGCCAATTTCCGACGAGCTTGCGATAAGCGTCGTGTCCGGCCTCGCGCCATACGAAGTTGTGCGCTTGCCACTGCTCCGCATCGCCTGACGCCACGCGGATCGTGGCATAGCGTTTCCACTCCGGCGACAGCTTGACCCCGCGCTCGGCGAGCGCGGCGTCCGCAGCCGCCTCCGCTTCGGCGCGCCCGATGCTGAGAGGCGGCGCATCGCTGCGGAAGTTTCCCGTCAACGCGATGAAGAGAACGCCGGCGAGCGCGAGCACGGGCAGCGCCCGCTGGAAGCCAATCGCCCAGGTGCCCGCAGCCGCACGCGGGCCGACGCTTGCGGCGCGAGCCCGAGGCGGCGCAGGACTCCACGCGCCGTTGCTGCGCGAAGGCGGGAACGGCAGCCAGGCGCCTGTACGAGTCCTTCGCACGAGCACCACGAACAGCGGCACGAGCGCAGCCGCAACCACGATCGCCTGGTTGAGCTCCGCGGCGCGGCCCTCGACGAGCAGCAGCGGAATCGACATGAGCACGAGGTCGAACAGCGCGTGCAGGATGATCGTCGGCAGCAGGCCGAAGCGAAGGAAGATCAGTCCCCAGATGAGCGCCGGGCCGAAGAGCTCGACCAGGCGGGAGTAGGCAGGAAATCCCGGGTAGTTCGCGTGAGCCGCGGCGAAGATGAGCGCCTGCGCCACGAGGGCAACGCCGATCAGGGTGCGTCTGGCACCGAAATGCGCGCCGATCAGCGCGGCGAGCGACAGCGGCACGGCGCGGAAGAGGCATTCTTCGAGAAATCCGGCCTGCAGCGCCATCCCCACCGGAGTGAGGCCGGGGAGCGCGCTGCCCAGGATATTGGGGTCGGTAAGCATCTCCGACGGCTGCCACCACCCGAAATATCGGTTCGTGACGACATAGAACGCGGCGATCAATCCGAGCTCGATCGGGACGAAGAGGTAGCCGCCCAGCGTGCGGCCGAGCACCGCGCGCGTCGGCGCTGCATCGCGCGACCACAGGCGCCAGAGTTGCGGATGGTCGGGAAAAGCGCGTCGAGAGAGACTCTCGGCGGCCATGAAGACCAGCGCCAGGGCGAGCCCGCCGCCGATCGCGACAACCGCGGCGATCCCGAACTGCTTCGCCCAGAAAATCGTCGTGGACTGCGCGGTGTCGTAGCTGAACCAGGCCTGCGGCGAATCGGCGAGCAGCGCGAGCGCGTTGATCCCCGCGACGATCGCTCCTGCGGCGAGCGCGGGCTTCCAGAGCAGCCAGCGCTTCCGGAGGAGCCACAGCACGCCAAGAATGCAGCCTCCGAGGCCGTAGAGCACGCCCGCGGAGAGTGTAGCCACGTTGGCGATCGTGTTGTTCGCCGAGCGCATTTCCTGGAAGCGACGGCCGAACGCCTCGGGTACGAACACGAAATGTTGCAGCCCGCTCAGTGCATCGCCCGCGACGACGAGGCGCAGGCGCACCCGACCGTCGCCGAGCGTCTGGTCCTGGCGCTCGTATGTGAACAGATGATCGACGCGATGGCTCGGTTGTTCGGTATGCGACTGCTCGATGAGCTTGTAAGGCGCGAAATCGATTCCCCAGTCTTCGCGCGCCGATTTCTCCGCGATGGCACGGGCGGCTTCGGCGTCGAGCGCGGGACCCGGCGCCGTCTCTGGGAGCTTGCGCACGAAGCCGTACGGCGTGCCGTCGGGCTTGAAACCGATGCGCGTCTCGGCGGTCTCGCCGGGATGGAACAGCCGTACCTCCCAGCGATACGGCGCATAGAGATCGCCCGCGAGCAGGCGGGCGAAGGCGGGCTTGCCTCCCGCATCGAGCTCCACGAAGTTCTGGGTGCTGCCGTCGTGAGTGAAAAGCGCCGCTGCGCGCGCGTCCGGCGCGATGAGATGCAGCCGGTCCGCAATGGCTGCCGCCTGCGCGAGAGCATCCTCGCGCGACATCCTGACCTCGAGATTGATGAGCGGGATCGCTTGCGGAAAGTAACGCCACGCGAGCGCTCCCGAAAGCGCGGAGACGAGCGCGAACGCGATCCAGAATGCGGGCCTGCGGGTGATGCCACTCATCGGCGAGCTGTCGTTCGGTTGCGCGTGAGATGCCGCCCGACGCACAGCGGCGGCGCTGAGTATACGCGAGCTGACTATTCCGACGCGTCGGCTATCGCGCGCCGACGCCGCGATCTCAATCGACCGCCTTGACCAGGTCCTCGACGACCTTCTTGGCGTCGCCGAACACCATCATCGTCTTGTCCATGTAGAAGAGCGGGTTGTCGAGCCCGGCATAGCCAGAAGCCATCGAGCGCTTGTTCACCAACACGCTGCGCGCCTTGTACGCCTCGATGATCGGCATGCCGTAGATCGGGCTCCCCTTCTGCTCGGCGAGCGGGTTTACCACGTCGTTGGCGCCGAGGATCAGCGCCACATCGGCCTGCGGAAATTCGCTGTTGATGTCCTCCATCTCGAAGACCTGGTCGTACGGCACCTCCGCTTCGGCGAGGAGCACGTTCATGTGCCCGGGCATGCGCCCCGCCACCGGGTGGATCGCGTACTTTACGGTCACGCCCTTCTCGGTGAGCTTGGTCGCGAGCTCCTTCACCGCGTGCTGCGCGCGCGCCACCGCAAGTCCGTAGCCGGGAACGATGATGACCGTGTCGGCATTGGAAAGCAGGAACGCGGCGTCGTCGGGGCTGCCGCTCTTGACGGTCTTCTGTTGCGCGTCCGTAGCCGCGGCGATCTCGCCGCCGAAGCCGCCGAGGATCACGCTGATGAACGAGCGGTTCATCGCCTTGCACATGATGTAGGAGAGGATCGCGCCCGAGGAGCCGACCAGCGAGCCGGCGACGATCAGCATGGGGTTGTCGAGCGAGAAGCCGATGCCCGCCGCCGCCCAGCCCGAGTAGCTGTTGAGCATGGAGATCACCACCGGCATGTCGGCACCGCCGATCGGAATGATGAGCAGGAAGCCGAGCAGGAACGCAAGCGCCGTCATCACGATGAACGGGAGCCATTCGAGCTCCGGCGGGGCCATGAAGAAGCCGATGCCGAAGCCGATCATGACGAGGCCGATCGCGAGGTTGACCCAGTGCTGGCCGGGAAACACCACCGGCGCCGACGAGAAGAGGCGGAAGTGCTTGCCCAGCCCGGCGAGCTTGCCGAAGGCGATGACCGAGCCGGAGAACGTGATCGCGCCGATGAACGTGCCGATGAAGAGCTCGAGCTTGTGCAGTCCGGTGATCGGCGAATGCAACCCCATCGCCTCCGGATTGTTGATCGCCGCGATCGCGATGAAGACGGCTGCCAGGCCGACCAGCGAGTGCATCGCCGCGACCAGCTCCGGCATCTGCGTCATCTGCACGCGTCTCGCGACGATGGCCCCTATCACTCCGCCGACGACCATTCCGCCCAGGATCGGCAGCACGTTCTTGGTGTGCGAGTAGATGACCGCCAGCGTGACCGCCACGGCGATCGCCATCCCGATGATGCCGTAGAGATTGCCCCGCCGCGCAGTCTTCGGCGAGGACAAACCCTTGAGCGCGAGAATGAAGCTCACCGCCGCGACGAGGTACCAGAGGGCGAGTTGGTTGGCGCTCATGATCGCTACTGCTTGCTCGCCGGCTTCGGCTCTTTCTTCTTGAACATCTCCAGCATTCGCTGCGTCACGAGAAAACCGCCGAAGGTATTGATCGACACGAGAGCCACGGCGAGCACGCCCAGCCAGCCGCCCCAGTCGAGGTGCTCCGACCCCGCAGCCAGCATCGCGCCGACCAGGATGATGCTCGAGATGGCATTGGTGAGGCTCATCAGCGGCGTGTGCAGCGCCGGCGTCACGTTCCAGATCACGTGATAGCCGACGAATACCGCCAGCACGAAGATGGTCAGGTAGAAGACGATCGGTTCGACGCCTGCGGTCATCGCGCGACTCCTTTGTCCGACATTCCCGTCATTGTCTCGGGACCACGGCACCGTTTTCGCATACCAGCGTCCCCTTGATGATCTCGTCATCGCGCGGCACGGCGAATTCGCCGGTCTTGGCGTTGAGCGACAGCGAGAGGAAATTGAGCACGTTCCGCGCGTACAGCGCGGATGCGTCGGCGGCCACGCGCGCCGGAAGATTGGCAAAGCCGACGATCTTGACGCCGTTCTTCATCACGATCTTGTCGAGCTCCGAGCCTTCGACGTTGCCGCCCTGCTCCACCGCGAGATCGACGACGACGGCGCCCGGCTTCATCGCGGAGACGGTTTCGGCCTTGATGAGCTTCGGCGCGGGCCTGCCGGGGATGAGCGCGGTCGTGATTACGATATCGACGACCTTGCAGCGCTCGTGAACGATGCCGGCCTGGCGCGCCATCCACTCGGGCGGCATCGGGCGGGCATAGCCGCCCACGCCCTCCGCGATCTTGCGCTCCTCGTCGTTCGCATAGGGAACGTCGACCCACTTGCCTCCGAGCGATTCGACCTGGTCCTTGACCGAGGGGCGCACGTCGGAAGCCTCGATCACCGCGCCGAGGCGCTTGGCGGTGGCGATCGCCTGCAATCCCGCGACGCCCACGCCGAGGATCAGCACGCGCGCGGCCTTGACGGTTCCCGCCGCGGTCATGAGCATCGGCATGAAGCGACCGTACGTGTTCGCGGCAATCATCACGGCTTTGTAGCCCGCGATGTTCGCCTGCGACGAAAGTACGTCCATCGACTGCGCGCGCGTGATGCGCGGCAGCCATTCGAGCGCATAGCCAGATACGCCGGTCGCCGCGTACGACTGCAGCGCCGCCGCGTCGAATGGATTGAGCAGCCCCACGAGCATCGCTCCGCGCTTGAGCCTAGGCAGCTCCTCCGTCGTGGGCCCGCGCACCTTGAGTACGACATCGGCGCCCAGCGCCTCGTCGGCGCTGCCGGTCCTCGCTCCGGCCGCCTGGAACTCCTCGTCCGGGATGCTCGACATGGCGCCTGCGCCGGCCTCGACCACGAGCTGGTGCTTTCCGCTCGCCGCCATCTTCTTCACCGTCTCCGGCGTGGCGGCGACGCGCGTCTCTCCCGCACGGGTTTCGCGTGGAATGCCGATGATCATGTTGAGCGTCCCCGGGTCAGGCGAGCGTTATCGTTATCGCCGTTATCTTGCCACAAAAACGAGCGTGCTCGAACGCGTCGCGAAGCCGCGCGCGCTACGCGACAGCCTGCGCGATGGCGGCTCCGACGTCGGT
>DASVFM010000004.1:0-16497 GCA_036380055.1 Casimicrobiaceae bacterium
GTCTTGTAGAGCTCTTCGGGATGCCCGCCGTTGTGGCAGTTTCCCGCGCCGGCGTTGAACAGGGTATCGCCGCAGAAGAGCGCGCGCTCGTCGCCCCTCGACAGCAGGCACACGTGGCTCATCGTGTGCCCCGGCGTGTCGAGCACGTCGAGCGTCACCGTCTTGCCGATCTGGACGACGTCTCCCGCGCTCAAGCCCCGGGTCACGTTGGGAATCTTGTCCTTCGCGTTCTTGTGCGCGAGGATCGCAGCGCCGGTTTTCCGGACTAGCGGCTCGTTGCCGCCGGTATGGTCGCGGTGCTCGTGCGTGTTGAGGATCTGGGTGATCCGCCAGCCTTCCTTCTCCGCGGCCTTCAGACACTTCTCGTGGTCGAGAGGGTCGACGGCGAGCGCTTCGCCGGTCTCGCCGCACGCGATCAGGTAGTTGAAGTTGCGGTAAGCGTTGCCCGTCCAGATCTGCCTGAGGATCACGGCATCCGCCTCGATCGGCTGCTTACCTACGCCGGCACTTCGCCGAGCACCGTGCAGCGGCGGATCACGCGCTTCTGCGTGGCGGGATCGTAGGCGGTCGCGCGATGCATCACGCAGCGGTTGTCCCAAAGGAGGAGCTCCTTCGCCGTCCAGTGGTGCTCGTAGGTGAGATCCGGGTGGACGATAAGCGCGTTGAGCTCCTCGATCAGTGCGCGGCCCTCGTCGTAGGGCATGCCCACGATGTATTCCGCGTGGTCGCCGAGATAGACGCACTTGCGCCCGGTTTCGGCGTGCGTGCGCACGATCGGGTGATCGACCGGCGGCTTCGCCTTCTTCTGCTCCTCGGTCATCGGGTCCTCGCCGTGCCGCCGCGTGCGCGAGAAGTCGAGGTTGTGCACGGCGCGCATGTTGGCGATGCGCGCTTTCCAGGCCGGACTCAGCCGCTCGTAGGCGCCGTACATGTCGCAGAAGTGCGTCTCGCCGCCTACCTCGGGCATCACTTCGCCGTAGATGATGGTGGCCTGGCCGGTCACGCGCTGCCAGGAGCCGTCGGTGTGCCAGGCGAGCGTGCCCTTGTCCGGATGCAGACCGGTCGGATTGCCGTTCGCGTCGAGATTCGACAGACGGTAGAGCTCCGGAAAGCCGTCCGCGTGGTACTGGTTCATCACGTGGATCTGCACTTCGCCGAAGCGGCGGGCGAAGCCGACCTGGCTCGCCGGCGGGACGTCCTGCGCCGGAAAAAGCAGCACCTGGTAGCGCAGGAACGCCGCGTAGATCGCCCGAAAGAGCTCGTCCGACATGCCGTCGGCCAGCCTCACGTCGGCGATCGCAGCGCCGAGCTTCGGCGTCAGCGGCCGAACTTCGAGCGGCCGATCTTGGACGACGGTCGCGTTCATGCTATCAATGCGCCACGATGAGCAAGGGCGTCGATTCTCACTGTCACGTTTTCGATACCGCGCGCTTCCCGTACTCGCCGGAGGCGACCTACCGTCCACCGGAGCACGAGCAGGGCACGCCCCGACAGTTTACCGCGGTGCTCGATGCGCATCGACTCTCCCATGCACTGCTGGTGAGCCCCACCAGCGGCTACTTCTACGACAACCGCTGCATGCTTGCCGCGGTCCGCGGGTCAGGGGGCCGGTTCAAGGGCATAGCGCGCGTGCGGCCGTCCGATGCAACCGAGCGCTCGCTCGCCGAGCTCTCGAACGCCGGGGTGATCGGCTGCCGGCTCGATCTCGTCACCGACGGCGCGGCCTCGCTGCGCGATGCGGCCACGACGCGGCTGCTCGCCGCGGCGCGGGAGATGGACTGGCTCGTCCAGGTCCAGTGCGAGCGCGGCCAGCTTCACGAAGCCGCCGCCGCGCTGCGCAGCGCGAAAGTCCGGCTGATCTTCGACCACTGCGGCCGGCCCGATGCGACGCTCGGCGTGGACCAGCCCGGATTCGAAGCCCTGCTCCAGTTCGGCCGCGAAGGGCACGCGGTCAAGCTCTCCGGGCCGTTCCGTTTCTACAATGCTTTCTCGCCGTCGGCGCGCATCGAGCCCTTCGTCGACGCTCTCATCAAGACGTTCACGCCGCAGCGCTGCGTGTGGGGATCGGACTGGCCGTTCCTGCGCATGCCGATACGCATGGATTACGGACCGGTGCTCGCCAATCTCGAGCGCTGGTTCCCCGACGAGCGCGACCGTCGCCAGGTCCTGTGGGAGACGCCGGCGCGGCTCTTCGGCTTCAGCTGAAACTTGTCGTTCGTGCCGGCGTCGGTCACGGCGGACAGATATAGCCGACCCCCGTCGGCGACTTGAAGCACCCCACCGACTCCGGCAGGAACTGCTTCGGCAGCCACAGCACCGCCTTCGGGAACAGCACCGTGAAGGCGATGGTGAAGAAGAACACGATGTACAGCGGGAGCGAGCGCAGCAGCGCCCGGCCGAACGGAACGCCGACGTATTTGGACGCCACCAGCAAGGACAGGCCGTACGGTGGCGTGATCAAGCCGAAGACGAGCACCGTGATGATCACCACGCCCATGTGGACCGGATTGATGTTGCCGACCTCGGTGAGCTTGTTGATGATCGGCATGAAGATGATGATCGCCGGCACCGCGTCGATGAAGTCGCCCACGATCACGAACAGCACGACCAGCAGGAACATGATCATCGCCGGATCGGTGCCCGCGATCGAGGTGATGTAGCCAGCGACGATGTCGGGCCCGCGCAGGTAGGCGACCATCCAGCCGAAAGTAGAGGCCGCCGCCACGGCGCCGAGCGGCAGCGAGTAGAGCAATCCCGCGTACATGAAGTCGCGCGGCAACTTCCTGATGTGCCGTGGCCGCAGCACCGGAATCAGCACGATCAGGATGTAGACCGCGGCGATCATGCCGGCCTCGGTCGGCGTGAACCAGCCGGTGAGGATCCCGCCCATGATGATCACCGGGATCACCGTGGGGAGCGACGCGCCGCGCGCGGCGATGGCGAACTCGCGCATCGTTGCACGCTTCTTCATGACTCCAATCGGTCCGAAGAAGTAGCTGTAGATCATGAGCCCGATGCCGATCATCACGCCTGGCACCACGCCGCCGAGGAAAAGGCCGCCGATCGACACGTTGCCCACCGCCCCGTAGACCACCGCCATGATGCTCGGCGGAATCAGATTCGCCATCGTCGACGCGCAGGCGATGAGCGCGGCGGTGAAGGCACGGTCGTAGCCTTCGCGGGCCATGTCGCGGGCGACCGTGCGGGTGAGCACGGCCACGTCGGCGACCGACGACCCCGAGATGCCGGCGAAGAACATGCTGAAAAGCGTCACCACCTGCGCCAGCCCGCCTCGCAGGTGTCCGACCATCGTCTGCGACAGCTTGATCATGCGCTCGACGACTTCCGACGACGCCATCAGCTCGCCGACGAGCAGGAAGAACGGGACCGCGAGCAGCGTCTCGGTGTCGATGCCGTGGAAGAGCTGCCCGATCATCGACTGCAGGCTGATCGGCGTGAAGCCGGTGGCGATGAGCACGCCGGCGAGGATCGCGAACGTAACCGGCACGCCCATGTAGCCGAAGAGCAGGAAGAGTCCCCCCATCAGGCACAGGATGAAGCTGGTGCTCACTGGACGAACTCCACGATGTCTTCGCTGTCTTCCGGACCCTCGAAGCCGTGCTTCCAGCCGTTGACGAGCTGCTCGATCATGAACAGCATGATCAGCGCCCCCGAGATCGGCACGATCGCGGTGTACACCGTGAGCGGAATCAGCGACGGCATACGGAAGCTGCCAAGATCGAGCAGCGCGTTCTTGTATCCGAACCACGTGATCAGCGCCGCGACGACGAGCACGATCAGCCGGTTGACGATCTCGATCGTCTGCCGCGGCGTGCCTTTCATACGCTTCGTGATCTCGGCGAGGTAGAAGTGGTCGAGGCGTCGGGTTGCGGCGGCAAGGCCGATGAATACGCCCCAGGCGAAGAACGCGGTGGTGACCTGCTGCAGCCACAGCCAGGGCGCACCGATCGTGCGCGTGACCACGTCGCAGAACACCGTCAGCGTGAACATGAAGATGCACACGCCGCAGAGGATCATGAGCACCGCCTCGACCGGGTCGAGCCACTTCCACTTCAGGCGGCGATGGCGCTGCAGGATGAGCGCCCGCATGTCGGCCATGGCGTTGTCCCTAGCGCACGAACGACGCTCAGTACTCCGGACGGAAGCGCGCGGGCGCCCCCGTCCGGAAGATGCGGATCGTTACTGGACCTCGCGAACGAGCTTGAGGAGCTTCACCGCGTGCGGGCCGAGCTCGGTAGCAAGCTGGTCCTGCACGGGAGCGGCGTCCTTCATGAAGCCGGTCTTGTCGACGTTATCGACGACCTTGACGCCCATCGTCTTGAGCTTGTCGGCGGAATCCTTCTCGAGCTTGAGCGCCATCGCCGGCTCCTTCTTCGAGATCTCGTCGGCGGCCGCCTGCACCCAGCCCTGCTGCTGCGGCGTCAGGCTGTCCCAGGTCTTCTGGCTCACCCACAGGCAGTTGTTGTTGGCCTCGTGCTCGGTCATGGAGAGGATTGGCGCTACTTCGTAGTGCTTGTTTGCGAGGTACACGTTGACGCCATTCTCGGCGTAGTTCACGACGCCGGTCTGCAGCGATGTGTAGACCTCGCCGAAGGGCATGTGGACCGTCTGCGCGCCGTAGGCGGGAAAGAGCGTGTCCTCGGTCTTGGTCGCCTGCACGCGAACTTTTTCGCCCTTCATGTCGGCGACGCTTTTGACTTCCTTCTTGCCGTACATGTTGCGAAAGCCCATCGTGAGCAGGCCGAGCACCTGTGCGCCCTGCACCGAGTCCTTGATCATGGCCCGGAATTCCTGCGACACCGCCGGGTCTGCGAGCACTTTCTGCAAGTGCGCCTGATCGCGGAAGATGAAATGGATCGAGAACACGCCGGCCTGTGGAGCCACCGTGGAGGCGTTGGCGGTCGATGTGATCACGAAGTCGATGTCGCCCGCGCGCATCTTCTGCAGCATCTGCGGCTCCTGGCCGAGCTGCGCACCAGGGAACTGGTTGATGCTCATCGTTCCCCCGGAGAGCTCCTTCAGCTTCGCGTCAAAGATGTTGGCGGCGATGCCGTACGCCGTCGTGGTCGGCTGATCGTAGGCGAAGCTGAAGGTGCGCGTCTGCGCCGTCGCGCAGCCGATCCATAGCGCCGCGGCGATGGCGAGCATGGCAGGCAGCGCCCGCCGTCCACCGATGATGGATTTCATGCTGGACCCCTCCTAACGTTTTATATGGAACCACGCCCCGGCGCCTCGTTCGAGGCGAGGATGCGCGATCCCGGGCTATGCTACACGTTTGGCCTGCCGCGAGATAGGCGGCTCGCCGGGCGCTACCGCGGGCGCGTCCGGCGCCCCTCCGTGAACGCGGGCCAGAGCGGCTGCAGGTCCATCTTCGCTGCGTAGCGCAATTCCGCCTTCAGCGGCACCGGATCCTCCACCAGCTCGATGGCAGAGCAGGGCTGCCAGCGCTCGCGCGGGAGCCCGTAGTTGCAGGCGATCTCCTGCAGGCGCTCGGCGGTGAAGTCGACGCCGGCGAGGACGTCCTCGTACAGATCCCGCCAGTGGAACGCTTGCTTCTCGTTGTCCGGCCGGGTCTCGAGGTGCGCGAGGTAGCCGAGGACAACCTTGCGCTCGAGCTGCGCCGCGCTGCGCACGGGACAATGCGCGAGCGCCACCACCTCGCGGTCGAGCCGCAGGTGCCGCAGCGGCTTGTCACGGCCCGCGTCGTCGACCAGGTGATTGCCGCTCACCAGGTACTGCGTCGGCTGCATGAAGGCGCGCCCGATCACGCTCTTGTAGGAGTCGTGCCGCTCGATCCTTAGCCGCCGCCGCAGGTGCGCGGGGCCCACCGCGCGCTCCTCGCCGTCGCGGAACAGCGGCACGTAGGTCAGCCAGTGCGCAACCGCGTGCTCCTCGGGTGGCACCTGCGCCAGCGCTTCCTCGAGGCGCTCGCGCGAGGCAACCTTGATGAACTCGTCCGCATCGATCGGGAAGACGAAGTCCGCCCCCTCGCGTGCCAGCGCCTCCCGCGCCGCAGCAGTGAGGCGCTCCGCCTGGTAGAAACCGGCGCTCTCGTCGCGCAGCACGCGCAGGTTCAGCCGCTCGCGTTGGAGCGCGAGGAGAATCTCGCTCGTGCCATCGACCGAGCCGTGATCGATGACGGTGAGCCCGTCGAGAATGGACAGGTTGTGGCGGACCGACGCCTCGATAATGTCCGCCTCGTTACGCACCATCGTCACGCCGAACAGGCGCATCGCTTCCCTTCGCTGCGGCCGGGCGGCCTACTTGCTCAGCCGGATCGGCTCGAGGTACTGCTGGCGAAACGTCTCGAACGGCAGCTTGTCCGCCGCCTCGAGTCGGCGTTGCTCGGCGGTCGATTCCTCGGCGAGGTGCGCGAAGCGCTCGGCGACGTCAGGCTCGAACGGGAGCTTCATGATCGTCTCGCGATGCGCGCGCGACTGTGCGAGCACGAAACGCACGTACGACTTGTCGTAGTCGCGCGTCAGCGCCTCGAGCACGCGCGCCGAAGGCGTGAGAGCTGGGTCGGCGAGCGCTGCGGAAGCGGCCGCGAGCGCTGCGCGATAGCTGCGGCCGCCGTTGGCGTGGTCGAGCGCCTCGGCGATGGGCGCGCAATCGGCGAGGACTTCCTCGGCCCAGTCGGCGAGCGGCAGTTCCTCTCCTTCGCGCATGAGCCGCAGTCCCGGCTCTCGTCCCCGCGAGGCGACGCGCAGCTTGTTCTCGACCACCTCCGTTCGCTCCTCGGGCGTGTCGGGCGGGCTGTCGCAGAGCAGGCAGTGCAGGAGGAACACGTCGAGAAAACGCACCGTGCCCGCGGTGATGCCGATCGGCACGAAGGGATCGAGATCCATCAGCCGCACCTCGACGTACTCCACGCCGCGGTCGCGCAGCGCGCGTAGCGGGCGCTCGCCCGGGCGGATCACCCGCTTCGGGCGGATCGTGCCGTAGAACTCGTTCTCGATCTGCAGCAGCGTCGTGGCGAGCTGGCGATACTCGTCGCCCTGGCGGATGCCGATCGCCTCGTACGCAGGATAGGGCCGGGTGAGCGCCTCTTCCAGCGAGGCGGCGTAGCTCTTGAGATCGTTGTAGCTCACCGTGAGCGAAGACTGCGCGTCGCTCTGGTAGCCGAGCCTGCCCATGCGCAGCGAAGTGGCGTAGGGAAGATAGAGCGTGCTCGCGCTGAGCCGCTCGAGGCGGTGGTCGCGCCCGGCGACGAAGCTCGGGCACACCGCGGGCGAGGCGCCGAACAGATACAGAAGCAGCCAGCCGTTGCGCCGGAAGTTGCGAATGATCGCGAAGTACTCGTCGTCCGAGCGCCCGTCGGGCAACGAGAAGTTGTAGTGGATGCCGGAGATCGTCTGCATGCGCCGGCCGTAGCGATGCGACAGGCCCGTGCGGTAGACCGTCTTCATGCGGCCGATGTTGGAGCTGCCGTAGCGGCCGATCGGGATGGCGTCGTCCGCGGGCAGGTTGCACGGCATGCTCGAGACCCACAAGAGCTCGTCGCCGATCGCGCGGAAGACGACCTGGTGGATCTCGGTGAGCTCCTTCAGGCACGCTTCCGCGCTCGTGTGCACGCCGGTGATCAACTCGAGCTGCGACTCGCTGAAATCGGTGGTTATGCGCGGGTGCTTGAGCGCGGAGCCCAGCGCCGGCGGATGCGGCGTGGTGGCGAGCGTGCCGTCCGGCCGCACGCGCAGGCTCTCCTTCTCGATGCCTCGGTGCAGCGTCTGCAGCACTTCGCGCGAGAGGGCGGCGAGCCGCTCGCGACAGTGCGCGGTCGTCATGGCGGGGGTCGGCGCCAGCGTCTCGGCCATGGAGTCCTTTCCTTCGAGGGGAGGCGAATTGTAACCCCGGCGGCACGCGATGGGAGATGCGGAGCGCGCATTCCAAAGATCAAGACTGCGCGCCGCAAATCACCGGCCCGGACGGAGCCGGGCCTCCGCTCTACGCCACGCCCAGGATCGCCTGCGCGACTCGCTCCACGGCATCCCTCGGGGAGTGCAGCTGCTCCACGCCCTCAACCTTGGCCGCGCCTTCGAGGCCGATGACAAGCTTGCCGAACTGGCGTGCGAGCGCCACCTCGGAGAGCGTGCCCAGGCTGTCGCCGATCGCGATCAGGCAGAACGAGGCGCGCGCGATCAGCGCGTTGCGCGCCTCGCCGATTCCCGTGGCGATGGCCACGCCGACGAAGGGATTGGCTTGCGCTGCGTCCGTCTCCGGCAACAGACCGATCGACAACCCGCCGACGCGAGCGACCCCTTCGCACACCGACTGCATCACGCCCTGCCGTCCGCCGCACAGGACGGCTAGGCGGCAGTCGCCGAGCAACTCGCCAACCTCGAGCGCCGCCGCGCGCTGCGCCGGTGTCGCGTCGCGCGGCCCGATGACGCCGATCGGCTCGCGCAGCGGATAGTTGCTCTCGCGCTGGAGCCAGCTCACGGCGGCGATCGCATCGAGCATTTCCGCTTTCGCGGCACGAGGCTTCTTCCTCGAAGCGGTCAGCCACTTGCGCTGCTCCGGATCGAAGCGGCGTCCCGCGGTGTCGAAGAGCGCGCCTTCGGCCGGGTCGAGGGCGAACAGCGCGCTCATCTCAGAGATGCCGCTCGTGCTTCGCGCCCACCCACTCGCCGGTGGTGATGACGGCCGAGCACACGGCGGTGATGAGGAGCGCGAGCGCCGCGGCCGCTGGAAAATCCGAGCCCGTCTCGGAGATGAGGCTGTAGAGCCTGAGCGGCAGGATCGGAAGCTGCGTGCCGACCAGCGCGAGCGCCGTGCCGTAGGCGCCGAACACCACCGCGGCGACGAGGCAGAACGAGGCGATCACCGGCGCGGCGACCTGCGGCAGCAGGACCTGCCGGAACGCCTGCGCCGGCGTCGCGCCGAGCGATTCCGCCGCAGCGAGCTGGGCGCGATCGAAGTTGACCAGCACCGGCAGCATACCGATCACCACGCGCGGGATCAGGTAGTACGACGACGCGAACGCCAGCCCCGTGGGAGTGAACAGCGCGCCGCCGATCGTCGCCGGATCGAGGCCGAGGCGCGCGAGGAGCTGTGTCACGAGGCCGGCGCGCCCGTAGCCCAGGATGAAACCGTAGGCGACGATCAGTCCGGAGAAAGTGAGCGGCAGCGCGATCACGAACGAGAGCGCAGTGCGGCTGCGTGCGGGGAGTCGCGACAGGTGCAGGGCCACCGCCACGCCGACGACCGTCGAGAGCGTCGCGGCGACGAGCGTCAGCACTGTGCTGCCGCCCGCCGCCGTCCAGAACCCGGCGGTCGAGAACACGCGCGCGAACGCCCGACCGCCGTCGCGCAGCGCGTCGGCGGCCACCGCCAGGACCGGCAAGGCGAAGAAGAATACGATCAGCAGCACGCCCGGCAGCGCGAGCGCCGCCGTCGTGCGTGTGCGCAAGGCCATTACTGGCTACCTCATTTGCTGCCTGAGGCCGCCGCCCAGCCCTTGTCGACGTCGGACTTCCTCGCCGCGGCTTCCTTCACGTCGAGCGGATGCACCTGCGGTGCGGCGGGCAGCTTGTCGACGACGTTGTCGGGCAGCTTCACGCCCGGTACCGACGGCCGCACGAAGCCCTGCGCGAAGATGCCCTGCCCCATGTCGGTCATGATGAAGTTGAGCCAGAGCTTGCCGGCGTTCGGGTTCGGTCCCTTCTCCACCAGGCTGATCGCGTACGGGGCTGCCGCGGAGGCTTCCTTCGGGATGACCACCGCCACCGCGTCGCCCAGCCCGTCGGTGTACTTGGCCTTGAGCCCGTCGTTCTCGTAGGAGATCCAGATCGGGATCTCGCCCTTGACGAACTGCGCATACGGCGTGGTGCCGAGCACGCGCAGAACGTTGCCGGACTGGTGCAGCTTGGTGAGATAGTCGAGCCCCGGCTTCAGGTTGTTCATGTCGCCGCCCATGCCGAAGTTGGCGGCGAAGACCATCACCTGTCCCACGCCGGTCGAACGCGGGTCGAGGTAGACGATCGTATTCTTGTACTCGGGCTTGAGCAGATCCGCCCAGGACTGGGGCACGTTCTTCACCAGCTTGGTGTTGACCACGAATGCCACCGTGAGCGTGTGGATCGTGAACCATTTGCCGTCGGGATCGCGGAACACCGGCGTCAGCTTGTCGAAGTTCACCGGCTTGAACGGCGCGACCACGTTCTTGGCGGCGGCATCGACCGCCGAGGCCGCGAAGTAGTACGCCGTGTCGGCCTGCGGTCGGTTGCGCGCCTTGTCGAGCGCGACCACGGTCACGCCGGAGCCGATGTCGTTGTAGACCATCTCTACGTCGGGATAGCGCTTCTTGAAGGCGGAGAATTCCGCCGCCCAGTTGGCCCACGTCGGACCGGTATCGAAGCTCACCACCATGCCTTCCTTCTTCGCGGCTTCGTACAGCGCCTTCTCGCCGGCGTAAAGCTCCGGCGAATCGAGCACGGTCTGCGCCGCGACCGCGGCGGAAACGAGCGACATCGCGAGCGTTGCGACGACGCGGGCGAGCGGTTGCAGTGTGTTCTTCATGGCTTTCTCCTCTTCAGCGGGTGTTCAGGAACTGGATGGCTTCGCGCGGCACGCGCACCTTGGCGACATGATCGCGCATCGCCGTTTCGATTTCGAGTCGGCCTTCGCCCGCCGCGACCTCGACCTGGCGGGTGGCCCCGAAGAAGCGGTCGCGCAGCACGCGGGCCGCGAAGACGTTCTCGCCCCCGCCGCCATTCGCGACCTCGCAGCGCTCGGGACGCACGAGGAGCTTGAGCGTGCTGCCGGCGCCCCGGCCGTGCGGCGGCGTAACCAGGCGGCCAATCGGCGTGTCGACTGTCTCGGCATCGACGACCTTGCCGTCGAGCAGGTTGGCGCGGCCGATGAAGCCGGCGACGAAAGCGTCCGCGGGTTGGTCGTAGAGCTCCTGCGGCATGCCCGTCTGCGCGAGTCGGCCGTCGCGCAGCAGGACGATGCGGTCGGCGAGCGAAAGCGCCTCGTCCTGATCGTGGGTGATGAGCAGCGTGGCGATGTTCTGGCTGCGCTGGATGCGGCGGACCTCGTCGCGCATGGCGAGCCGCGTGGCGGCATCGAGCGCCGAGAGGGGCTCGTCGAGAAGCAGTGCGCGCGGGCCGAACACCAGCGCCCGCGCGAGCGCCACCCGCTGTTGCTGGCCGCCGGAGAGCTGCGCGGGCAGGCGCTCGGCGAGCCCCGTGAGGCCAACCAGCTCGAGCATCTCGAAGGCGCGCCGGCGGCGCTCGGCGGGCGCGATCTCGCGCACCCGCAACGGGTAGGCGACGTTCTCCCACACCCGCATGTGCGGAAACAGCGCGTAGGCCTGGAACACGACGCCGCATTCGCGCACCCGCGTGGGCAGCGCGCTCACGTCCTCGCCGTTCAGGCGAATCGTGCCCGCCTCCGGGCGCAGAAAGCCGGCGATCAGTCGCAGCAGCGTCGTTTTTCCGCAGCCGCTTGGGCCGAGGCACACGACGAGCTCTCCGGGCGCGATGTCCACCGTCACGTCGAACACGCCGGCCTGCGTGCCGGGATAGCGATACGTGACGCCCCCGAGCGAGACCGCGGATGCAGCGCGTTCGCTCATGCTCGGGCGTTGACTTCGCGCGCTGCGCTCATGCAACGGCCGTCTTGAAGCGTGTCGCCCCGCCGGCAGTAACGCTCCCGGCGATCGCCGCGAGCAGCGCCAGCGCGAGCAGCACCACGGTGGCGGCGCAGGCAAAACCCGTCGCGCCATAGAAAGCCTGCAGCAGCACGACGGGATAGGTGCGATTGAGAAATCCCGCCACCAGGTTCGAGAACTGGAACTCGCCGATGGAGAGCGCGGCCACGATGATGAGTCCCGCGAGGATCGACTGAGAGAGCGCTGGCAGCACGATGTGCGCGAAGCGCTGCCATCCCGCGCTTCCCAGCGATTCGGCCGCGTCCTCGAGCGTGCGCAGCCCCAGCCGCTGCATGTCTGCCACCACCGTCTGCAGGAAGTACGGCAGCGCGAGCACGACGTGCCCGGCGGCGAGCAGCCAGATGCTGCCAAGCCAGGGCAGCGTGTCCGAGGAGAAAACGAGGATGAAGCCGAACGCCAGCACGAGCGGGGGCAGCGCGATCGGCATCTGATAGAGCACCCGGGCTAGCGCGCGCACGCGGGCGCTCTCGGCGCGAAACACCGCGTAGGCGAGCGGCAGGCCGATCGCGGCGCAGGCGGCGCAGGTGAGCGTGACCACTGCGAGGCTCGCGCCGAAGGCGCGGCGAAAGCTCGGATCCGCGGCTACATCGCGATACCAGTGCGCGGTGAAGCCCGTCGGCAGGATCGTGTTGAGCCACAGCTCGCCGAAGGAGCCGACGACGAGCAGTGCGATTGGCACGGCCAGATACGCCAGATACGCGGCAGTGACCCAGCGCAGGAGCATGCGGGCGGCGTTTCGATGGATGCGTGCGGCGGCGGTCTTGTTCTTGGCGCAGCCGCCTTGCCAGCGCAGATCATACCCGTTGCGGGGCGGCGGCGCATTGCCGCACTCGGCCGCATGCGCTACAGTCGGCAGCCTCATGAACGACACGTTGCGCACCGCTGCCGAGGTCGGGAGCGAGGCCGCATGGGGCAGCGACGCGATCGCCGAGCTCCTGCGCGCGCTCGAGATTCCGTACATCGCGCTCACCCCGGGCGCGAGCTTTCGCGGGCTGCACGACAGCCTCGTCAACCATCTCGGCAACACCCGTCCGGAGATGCTGCTCTGCCTGCACGAGGAGAACGCGGTCGCGCTCGCGCACGGCTATGCGCGGGTCACCGGCAAGCCGCTCGCCGTGGCGCTGCACGCCAACGTCGGGCTCATGCATGCGACGATGGCGATCTTCAACGCCTGGTGCGATCGCATTCCGATCCTGCTGCTCGGCGCCGTGGGACCAATCGACGCGGTGAAGCGCCGGCCGTGGGTCGACTGGATTCACACCTCGCGCGACCTGGGCGCGCTCGTGCGCGGCTACACCAAATGGGACGACCAGCCGGGATCGGTCGCGGCTGCATTGGAAGCAATCCTGCGCGCGTGGCGCGTCGCACAGACGCCACCCCAGGGGCCCGTGTACGTATGCCTCGATGCGGCGCTGCAGGAGGAAGGTCCCGCACCGCCGGCGCCTCTGCCCGCGCTCGACCGCTTCTCCGTTCCGTCGACCGGCGCGCCCGCGCCGGAGGCGGTGCGCGAGGCGGCGCGACTGCTCGAGCGCGCAAGCCGGCCGTTGCTCATGATCGGGCGCGTGTCGAGCGATCCGGCGGACTTCGAGCGGCGCGTCGCGCTCGCGGAGCGCGTCGGTGCGATCACACTCACCGACATCAAGACGGGCGCGAGCTTTCCCACGCAGCATCCGCTGCACCCGTTCCCGCCGAGCCTCTATGTCGCCGGCGCGGCCACGCAGCTCGTGCGCGATGCCGACGTGATCTTGAGCCTCGACTGGATCGATCTCGGCGGCACGCTCGCTCAGGCCTGCGGCGGCGAGCTGCCGCGCGCCAAGGTGGTGCATTGCTCGCTCGACCAGTACGTGCACAACGGCTGGAACGCCGACTACCAGGCGCTCCCGCCCACCGATCTTTCGATCCTCGCGCCGCCTGACGCGCTCGTCGCGGCGCTGCTCGCGACCCTCGGCCCGCGCTCGGCGGCGCCGGTGAAATCGTGGTTCGTGAAGAAGCCGGAGGCCGCGCCCGAGCCGCGCGCAGCAAGCGCCGATCGCATGCCGCTCGAGGATCTCGCCCGCGTAACTACCGACACGCTCGCATCGCACAAGCCCTCGTACGTCCGACTGCCGCTCGGCTGGCCGGGCGAGTACTGCCGCTTCGCGCATCCGCAGGATTACATCGGCTTCGACGGCGGCGGCGGCATCGGCTCGGGACCGGGAATGGCGGTAGGCGCGGCGCTCGCGCTGCGCGGGAGCGACCGACTGCCGGTCGCCGTGCTCGGCGACGGCGACTACCTGATGGGGCTCACCGCGCTGTGGACCGGCGTGCACTATCGCGTGCCGCTCCTGATCGTGGTGGCCAACAACGAATCGTTCTTCAACGACGAGCTGCACCAGGAGCGCATGGCGCGCGTGCGCGGCCGTCCGGTCGAGAACCGCTGGATCGGGATGCGCATGAGCGACCCGCCGCTCGACCTTGCGCTGCTCGCCCGCGGCCAGGGAGCGAAGGGCTACGGTCCGCTGCGCACCGCCACTGAGCTCGAGACTGCGCTCGCGCAGGCGATCGCGGACGTACAGACCGGCGCGCTGGCCGTGCTCGATGTGCGCGTCGCGCCGGAGTATTCGCGCGCGGTGTCGTCGTCGCTGCTGCGTCACGTTCAGAAGAAGACCGGGGAGTGATATGCAATACAAGGAAGTGAAGACGAATTACGCGCCGCCCGACGCGCGCCTGCCGCGGCATCGCGGGCTGTATTACGGCGGCACCTGGCACGCGTCCGCCGGGCCGAGCACCGCGATCGCCTCGCCTGCGACGGGCGAATCGCTCGGCATCGCCGCCGAAGCCACGCTCGACGAGGTCGATCGCGCAGTCGCCGCCGCGAGGGAAGCGTTTGCGTTCTGGCGCGATACGCCAGCGCAGGAGCGCGCACAGACGATCCGCCGGGCGGCGGCCATCCTGCGCGAGCATGCGGACGATCTCGCCCACATCGAGGCGCTCGACACCGGCAATCCCTTCACGGCGATGCGCTTCGACGTCGGAATCAGCGCCGACTACATGGATTTCTTCGCGGGACTCGTCACCGAGATCAAGGGCGACACGATCCCGATCGACGCCAACTCGCTCAACTACACGCTGCGCGAGCCGCTCGGCGTGATCGCGCGCATCGGCGCATTCAACCATCCGCTGCTCTTCGTCGCGGGCAAGTGCGGGGCGCCGCTCGCCGCGGGCAACACGCTCATCGTCAAGGCGGCCGACCAGACGCCGCTGACGGCGCTGCGCCTCGCGGAGCTGTGGGATGGCGTGTTCCCGCCGGGCGTGTTCAACGTGCTCACCGGCGGCCGCGACACGGGCGCCGCGCTGGTCGCGCACCCGCGCGTGGCAAAGATCGGCTTCATCGGGAGCGTCAACGCGGGCCGCGCGGTGATGAGCGGTGCAGGCGCAACGCTGAAGAAGCTCACCCTCGAGCTCGGCGGCAAGAACGCGCTCGTCGCCTGTCCCGATGCAACCCCCGCCGAGGTGGCCGACGGCGTCGTGCGCGGCATGAACTTCCGCTACGTGACCGGCCAGTCGTGCAATTCCACGAGCCGCGTCTATCTGCACGAGGACGTTCACGATGCGACGCTCGTCGAGATCGTCAAGCGGGTCACGCAGCTCAAGGTGGGACTTCCGACCGAGCGCGAAACCGAAGTGGGGTGTCTCTCCAGCCGGGCGCAGTTCGACAAGACGATCGACTACATCCGGCTCGGCATCGAGGGCGGCGCACGGCTCGCCTGCGGCGGCAAGCGCCCCGAGGATCCGAAGCTCGCGCACGGCTTTTTCGTCGAGCCCACCGTGTTCGCCGACGTGACCGACGACATGCGCATCGCGCGCGAGGAGATCTTCGGGCCGGTAGTGAGCGTGCTGCGCTGGTCGGACGAGAGCGATCTGCTGGCGCGGGTCAACGCGCTCGACTACGGGCTCACCTGCTCGATCTGGACGCACGACCTCGACCGCGCGCACCGTCTCGCCGCGAAGGTCGAGGCCGGGTACGTCTGGATCAACGGCGCGTCCACGCACTGGGTCGGCGTTCCCTTCGGCGGGTACAAGCAGTCGGGCGTGGGCCGCGAGGAGTCGATTGAGGAGCTGCTCGCCTGCACGCAGATCAAGAACGTCAACGTCACGCTCAAGCGCGGCGCCTAGAGGCACCTGCGCGCGACAATCTACATCGAAGGGCGGCCCGCGACCGGACTGCCAACACTAAGGAGGAAACCATCATGCACCGCTTGAGCCAGCTCTTGTCCCGCGCATTGCTCGCCGCGCTCGCCGGCAGTTTCGCCGCCGTCGCGGCCGCCGAGGAGATCGCCGTCGGCAACTACGGCGTCTCGGCGAACGGGATGCCGTTCGGCGTCGCGCTCGTGAAGGGCTACTTCAAGGACGAGGGCCTTAACATCACAGGGCTCATCTCGTCGGCGGGCGGCGGCACGTCGCTGCGCAATATGCTCGCCGGCGGTGGCGTGCCATACGGCGAAGTGAACCCGGGCGTGGTCGTCTCGGCGATCCTTGCCGGCGCGGATCTCAAGATCGTCAGCGACGACGTGCTCACCGTGGCCGAATTCGTCTGGGCGGTGAAGCTCGACTCGCCGATCAAGTCGATCAAGGACTTCAAGGGCAAGAAGATCGGCTACACCAATCCGCGCTCGACGAGTCAGGCGCTCGCGCGCATGCTGCTGCAGGCGGGGGGCTACACCGAGGCCGACGCAGAGCTCGTGAAGACGGGCGGTTTCGGCGAGGGCATCGCCGCGCTCGACTCTGGGCAGATCGACATCGCTCCAATCACCGAGCCGCTG
>DASVFM010000005.1:0-14320 GCA_036380055.1 Casimicrobiaceae bacterium
CGCGCTCTGCGCCTCGCCGTCGATCACGGGTCCGATATCGGTGTCGAGGCGGCGCGGGTCGCCGATGGCAAGCTCGGCCATCGCTCCTTTCAGCAGGGAGAGCACATGCTGCGCGATGTCCTCCTGCAGGCAAAGAACCCGCAGCGCGGAGCAGCGCTGGCCGGCGCTGTCGAACGCCGAGGCGAGCGCGTCGACCACGACCTGCTGCGGCAGCGCGGAGCTGTCGACGATCATCGCGTTTTGTCCGCCCGTCTCGGCGATGAGGAGTGCGTCGCCGGGGCGGCTGGCAAGCTCTCGATTGATCGCACGGGCCACCACGGTCGAGCCGGTGAAGAGCACGCCGGCGATGCGCGCATCGGCGACCAACGCCGCGCCCACGGTCTCGCCGCGGCCGGGCAGCAGCTGCAGCGCTGCGCGCGGGACCCCGGCGCGATGAAACAGCTCGACGGCGCGCGCCGCCATGAGCGAGGTTTGCTCGGCAGGCTTGGCGAGCACGGGGTTGCCCGCCGCCAGCGCGGCGCTCACCTGGCCCGAGAAGATCGCGAGCGGGAAGTTCCACGGCGAGATACACGCGATCGGCCCGCGCGGCGTTGCGCCGGCGAGTTCGCGCCGCGCCTGCGCTGCGTAGTAGCGGCAGAAATCCGCCGCTTCGCGGATCTCGCCCATCGCGTTCGGCATCGTCTTGCCCGCTTCGCGAACTGCGAGCGCGATGAGCACGGCACGCTCACCCTCGATCAGCTCCGCGGTGCGCTCGAGGCAGTCGGCTCGCGCCGCAGCCGGCATCCCTGCCCAGGCGCCCCCGGCCTTCACGGCGATGCCGACCGCCTGCTCGACGTCGCCTTGATCGGCTTCCTCGACACTGCCGACGACCTCGCTTCGATCGGAAGGATTGGTAATGGCGACGCGCGGCCGCGACCGCGGCGCCGCGGCGTCGCCGAGCAGCGGCGCCGCTGCGAAGCGCGACGGAACGCGACCGAGCTGCTCTTCGAGTGCGGCGAGCACCGTCTCGTCGGAAAAGTCTGCGCCGCGGGAATTCTTTCGATCGGCGTAGAGCTTCGCCGGAAGCGCGATGCGCGGATGCGCCGTTCCGCCCGTCTTGCGCGCCTGCGCGACCGGATCGGCGACGAGCTCGGCGATGTCGACCGAGGGATCGACGATCCGATTGACGAACGAAGTGTTGGCGCCGTTTTCGAGCAGCCGGCGTACCAGGTACGCGAGCAGCGTCTCGTGCGAGCCGACCGGCGCATAGACGCGGCAGGCGCGGCCGAGCTGCCCGGGGCCAACCACGTGGTCGTAAATGCTCTCGCCCATGCCGTGCAGGCACTGGAACTCGTAGTCCGCCGTTCCCGCGAGCGCGTGCACGGCAGCGATCGTGAATGCGTTGTGGCTTGCGAACTGCGGATAGATGGCGTCGGGCGCAGCGAGCATCGCCTTGGCGCAGGCGAGGTAGGCGACGTCGGTGTGCACCTTGCGCGTGAACACCGGGTAGTCGTCGAGGCCCTCGACCTGCGCGCGCTTGATTTCGCTGTCCCAGTAGGCGCCTTTCACCAGGCGCAGCATCAAGCGGCGGCGGTTGCGGCGCGCGAGATCCGCCACCCAGTCGACCAACGCACGCGAGCGCTTCTGATATGCCTGCACGACGAAGCCGAGCCCGTCCCAGCCGGCGAGCCGGGGATCGGCGGCGAGCCGCTCGAGCAGGTCGAGCGTGAGGTCCAGCCGGTCGGCCTCCTCCGCGTCGATGTTCATCCCGATGTCGCGCTCGCGCGCGCGCCGTGCGAGCTCCGCGACGCGCGGCAGCAGTTCGCTGAGGATGCGATCGCGCTTCTGCCGCGAGAAACGGGGGTGCAAGGCGGAGAGCTTGATCGACAGCCCCGCACCGGCGTAGATGCCCTTGCCGCCGGAAGCGTTGGCAATCGCGTCGATGGCAGCGCGATAGGAGACGAAATAGCGCTGCGCATCCTCGGCGGTGAGCGCTGCCTCGCCGAGCATGTCGTAGGAGAAGCGGTAGCCTCTCGCTTCGCGCTCGCGCGCGTTCGCTATCGCTTCCTCGATCGTGCGCCCGGTCACGAACTGCTTGCCCAGCATGCGCATGGCGAGATCGACTCCCTTGCGGATAAGCGGCTCGCCGCCCTTGCGTACCAGCGAAGTCACCGCAGCCTCGAGCGCGGAGTCGCTGCGCGTGTCGACGAGCTGGCCCGTGACGAGCAGTCCCCAGGCCGCGGCGTTGACGAAGAGCGACGGGCTGCGACCGACGTGGGCGCGCCAGTCTCCGCGCCCGATCTTGTCGCGGATCAATCGGTCGCGCGTGGCGAAATCGGGGATTCGCAGCAGCGCTTCGGCGAGGCACATCAGCGCCACGCCCTCGCGCGAATCGAGCGAGAACTCGAGCATCAGCGCATCGACGCCACCCGCCCGGGCACGCGCCGCGCGCACTGCACGCGCAAGCGACGCCGCAAGGTCCTGCGTTGCCTTGAGCTGCTCCGGCGGCAACACCGACTCCGCCAGGAGCGCCTGCACGGTCGCCGCCTCGTCGGCCCGGTAAAGCTCGGCTACGCGCGCGCGCAGAGGGTCGGCATCTTGATCCGATGCCCGCAACCCGAACGCGGCAGGGTCCGCGGAGACACTCTCCATAAAGCTCCCGAATGTAGAAGGAATTGCCTAGAAAATGGCTACTTCGTAGGTTTATTCGCCATCTTCTTCCCTGCAAGAAGCTGATGTCAAGCCTTCTCCCTGCACCCAGAGCAGCCTCGATAAGAACCACGACCTCGCCTCGCATCCACACCGCACATAGAATGCGTTGGTGCGCAAGATGCAGCGGAGGAAGCCATGAACGCACCGCTCGAAAGCGCGGTGGCGCCCTACGTACGAGTGCAGGCGAGCGACGGGGTCGCCACGTTGACGCTCAACCGCGGCGAGCGGTTCAACCCGCTCTCGCGGGCAATGATCGCCGCTCTGCGGGCGGAGCTCGACCGCATCGCGGGCGACCCGTCGGTGCGCTCTGTCGTGCTCGCTGCCGAGGGCCGCGGTTTCTGTGCTGGGCACGATCTGAAGGAGCTTCGCGCGCATCCGGATCTCGGCTGGCAGCAGGAGGTCTTCGCGGCCTGCAACGCGCTGATGCTTTCGCTCACGCGGCTGCCGCAGCCTGTGATTGCGCGCGTGCACGGTATCGCCACCGCAGCGGGCTGCCAGCTCGTCTCGATGTGCGACCTCGCGGTGGCTGCGGACAGCGCGAAATTCGCCTTGCCCGGCGTGAACGTGGGCGTTTTCTGCACGACCCCAGCGGTCGGCGTCGGACGCAACGTCGCGCGCAAGCGCGCCATGGAACTGCTGCTCACCGGCGAGCCGATCGATGCCGCCACGGCGCTCGCGTGGGGGCTCGTCAATCGCGTGGTACCCGCGGCCGGGCTCGACTCGGCGGTGGCGCACTTCACCGGCATCATCGCAGCCCGCAGCGCGCGGGTGATCGCGCGAGGCAAGCAGGCGTTCTACCGACAGATCGAGATGGGTCTCGGCGCAGCGTACGATCTCGCGGGGCAGGAGATGGCCTGCAGCCTCCTCGACGACGCGGCGCACGAGGGCATCGACGCATTCGTCGGCAAGCGCGCGCCGAAGTGGGAGTAGGTAGCCGAAGGCACGCAGGACTCCACTGGCTCGATTGCCAAGGACCCACAGGTTCCGGATAATCCGGCGACACCCTAGGAGGACGAACCGGCGGCCGCCGCCGTCGGTCGGCGCATGGCCGACGACATCATTCTGCAGACGCGCGGGCTCACCAAGGAGTTCAAGGGCTTTGTCGCCGTCAACGGCGTTGATCTGCAGATCCGGCGCGGCACGATCCACGCCCTGATCGGGCCCAATGGCGCCGGCAAGACGACCTGCTTCAATCTGCTAACGCACTTCCTCACGCCCACGGCCGGAAAGATCTTCTTCAACAACCGTGAAATCACCGGCTCCGCGCCCGCGGCCATCGCCCGTATGGGCATGGTTCGCTCGTTCCAGATTTCGGCGACCTTTCCCCACTTGACCGTGCTGGAGAACGTGCGCATCGCGCTGCAGGGCGAGCGCGGTGGCTCGTTCGATTTCTGGCGCTCCGAGCGCACGCTGCACAGCCTCGACGCGCGCGCGCGCGAGCTGCTCGACGCGGTCGGGCTGTCGGACTACGCGGATACCCATGCGGTGGAGATGCCCTACGGCCGCAAGCGCGCTCTGGAGATCGCCACAACGTTGGCGCTCGACCCGGAGATGATGCTGCTCGACGAGCCCACGGCGGGGATGACGCACGAGGATGTCGAGCGGATCACAGCGCTCATCAAGAAAGTGGCCGCAAATCGCACAGTGCTCATGGTCGAGCACAATCTGTCTGTCGTGTCGACGCTGTCGGATCACATAACGGTTCTCGCGCGCGGCCAGGTGCTCGCACAGGGCGATTACGCGGCCGTATCGAAGAATCCCGACGTCGTGCAAGCCTACCTCGGGACCGCGCATGCCTGAGCCGCGCGCCAACGGAGCATTGCTGCGCGTCGCCGACCTCCATTCCTGGTACGGAGAGTCGCACATCCTTCACGGCGCCTCCTTCGAAGTGGACCGCGGCGAAGTCGTGACGCTGCTCGGGCGCAACGGGGCCGGCAAGACGACCACGCTCAAGTCGATCATGGGGATCGTTACCCAGCGCAAGGGGTCGGTGACCCTCGATGGAACGGAGACGGTCGGGCTCCCCTCGAACAGGATTGCGCGGCTGGGCATCGCCCTCTGCCCGGAGGAGCGCGGCATCTTCGCGAGCCTCGATGTGGAGGAGAATCTGCTGCTGCCGCCGCAGGTGAGGGATGGCGGGTTAACGGTGGAGCAGATCTTCGAGCTCTTCCCGAATCTCAAGGAACGGCTGCACAGCCAGGGTACCAAGCTCTCGGGTGGGGAGCAGCAGATGCTCGCGATCGGGCGGATCCTGCGTACGGGGGCGCAGATCCTGATGCTCGACGAGCCGACCGAGGGCCTCGCGCCGGTCATCGTGCAGCATATCGGCCGCACGATCGCGAGGCTCAAGGAGAAGGGCTTTACGATCCTGCTGGTCGAGCAGAATTTCCGATTCGCTGCCACCGTCGCGGACCGGCATTACGTCATGGAGCGAGGCCGGGTCGTCGACATGATCCCCAATGCCGCGCTCGAGGCGAACATGGCGAAGCTGCACGAATATCTCGGCGTGTGACGCGCTGTCCTCGCCGACGAACATCATCTGAGCAACGACGGAGGTAGACATGAAAACGATTCGGTGCGGGTTGATGGCGCTGGCTTTCGCGGCGGCGTCGGGGAGCGCGCAAGCGCAGATTTCGGATGGCGTCGTCAAGATCGGCGTGCTGTCCGACATGTCGAGTCTCTACACCGACTTGGCGGGCGCAGGCTCGGTCGTCGCGGCGAAGATGGCGGTGGAAGATTCCGGCATCGAGAAACGCGGCTACAAGGTGGAGATCATCTCGGCGGACCACCAGAACAAGCCTGACGTCGGCTCGCAGATCGCACGTCAGTGGTACGACACCGACAAGGTGGATGTGATCGTCGACGTGCCGAACTCTGGCGTGGCCCTGGCGGTCAACCAGATCACCAGGGACAAGGGCAAGGCATTCCTCGTCTCCGGTGCCGCTAGCTCCGACCTCACCGGCAAGGCCTGCTCGCCGAATACGATTCACTGGACCTACGACACCTGGATGCTCGCCAACGGCACCGGCAGCGCGATCGTGAAGACCGGCGGCGACACGTGGTTCTTTCTGACAGCGGACTACGCGTTCGGACTCGCGCTCGAGCGCGACACCGAGGCGGTTGTGCTCAAGAACGGCGGCAAGGTGCTGGGCAAGGTGCGCCACCCGCTCAACACGCAGGACTTCAGCTCGTTCCTGCTCCAGGCGCAGGCTTCGAAGGCCAAGATCATCGGTCTAGCGAATGCCGGCGGCGACACGACGAACTCGATCAAGCAGGCAGCGGAATTCGGCATCGTCAAAGGCGGGCAGAACCTGGCCGGGCTGCTCGTGTTTCTGACCGACATTCACGGCCTCGGGCTCAACACTGCGCAAGGGCTGATCTTCACCGAGACGTTCTACTGGGACATGAACGATCAGACGCGCGCTTTCGCCAAGCGCTTCGCCGAGAGGGACAAGGGCATCCACCCGACGATGGTTCACGCCGGCGTGTACTCCGCCGTCACGCATTACCTCAAGGCCGTCGAAGCCCTGAAGAGCGACGACGGGACGAAGGTCATCGCGAAGATGAAAGAGATGCCGACCGACGATCCGCTGTTCGGCAAGGGGACGGTCCGGCCCGACGGACGCAAGATCCATCCTGCGTACCTCGTCGAGGCCAAGAAACCGTCCGAGTCGAAGGGCGAGTGGGATCTCTACAAGATTCGCGCCACGATTCCGGCCGATCAGGCGTTCCGGCCGCTGAAGGACGGCGACTGCCCGCTCGTGAAGTGACGCAGTCGTGTCGCGACGAGCGAGTGCTTCGATTGCTGCGGACCGGCGGAGGGGCGCGCGGCGTCCCTGTCAATTGGTCCTCGCGGCCGAACGGACATGACTGAGATCTTCGGTATCCCGACGCAGGCTTTGTTCGGCCAGCTACTGATCGGACTGATCAACGGCGCGTTCTACGCCATCCTCTCGCTCGGCCTCGCCGTGATCTTCGGGCTGCTCAACATCATCAACTTCGCGCACGGGGCGCTTTACATGGTGGGCGCGTTCTGCGCCTGGTTCCTGCTGCAGTACCTGGGCGTGGGCTACTGGTGGGCGCTGCTGATCTCGCCGGTCGTCGTCGGGATCATCGGCGTCCTGATCGAACGCACGATGCTCTCGCGGCTGTACAAGCTCGACCATCTCTACGGCCTGCTTCTCACCTTCGGGCTGGCGCTGATCATCCAGGGAGTATTCACGAACTACTTCGGCAGCTCGGGCCTGCCGTACACGCTGCCTCAGGAGTTCGTCGGCGCCTACAACCTCGGCTTCATGTTCCTGCCGAAGTATCGGGCCTGGGTAATTCTGGCCTCGCTGGTGGTCTGCCTGAGTACGTGGTACGTAATCGAAAAAACCAAGCTTGGTTCCTACCTGCGCGCGGGAACCGAGAACGCACCTCTCGTGCAGGCATTCGGCATCAACGTGCCGCGCATGATCACGCTGACCTACGGCTTCGGCGTTGCTCTCGCCGCGCTGGCGGGCGTGATGGCCGCCCCGATCTACACGGTCAATCCGCAGATGGGAGCCAATCTGATCATCGTGGTGTTCGCCGTGGTCGTGATCGGCGGCATGGGCTCGATCCTGGGGTCGATCCTCACCGGCTTTGGGCTGGGCGTGATCGAAGGTCTGACCAAGGTCTTCTATCCGGAAGCGTCGAACACGGTCATCTTCATCATCATGGCGATCGTGCTGCTGATCAGGCCCGCTGGCCTCTTCGGGCGCGGGCGCTAAGGGTCATGTCGGACTCGACCCCATCCGCGACTCGAGCCCCCACGGCGATCGCGCCGCGCACCACGGCGATCGCGATGGTCGCGATGGTGGTGGTGTTCGCACTCGCGCCGTTCGTCGTCTACCCGGTCTTTCTCATGAACGTGCTATGCATGGCGCTGTTTGCCTGCGCGTTCAATCTGCTGATCGGCTTCGGCGGCTTGCTCTCCTTCGGCCACGCGATGTTTCTCGGCATGGCCGGTTACGTGACGGCGCACGCGGCCAAGGTGTGGGGCCTGACGCCCGAGCTCGCAATCGCGCTCGGCGTGGCGACTTCGACATTGCTCGGCGTGGTGGCGGGGCTGGTCGCGATTCGCCGGCAAGGAATCTATTTCGCGATGATCACGCTGGCGCTCGCGCAGATGGTGTATTTCTTCTGCCTGCAAGCGCCCTTCACGCACGGCGAGGACGGTATCCAGTCGGTGCCTCGCGGTCGACTGTTCGGCCTGCTCGATCTGACCAACGTCTGGGCGATGTACTACGTGGTGCTGGCGATCTTCGTCGCCGGATTCCTGCTCATCTATCGCACGGTGCATTCGCCGTTCGGCCAAGTGCTCAAGGCGATCCGGGAGAACGAGCCTCGAGCCATTTCGCTTGGCTACGATGCCGACCGTTACAAGCTGCTCGCCTTCGTGCTCTCGGCGGCGCTATCCGGCCTGGCCGGCGCGACGAAGGCGATCGTGTTCCAGCTCGCCTCGCTCACCGACGTCCATTGGTCGATGTCGGGAGAAGTGGTTCTCATGACGCTGCTCGGCGGCATGGGCACCATATTCGGCCCGGTCGTCGGGGCCCTCGTAATCGTCGGCCTGCAGAACTATCTCGCCCCGCTCGGTCAGTGGGTGACGGTGATCACCGGCGTCATCTTCGTCGTGTGCGTGCTCGCATTCCGTCGCGGGATCGTGGGCGAGCTCGCGGCGTGGTGGGCGAAGCGCTAGCCGTTCCTGTCGCCCTCGCCCTCGTCGCGACGGCGGCAGTCGCTCAGCCCTTCGAGGTCGTCGGCGGCTGCCGCGCCGGATTGCCCAATGGCGCATACGAATTGCACGAGGGAGACGGGCAGCTGCGCATCGCTGGCGCGTTCGCGCAGGGTCGCAAGACGGGGACCTTCATCTTCTGGACGGAGGGCGGCGCCCGCATCGCCGTCATTCCCTACAACGAGGACGTGCGCAGCGGGACTGTCGCGCTGTGGTACACGGCACGCGACGGGCACTCCGAAGCGGGCCGGCAGCTGGAGGCGCCGTACGTCGACGATCGTCTCCACGGCATCATTCGCTCGTGGCATGCGAGCGGCGCACGCCGGGCGGAATATCGCTACGAGCACGGCACGCTGCTGGAGGCCCACGCCTGGACCGAGGCGGGCCTGGAGCTACCGGAGGCTGAGGCACGCGACCTTGCGCTGCACGACGCCGAGGACGATCAGGGATATTGCGATCGACTCGTTGCATTCATCCGCGAGCACCTCCCGCGCTGCGACTAGGGGACAACTTGCCCTAGCCGTCGGCCCGCAGGCGCCGTCCGCCGGGCGGAGTTGACCGCCACCCCAAAGACGTCCATTATTCAAGGCCTTGCGCGGCTTGATTCGAGTTCCGGCTGAGGGCCGGCGGCTGCGACACAAAATCGAAGGGAGGCGCCATGCGCTCGATCTTGACCCTTGGCCTGGTGGCACTCGCAGCACTGGTCACGGGCTGCCAGGTCGTCGGCTATGCAGGCAACCCGAATTTCGACAACCCGTTCGTGAACGACACGATCGGAGCGCGCCCGTACAACTTCCCGTACGTGCTGAACTTTCCCGATGACACGATGTACTTCTTCCCGACCTACGAAAACCCGCCGCGCTCCGACCTGATCCTGCTCGCGATGCGCTGCGACCCGCAGGATGACGGGAGCCTGAAGGTCACCACCCGCCTCGAAAATCAGGGCAGCTGGCCGGTGGCGCCGGAGTGGTACTACTCCGGCGAGCTCTCCGCCATTCGCGTCGCCGCCATCGTCACGACCGCCGACGGCACGCACGAACAGGTGGAAGCGACGAGAATGCAGCCGCTTCCGATTGGCGCGACGGTCGACATGACCATGGGGCCGACGCGCGCGCGGGCGGCCGATGTCGTTCGCGTCGACGTGATCGCCGATCCGACGCACGTGGTGCCCGACCCCGTGCGCGACAACAACGTTCTGTCGTGGGACGGGGGTGCAAGGCCCAATCTGGCGGATTGCACGCGGGGCCGCTAGCCTCGCCGAGGACGCGCAGGCATAGGCGCTGAAGCCGATGGCGCGCTTCATATTGCAGGCGGTGAAGCTCAACGCATCACCCGCCGAGCTCTACGCGCAGTACCTCAATCCGCGCACGCACCGCGCGATCACCGGCGCTCGCGCGAAAATCGCAGCGAAGAAGGGCGCGAACTTCAGCGCTTTCAACGGCGCGCTCACCGGGCGCATCCTGCAACTCGTGCCCAAGCGGCTGATCGTGCAGTCGTGGCGAGCGTCGCACTGGAACAGGGAGGACCTCGATTCGACGCTGATCCTTTCATTTCATGCGGAGGGACGGGGCGGCCGCATCGAGCTCGTGCACGTGAACGTGCCGGAGCACGACTTCGCGGCGGCGAGCGAGGGCTGGCATCAGTACTACTGGATTCCCTGGCGCTCGTACCTTCGTAAGTAGGACTTCGAGCGGCGGAGTGGGTCCCCGTGCGCGAAGCGCATGGGGACGACCCGCGAGAAGGCCAAGCGGCCGACACTTGGCGACGCGATTGACGTTACCGTGCACAGAGGCCGCGACTTCGAGCGGCGGAGTGGGTCCCTGTGCGCGAAGCGCATGGGGACGACCCGCGAGAAGGCCAAGCGGCCGACGCGAAACCCAGCGTGGTGCACGTTGCTTGTAGGAGGCAGCCGCCGTGACGCGACATCGCGCCACGGTTTATAATCGGACGCCTGCAGCTCCTTCCTGTTTCCAAGGCCCCCGGTTTCTCCATGAAGGTCCTCGTTGCCGTAAAGCGGGTCGTCGATTTCAACGTCAAGGTCCGCGTCAAGGCGGACGGCTCCGGCGTGGACACGGCGAACGTCAAGATGTCGATGAACCCGTTCGACGAGATTGCGGTCGAGGAAGCGGTTCGGCTGAAGGAGAAAGGCGTGGCCACCGAGATCGTCGCCGTGTCGTGCGGCGTGGGCGCCTGCCAGGAGACCTTGCGCACAGCGCTTGCGATTGGCGCCGACCGCGCCGTGCTGGTCGAGAGCGACGCCGAGCTGCAGCCGCTGGCGGTGGCGAAGCTCCTCAAGGCGGTTGTGGCGAAAGAAGCGCCGCAGCTCGTTCTCATGGGCAAGCAGGCGATCGACGACGACGCCAACCAGACGGGCCAGATGCTCGCCGCGCTGCTCGACTGGCCGCAGGCGACATTCGCTTCGAAAATCGATCTCGCCGATGGCCGGGCGACGGTGAAGCGCGAGATCGATGGTGGGCTGGAAACCGTGTCGATGTCGCTGCCGGCGGTCATCACCGTCGACCTGCGCCTGAACGAGCCTCGCTACGCAACGCTGCCCAACATCATGAAGGCCAAGAAGAAGCCGCTGGAGACGATGACGCCGGCCGCGCTGGGCGTCGACGTGACGCCTCGGTTCGCCACGCTCAAGGTTGCGGAGCCGGCGAAGCGCAAGGGCGGCGGCAAGGTCGCCGACGCGAAAGAGCTGGTGGCGAAGCTGCGTAACGAGGCCAAGGTCATTTGAACGCATTTGACCCTGAAGGCTCGCATGAGCACACTCGTCGTCGCCGAGCACGATAAGTCAGCCCTGAAGGGCGCGACCCTCAACACCGTTGCCGCTGCGCAGAAGATCGGCGGCGAAGTGCATATCCTGGTCGCCGGGCAGGACGCCGGCGGGATCGTGCGCTCCGCGGCGCAGATCGCCGGCGTCGCGAAAGTACTCCACGCCGAGGGGCCACAGTTCGCGGCGCCCACCGCGGAGAGCATCGCCGCACTGGTCGTGCCGCTCGCATCTGCGTACAGCCACATCCTGCTTCCCGCGTCCGGATTCGGCAAGGACGTTGCGCCGCGCATTGCTGCGCTGCTCGACGTCGCGCAGATCTCCGACATCATCGCGATCGAATCCGCCGACACCTTCGTGCGCCCCATCTACGCCGGCAATGCGCTCGCCACCGTGCAATCGAAGGACGCGCGAAAGGTGATCACGGTCCGCGCCACGGGCTTCGACGCCGCGGCATCGAGCGGCGGCAGCGCGACCGTGGAGTCCGTAGTCTCGCCCGCGGCGGACGAGCGCGTCAAAGTCCTAGGGCAGGAGCTCACGAAGTCGGATCGTCCAGAGCTCACGAGCGCGCGTATCGTCGTCTCCGGCGGCCGAGGGCTCCAGAACGGCGCGAACTTCAAGATGCTCGAGGCGCTGGCCGACAAGCTCCACGCGGCGATCGGCGCATCGCGCGCCGCGGTCGACGCTGGGTACGTTCCAAACGACTACCAGGTCGGACAGACGGGCAAGATCGTGGCGCCCGACCTCTACATCGCCATCGGCATCTCGGGAGCCATTCAGCATCTGGCCGGCATGAAGGACAGCAAGGTGATCGTCGCCATCAACAAGGATCCCGAGGCGCCGATCTTCCAGGTAGCCGACTACGGCCTCGTGGGCGACCTCTTCGAGATCGTCCCGCAGCTCACCGCCGCGCTCGACGCATGAGCCAGTACCGCGCACCTCTTGCCGAGATGCGCTTCGTGCTGAACGAGCTCGCCGGGCTCGAGCAGGTCGCGAAGCTCCCGGGTTTCGGGGACGCTACGCCGGACGTCGTCGCCGCGATACTGGAGGAAGCGGCGAAGTTCGCGACTGAGGTGCTCGATCCGCTCAACGCCACGGGCGACCGCGAAGGTGCGCACCGCCTCGACGACGGCTCCGTGAAGACGGCGCGCGGCTTCAAGGAGGCGTATCTCCAGTACTGTGCGAACGGCTGGAACGGCCTCACCAAGAGCGCCGATTTCGGCGGGCAGGGCCTGCCGCAGCTCGTCGCCGCCGCGGTAGAGGAAATGTGGCATGCAGCGAACATGGCCTTCGATCTGTGTCCCCTGCTCACGCAGGGCGCGATCGAGGCGATCGTGCTCTGCGGCACGGCCGAGCAGAAGGCGCGCTTCCTGCCGAAGATGGTGTCCGGCGAATGGACCGGCACCATGAACCTAACCGAGGCGCAGGCCGGGTCCGACCTCGCCGCCGTGCGCACGCGCGCGGTGCCGCAGCCCGACGGCAGCTTCAAGCTCTTCGGGCAGAAGATCTTCATCACCTACGGCGAGCACGATTACACGGAAAACATCATCCATCTCGTGCTCGCGCGCACGCCAACTGCGCCCGAGGGCGTAAAGGGGATCTCGCTCTTCATCGTGCCCAAATTCCTCGTCAACGCGGACGGCAGCCTGGGTGCGCGCAACGACGTGCATTGCGTCTCGCTGGAGCACAAGCTCGGCATCCACGCGAGCCCGACCGCGGTGCTCGCCTACGGCGATCACGGTGGAGCGGTCGGCTACCTCGTGGGCGATGAGAACCGCGGCCTCGAGTACATGTTCATCATGATGAACCTCGCCCGTTTCTCAGTCGGGCTCGAGGGGGTCGGCATCAGCGAGCGCGCCTACCAGCGGGCCGCAGCCTATGCGAGGGACAGAGTCCAGGGCCGCGCCGCCGGACTGGAGAAGGCTAGCGCGACGGGGACCATCATCCAGCACCCGGACGTGCGTCGCATGCTGCTGTCGATGCGTGCCCAGACCGAGGCGATGCGCGCGCTCGCGTACGTCACGGCGGCGGCCCTCGACAACGCCCACCGGCATCCCGACGCGGAAGCGCGCAAGCGGCACCAGGCCTTCGCGGAGCTGATGATTCCCATCGTCAAGGGCTGGTGCACGGAGTCGGCGCAGGAGATCGCCTACACGGGCATCCAGGTGCACGGAGGAATGGGCTACATCGAGGAGACCGGCGCCGCGCAGCATTATCGCGACGCGCGCATCATCACGATCTACGAGGGGACGACCGGCATTCAGGCGAACGATCTCGTCGGGCGCAAGACGGCGCGCGACGGCGGCAAGACGGCGGCCGCCGTGATCGCGGAGATGGGCGCGCTCGACGGCGACCTGGCGGCGCGGCGCGGCGCGGAGTTCGTCGCCATTCGCACGCAGCTCGCGGCCGCCGTCGCGGCGCTCAAGGAAGCCGTGGAGTGGACCGTCGCCACGTACGGCAAGGACAGCCAGGCGGCGCACGCCGCCTCGGTTCCCTACCTGAAGCTCTGGGGCCTCACCGCAGGAGGCTGGCAGATGGCGAGGGCTGCGCTGATCGCTGCGCAGCGCCTCGCCGAAGGTCAGGGCGAGGCCGATTTCCATCGCGCCAAGATCGCCACGGCACGTTTTTACGCCGATTATTTCCTGCCCCAGACCGGCGCCCTCAAGCACGCCATTGTTACCGCGGGCGAAAGCGTGCTCGCGCTCGCTGCGGAGCAGTTGTAACGGTCGCCGCGGGGCCCCGGGTTGTTAGGCCAGGAAGCCGGGCGCCCCCCGCAGTGCGGCGGCGTGCGCTATGCTTGCCGGCGCCAACCAAACCTTCGCATAACAAAGGCCATCGAGGAGGATTCCATGGGTGTACGTCACTGGCTTGCGACCATCGTTGCGGGGCTCGCGCTCGCGGCGCCGCTGACCGCCGTCGCCGACGGCGAGCTCGTCGTCTATTGCACAGTCCAGGAGGAATGGTGCCGTCCGATGGTCGCGGCGTTCGAGAAGGCGACCGGCATCAAGGTTCTCATGACGCGCAAGAGCTCGGGTGAGTTCTATGCGCAGATCAAAGCAGAGGCGGCCAACCCGCGCGGCGACATCTGGTGG
>DASVFM010000006.1:0-11672 GCA_036380055.1 Casimicrobiaceae bacterium
GTTCTGCGGATCGTTGACGAACACGAGGTACTTGTAGGCGTCGGCCATGTTCGGCGTGCCCTTCATGATCACCCAGGAGTCGATCGTGTAGAGGTTGTTCGTCCAGACGATCTTGAAGTTCTTCTTGTCCTTGTCGTTCGCGGCCGCGATCCGGCCGTTGTAGGCATCGACCATCGCCGCTTCGCCCGAAGCAAGGAGTTGCGGCGGCTGCGAGCCTTTTTCCCACCAGATGAGATTGGCCTTGAGCTGATCGAGCTTGGCGAACGCGCGATCGACACCCGCCGGCGTGCCGAGCACCTTGTACACGTCGGCCGGCGCGACGCCGTCGGCCATCAGCGCGATCTCGAGCGTGGTCTTCGGGCCCTTGCGCAGCGCGCGCTTGCCCGGCCACTTCTGCACGTTCCAGAAATCGGCCCAGCTCTTCGGCATGTCGCCTTTGATCTTGTCGCCGTCGTAGGCGAGGATGAAGCTGTAGACGATCGCGCCGACGCCGCAGTCGTTCACCGCGTCGGGCAGATACTTGTCCTTGCCGCCGAGCTTGGCCCAGTCGAGCTTCTCGAACAGACCCTCTTCGCAGCCGAGCAGGAGTTCCTCGGACTCGACCTGCACCACGTCCCAGTTGTTGTTGCCGCCTTGGATCTTGGCGCGCAGCGTCCCGACGCCGCCGTCCCAGCTTTCCTCGGCCATCTTGTTGCCGGCAGCCATGTACGGCTTGAAGTACGCGTCGCGCTGCGCGTCCTGGTAGGCGCCGCCCCACGAGACGACCGTGAGGTCGCGCGCCTGCGCGGCGAGCGCCACGCCCGCGACGGCGAGCGCCGCCAATATGATTCGGAGAGTGCGTTGCATCGTTTCCTCCTTGGTGAGCGAAGCAGGTGCTGCAGTCGATGAATCAATCCGGCGCGGGCAGCTCAATCATTCCCGTCTGTCACTTCTGATCGAGCCGAAAAACCACGCAGTCCTCGGCGCGCCAGCCGAGGTGCACGTTCGCGCCGACTGCCGGCGCGTGCGCAGCGTCCGATTTGACGACCATGTCCCCCACGTCGCGCACGGCCACGCGCAGGCGCACATGATCGCCGAGAAAGATCGCTTCGGCCAGCGTCCCGTCGACCTTGCAGTCGGCGGGCGCGTCGCCCAGGACGATCTGCTCCGGACGCACCGACACCAGCGCAGGCTCGCCAGGCGCGAGCGCCGCGCCAAGCGTGCCGGCGAGCATCAAGCCGCCATTGACGCGCACAGCGCAGCGGCTGCCGTCGATTCTCTCGACCGTCCCGGTGACGCGGTTGTTCTCGCCGATGAAGCGGGCGACGAACGCGTTCGCCGGATGCTCGTAGATCGCTTCCGGCGTGCCGATCTGCTGGATGCGCCCCTGGTGGAAGACGGCGATCCGGTCCGACATCGTGAGCGCCTCGCCCTGATCGTGCGTCACGTAGACCATGGTGACGCCGAGCTGGCGGTGCAGGCGCCGGATCTCGAGCTGCAGCTCGCCGCGGAGTTGCTTGTCGAGCGCGCCTAGCGGCTCGTCCATCAGCACGAGCTTGGGCTCGTACACCAACGCCCGCGCGACGGCGACGCGCTGCTGCTGGCCGCCGGAAAGCTGCGCCGGCCGCCGCTCTGCCAGCGCCTGGAGCTGCACCATCGCCAGCGCACGCGCAACCCGCTCGTCGATCTCGGGCTTCGGCAGTCGCCGCACGGAGAGCGGAAAGCCGACGTTCTCGGCCACCGTCATGTGCGGAAAGAGGGCGTAATGCTGGAACACCATGCCGATCTCGCGCCGGTGCGGCGGCAGCTTGCCGATCGAGCGTCCCTCGAGCAGGATCTCGCCCGCGGTTGGCGCTTCGAACCCCGCGAGCATCATCAGCGTGGTCGTCTTGCCCGATCCGGACGGACCGAGCAGCGTGAGGAACTCGCCGCGCACGATGTCGAGGTCGAGATGCTCGACGACGCGGTTCACGCCGTCGTAGGTCTTCTGGACGCCTACGAAGCGGACCAGCGCGTCATTCGCGGGCCGGTCGGAAGTGGTGGCCGCCATGGGGTCTACCATCGTACGCCAATTCGCCGGCCTACGAGTTTGCCCTGCGTCAGGCCACGAGACCGCGCTCGCGCGCCATCGGCAGCGTATCGTCGAGCGCGCGCCGGGTCTTGTCGATCAGCTCGTCGATCTCGCGCTCGCTGATGATGAGCGGGGGCGAGAAAGCGATGATGTCGCCCGCCATGTTGCGCAAGATCGCGCCGTGGGCTTGAGCGCGCTTGACCACGAAGGCGCCGATGCTTGGCTTCGGATCGAAGCTCGCGCGTGTTGCCTTGTCGCGGACGAGCTCCAGCGCGCCGATGAGACCGATGCCGCGTGCTTCGCCGACGAGCGGGTGCTCACCGAGCTTGCGCAGCCCTGCCTGCAGCCGCGGGCCGACCTTGCGGACGTGACCGACGATGTCGCGCTCCTCGTAGATCCTGAGCGTCTCGAGCGCGACCGCCGCGGGCACCGGGTGCGCCGAGTACGTGTAGCCGTGTCCGAAGATGCCGAGCTTGTCGCTCTGCTTGACCAGCACGTCGTAAATCGGCTTCGACACGAGCGTAGCCGACATCGGCAGATAGCTCGCCGTGAGCGCCTTGGCGCAGGTGAGGATGTCGGGCTTGAGACTATACGTCTGCGACCCGAACATGTTGCCCGTGCGGCCGAAGCCGCAGATCACCTCGTCGACGACGAAGAGCACGTCGTGCTTGCGCAGGACGGACTGGATGCGGTCGAAGTACGTCGCCGGCGGCATGATCACACCGCCCGCGCCCATCACCGGCTCGGCGAAGAAGGCAGCGATGGTGTCGGGACCCTCGCGCACGATCAGCTCGTCGAGCTCGGCGGCGAGCCGCGCCGCGAACTGCTCCTCGGTCTCGCCCGCCTTGCCGAAGCGGTAGTGGTGCGGGCAGCCGGCATGCAGGAAGCGGCCGCGCGGCAGGTCGAAGTCGCTGTGCACGAACGCGAGCCCGGTGACGCTCGCGGCGGCTACCGTCATGCCGTGATAGCCCTTCTGTCGTCCGATGATCTTCTTCTTTTCCGGCCGGCCGAGCGCGTTGTTGTAGTACCAGGCGAGCTTGATCGCCGTGTCGTTCGCCTCGGAGCCCGAGTTGGCGAAGAGGACTCGCGCCAGGCCTTCCGGCGCGATCGATATCAGTTTCTCCGCGAGCTCGGTTGCGATCGCCGGCACCTTCCCGGCGAAGGCGTGGTAGAACGGCAGCTCGAGCATCTGCTTGTACGCGGCCTCCGCGAGCCGGCGCTCGGAGAACCCGAGCGATGCGCACCAGAGACCGGCCATTCCCTCGAGGTAACGGTTCCCCTGCTCGTCGAACACGTAGACGCCCTCGCCGCGCGCGATGACGAGTGGACCCTCGGTTTCGACCTGGCGCAGGTTCGTCGACGGGTGCAGGTGATAGGCGAGGTCGCGCCTTGCGGCGGGGGTGAGCGTCTGGGCGTCGTTCATCGGAATGCTTTCTCTGTGGAGTGAACGGGAAGGACGAAGTGCCGATCCGCGCGCCGCTCAACCCGGCGGCTCGGAGCCCGCCGGCAGGTCGTGCCCGATGAGCGTCGCCTCGGACTTGCGTGTGCGCACTTCCTCTGCGGGAACCTCGTCCTCGCCGCGCGCCTGCGCGATCGCTTCCTCCGCGCCTTCCGCCGCCTCGGCAACGTCCTCGCCGAGGAAGCCGCCGCTCTGGTGCGCCCAGAGCCGCGCGTACAGTCCGTCGCGCGCGAGGAGGCTGCGGTGATCGCCTTCCTCCACCACGCGCCCGCGGTCGAGCACGATCAGCCGGTCCATCGCCGCGATCGTCGAGAGTCGATGTGCGATCGCCACCACCGTCTTGCCTTCCATCAGGCGATAGAGGCTCTGCTGAATCGCGGCCTCGACCTCGGAGTCAAGCGCACTCGTTGCCTCGTCGAGAAGCAGGATCGGCGCGTCCTTCAGCATTACGCGCGCGATGGCGATGCGCTGCCGCTGCCCGCCGGAGAGCTTCACTCCGCGCTCGCCGACGTGCGCGTCGTAGCCCTTGCGCTTCTTGGGATCGGTGAGTCCTGCGGTGAATTCGTCGGCTTCCGCGCGCTTCGCGGCGGCGAGCATCGCCTCCTCGGTCGCGTCGGGCCGGCCGTAGACGATGTTGTCGCGCACCGAGCGGTGCAGAAGCGAGGTGTCCTGCGTGACCATGCCGATCTGCTCGCGCAAGGAGATTTGCGTCACGTGCGCGATATCCTGGCCGTCGATCAGGATCTTGCCGCTCTCGACGTCGTAGAAGCGCAGCAGGAGGTTGACGATCGTCGACTTGCCCGCGCCCGAGCGGCCCACGAGCCCGATCTTCTCGCCCGGACGGATGTGCAAGTCCAGGTTCTCGATCACGTCGCGCTTGCCGCCGTAGGCGAAGCTCACGTTCTCGAAACGGATGTCGCCGCGCGTGACCACCAGCGGCTTCGCGTCGGGCGCGTCGACCACGGCGTGCCGGCGAGCGATGGTGTTGATGCCGTCCTGGACCGTGCCGATGTGCTCGAAGAGGGTGGCCATCTCCCACATCACCCAGTGCGAGATGCCGTTCAGCCGCAGCGCCATCGCGGTGGCCGCCGCGACCGCGCCCACGCCCACGTCGCCCTGCGTCCACAGCCAGAGCGTCGAGCCCGCGCTGGAGGCGATCAAGCCCATCGACAGCGTGTGGTTGACAATCTCGAACCCGGTGACGAGCCGCATCTGCGTGTGCACCGTGCCGAGGAACTCCTGCATCGCCGTGCGCGCGTAGAACGCCTCGCGCCGCGCGTGCGAGAAGAGCTTGACCGTGGCGATGTTGGTGTAGGCGTCGGTCATGCGCCCGGTCATGAGCGAGCGCGCATCCGCCTGCTGGCGGGCGATCCGACCGAGCTTCGGCACGAAGTAGTAGAGTGCCAAGACGTACAGCGCCAGCCAGCCGAGGAAGGGCACGAGCAGCCGCCGGTCGAAGTTGCCGAGCACCGCGAGCAGCGTCACGAAGTAGATCACCACGAAGACGAGCAGTTCGGCGACGATGAGCCAGGTGTCGCGCACCGCGAGCGCCGTCTGCATCACCTTGGTGGCGATGCGGCCCGCGAACTCGTCCTGGTAGAAGCTCATGCTCTGCCCGAGCATCAGGCGGTGGAAGTTCCAGCGCAGCAGCATCGGGAAGTTGCCGAAGAGCGTCTGCTGCTTGACCATCGACTGCAGCGCCACGAGGAAAATGCTGGCGGCGAGGACTCCGGCGAGCAGCAGCAGGTGGCCGCGCTCCTGCGCCCAGAGCTGCGCGGGCTCGACCTCGGCGAGCCAGTCGACGATCCTGCCCAGGAAGGCGAAAAGGATCGCCTCGAACGCCCCGATCACCGCAGTGAGCAGCGTGGTGACGAGCAGATATTTGCGCAGCCCCTTCGAGCACGCCCAGAGGAAGGCGAAGAAGCCCCGCGGCGGCGTGGGGGGCACGGCCTCGGGATAGGGATCGACCAGGCGCTCGAAAAACCTGAACACGCGGGGTCTCCGTCGCTTCGTCGCCCGGCGCAGCCGCGGCGGACGGATCGTCCGGAAGGTCTGCGGCGCAGGCAGGGCGCTCGCCGGGGAAGGGTGGCGAGCGGAAAGGACGGAATTCTACTCCGGCGCCGGGCGCCGGGCGAGCGCGCGTCGCTCCGAAGCGCTAGCTGAAGACGCCGAACAGGGCGAGCACGATGAGCACGAGCAGCCAGAACGGCAGCGACAGCAGGATGCCGAAGAGAATACCCTTGGCTGGGTTGAGGTCGTCGCTCATCATCACAAACCGCTCGTTTCACGAGGGGTGGCGCAATGATGAGGCTGGCGAGATAGTTACACCACTGAACATTTGCGAAGTAAGATATGCACCGTGCTCAACTTGCGCAGCGTCGACCTCAACCTGCTGCCCGTCTTCGAGGCGGCCTACGAGGAGCGCAGCCTCTCGCGCGCCGCCGAGCGGCTGGCGATGACCCAGTCGGCGGTGAGCCACGCGCTGACGCGCTTGCGGGTGCTCTTCAAGGATCCCCTCTTCGTGCGCCAGGCGCGGGGCGTGCTGCCCACGCCGGCGGCCGACCGCATCTACAGTCAACTGCGCGGCGCGCTCGGCCTCGTGCGCCAGGCGGTGACCGACCGCCGCGGCTTCGACCCCAAGGTCTCGGAGCGGCAGTTCTTCATCACCATCCCGCATCCGCTGGGGCCGATGATCGCGCTGCGCCTGCAGGAGCGGCTGGCGAAGGTCGCTCCCGGGATCGGCGTCGCGGCGAGCACCCGCTCGCGACCGATCGAGCTGGAGCGCGCGCTGCGCGAGGGAAGGATGGACGCCGCCGTCGACTGGCTGCCGGTCGCCGGCGCGGGCTTCCACGAATCGGTGCTCTTCCAGGATTCGCTGGTCGTCGTGGCGCGCCACGGCCATCCCGCGCTGCGCCGCCCGGCCTCGAAGGAAGTGGTGAAGAGCGGGGGCTTCGTGATCCTGCGCCCGCGCGTCGAAGGCGAGCATCCGCTCGAGGGCATCCGCGAGTGGCAGAAGCTCAAGCTCGACATCGTGCTGGAGGTTTCCGAGATCCTCGAGATCTTCATGGTGGTCAGCCACTCGGATCTCTTCGGCTTCGTTCCGCGCAGCATGGAAGCGGTGGCGCGCGAGACCTTCGGCCTGCGCGTGCTCGGCTGGGCGCCGAAGGCGCCCACGATTCCGATCCGCCTCATCTGGCATGCAAGCCGCGACGACGATCCGGCGCACGTTTTCCTGCGCGCGCAGCTCGGTTCCGTGGTCAAGGACGTCGTGCTGCGGGGGTGAGGGGCGGCGACGCTGCAGCGTGATGGCATGGCTGATCCTCATCGTTGCTGTCGTAGTCGGCATTCCCGCTGTCGCCTGGCTCGCCCAGGACCACCTGCTTTTCTTCCCGCAGCCTCTGACTTCGACCGCGCACCTGCCCGTGCGCGCCTCGGCGCTGGAGGTTGTTGCCGCTGACGGCGCGCATCTGCGCGGCTGGGTCGTCAACGGCTCTGCTGCGCCGGCGCCTGCGGTGATCTACTTCGGCGGCAACGCCGAGGAAATCTCGTGGACGCTCGCCGACGCGCGCTGGCCGCGCGAGTGGTCGATCGTCGGGCTCAACTACCGCGGCTACGGCGCGAGCGATGGCAAGCCCGGCGAGCGCGAGCTCACCGCCGACGCCCTGGCGATCTACGATGCAATCGCGCGGCGCGACGACATCGACCCGCGGCGCATCGTCGTCTTTGGCCGCAGCCTCGGCACCGGCGTCGCGGCGCATCTCGCCGCGGAGCGCGGCGTGGCGGGCGCGATTCTCGTCTCGCCGTACGACAGCATGGTGGCGATCGGCAGAGCGCACTATCCATGGCTGCCGGTGTCAGTGCTGCTGCGCCATCGCTTCGAGGCGAGCGCCGACGCGAAGCGCGACACGATGCCGCTCCTCGCGATCGTCGGCACGGCTGATTCGATCATCCCGGTCGAGCGCTCGCGCGCTCTCTACGACGCATGGGCGGGGCCGAAGACCTGGCTCGCGATCGCCGGCGCAGACCACAACGATCTCGGCGCCACCGACGAGCTTTGGCAGGGCGTGGCGGCGTTTCTCGCGCGGCGCTAGCTGCCGCAGCGCCGGCGGGTCACCCGGCCCAGGAGGTGCACCAGCCCTTCGCGGCGACGAGCCGGTCCCCGAGCGCGGAGCACGAGCCCGAAGCGCTGTCCTTGCTCGTGTAAAGCAGGCAGCTGTCGCAGAACTCCACCGGGCTCGTGCGCTCGGACGCCTTCGTGGCGTCGGCCTTGTACTTGAGCTTCATGGCGGCAGGATCCGACTCCCTGACGAGCTCTTCCGCGACGGCGCGCTGCGAGAGGAGAGCGCCGGCGAAGGGCGCGGCGGCGAGCCCCGCCGCGGTGAGCCTGATGAAGCGCCTGCGTTGCGGACGAGGAGGCGATGCAGCCATGACCATTCCTTTCGTGATCAGTCGAACATCTGCCGCGGCACCCACTTGCCCTCGACCGGCATTCGCTCAGCGAAGAGCTTCGCGGCGATCCAGTAACCGAGGCTGCGGTAGCTCTCCCACTGCGCCTCGTCGTAGAACTGGTCGGTGGTGGACTGCTGCGGGAAATCCGGGTTCGCGTCCTTGTAGTTGAGGATGTCGAGCGGCTCGACGCCTGTCACCCGTGGCTTCACCACCAGCATGAGCGCAGGAGTTAGGGGCGCCTCGGCGTAGCGCACCCGGGCGAGCGTCGCGTAGGCGAGCCCGGCCGGATTGCTGCGGAATTCCTCTGGCGTGGCGAAGTACTTGCGCACCGACACGTCGACGAAGCTCCAAAGCTCCTCGGCATTGAAGAACTCGATCTCGGCATCTAGGTCGATGCGCGCCTTGCGCACCATGTTGGCCACGTCGTCGAAGGAGTAGTCGTCGTCACGGCCGTTGTCGAGCACGATGATGCGCGGCGCGCGACGGCGGAGCAGCTCGTAGGCAGCCGTATTCTCGAAGTGTCCGCCGTCGGACAGGTACCAGTAGGCGCGGCGGCTGCCGTAGTAGCGCGCGAACATCTCGTTCAGCAGGTAGCTTTGCGTGGCGAACATCGCGGACAGGCGCTCGACCCAGCGCGGATCGGCGAGCGACTCGCGCGCCGGGATCGGTTTCTGCACCTCGGCGTTCCACCAATAGCCCAACCGCACGTTGGTGAGCGCGAGCAGCAGCGATAGCCCGAGCGTCGTGCCCTTGCCGTGCCCGGTGGTGAACGCCGCGCCGGAGATCGCGCACCAGTTTCCGATCGACAGCGGTTCGACGACGAGCTGCGTGTTGGCGACGTAGCGCGGCAACGCGGAGCGCTCGGGCTCGCCGACCACGCGCGCTGGGCACTCGCCCTTGCGGTAGTCCAGCTCGGCCAGGTTCCAGCGCACGAAGCTGCGCGCGCCCACGGTGAAGCCGACCGGTCCGATGGCGAGGCTCAATCCCTTGCGATCGCGCTGCACGAGCTGCGAGCCGCTCGCCACCGTCTGGTTGAGCGTGGTGCTGATGAAATGCAACGGCGCGAGCGAGCCCTCGTTGTAGTAGGTGTCGAGCGTTATGTCGTCGGCGCGCGCGGCGCTGCGCACATCGTGCTCGGCCTCGGGGTCTTCGGCGAAGGTCGACGCGCGGAGATAGGTGCGCATCAGGTGTCCCGCGTAATAGCGCTGCAGCGAGGAGAGGTTGATGAAGCCGATCTCGTTCGCGGTCAGGAGCGAAATGACGAGCAGCGGCAGGAAGAGCCACGCGAGCGTCCCCGGCCCGATCGGCTCTGCGCCGTCCACGCATTCTTCCTGGCGCTGCGCGCGGTTGACGACGATGCGCCGCGCGGGGTCGAGCGTTACCTCGCGCTGGCCCGCGTCGGAAGCAAGGATCATGTAGCAGCCCGGATCACCGGCCGGCCTTGCGCCGTGCCAGACGAGGCCTTGCGTCAGCGCCGACCACAGGCTTGCCACGGTGATGAAGAGAACCAGGCCCGCGACCAGCGCGAGCGCGGAGAGCGGGATGCGCACCCAGGCTCGGGTCGAAGGGTCGCCCGAGCCCGTAACGAGCGGCAGCAGGCGCTTGAGCAGGGGGATCAGCACGGCGACCGTGCTGCCGCTCACGACCCATTTGGTCGAAGCATCGACGGTCCATAGCGCGTACACGGTCTGCCCGATCGTGTCGACCAGCGCGTACGCCGCCACCGCGAGCGTGAGCGTCAGCAGCGGAGCAAGCGCGTGCGAGAGCTTGGTGCGCGTGATCGTGGTCGTCGCGGGCTCGGGGTACTCGGCCGCGCGTCGCCGCCGGCCCTCCGCGACGGGCGCGATCTCGCCGCCTTGAGCCATCCTGCGCGCGCGATCGTGGGCGACCAAGTACCAGGCTAGAGCGAGCAGAGCGACCAGCGCGACGTAGAGCGCGGCGAGCCGGCTCGCGCCCCAGTGCGCCGCACCTTCGACGGTCGCAGGATGGTGGAACCAGTCGAGACGCGGCGCTTCGCCGGCGTACGCGTAGAACAGGCACAGCACCACGATGCCGATCGCGGCGATGATCGGCAGATTGACGCGGTCGCGCTTGCCAACGCGCTCGCTCTGCGCGAGAAAGAACGCCACGCCGACGGGAACGACGAGCAGCGCGAAGCAAGCGATCGCAGGCACCCACCAGATGCTTACCCAGAAGTTCGCGCCCGCGTCGGGCATGAAGCGCGCTTCGATCGGGATCCAGAACTCCGGCGCGGCCGCGAAGCCGACCACGCGCACCGCGGCGAGCAGCAGGAAGATCGCGAGCAGCGACACGGCGACGACGTAGTGCAGGCCGATGAAGTTGCGGGCCGCAACGGCCGCGGCGTAGAGGTAATCGCCGCCGCCGCCAGGCGCGAGGTAGCGCCCGTTTTCCCGCAGCCAGCGCATGGGCGTCATGCGGCTGCCATCGAAGGTCGTGTCGCAAAGCGCATCGGTGGCGCGCTCGGCCGCAAGCTCCCACTCGGTCTTCTGCGGCGCGAGCTCGGGCGGCGCAACGCCCGCGGGCAGCGCCTCGGGCGTCACCTGGGCGCCCTTGGCGCGCACGTCCTTAGGCAGGAACAGGCTGCAGAAGAAGGTCGCGAAATACCCGCCGCCCGACACCGAGGAGAGATAGTCGATGCGCGAGAGCGGGCGCGCGCGTGGCGATCGTGCCTGAGCTCCTCCCGCAGCGGTGGCGCCGTCGCGAGCGCGCTTTTCCTCCTGCGCGAAGTACTGGAAGACGCCGAGGCTTACCGTCGCGCTGCGGATGCCGCCACCCGAGAGCGCGATGCCGAGCGAGGCATCGTTGTCCGGGATGCCGAACTTCCGCCGGCGCGAGCGGATGTGGACGCTCTCCTCGCTCGCGATCTCCCCCGGCAGGTGCGGATTCATCGTTGGCTCAGGGCATCCAGTGCCAGTCCGTGCGGTCGAGCCCGATCTCCTTGAGCGCGCGGATGCCGGAGCGACCGAACAGGGCAGGCACGCTGTTCGAATAGTCGAACATCACCTCGGCGACGATAGCGAGTCCCTCGAACTCGAGACTCACATTGGTCACCAGCTCGGCACGGACGCTGCCGCCCACGCCCCTGAGCGTCGTCGAGGGTTGCGCGGGCAGGTTGATGCCGGCGCGCAGTCCCGCTTTTTCCGGGAGCACGATGTAGTCCGCGCCGCTGTCGATCAGCACATCGCCGAAGGCATGGCTCGGGTTACTCCCCAGGCCGACGAGCAGCAGCGAGCCCTTCGCGCTTGGCGTTGTGCTCGTCGCGGCGAGCGACTTCGAGTTCGGAAAATGCGGATGCGTCATGCCCAGGCCCCCGCGGCAAGGAAAGCGAACACCACGCTCTCCGGGTCGATGCGATATTCCTCAACGAGCAGGTCGAAGCGCAGCGCCGCGACGGCTTGGCCGCGCGGGTTCACGGCGACCCAGTGGTTGGGATAGTCCGCGGTGAGTTCGCTGCGCCGCGACGCGAGCGCTCCAAGGGCATCTCGCTGCAATGCGTTCATCGGCAGTCTCCTCGACCTGTCCTCGTGGCCGGATTTTAGGCGCCCGCGCCGACTTTGTGGTGCGGCGCGTTGCCGAGGCGATGCTCAGCGGGGCGTAACCGGGTCCCTACAAGAAAGAAGCGGGCCGCAAGGCCCGCTCCCGTGTTGCTCCGAAAGCTGCGATCAGCAGCCGGCGTAGAACCTGCGCCCGTAC
>DASVFM010000007.1:0-44090 GCA_036380055.1 Casimicrobiaceae bacterium
ACGCCCATCAGCTCCACCATCGGCCAGGCGATCCCCTTCGCGCAGCCGAGCACCGGCGCCGGCACGAGCAGGCCCTTCGGGCCGGGAAACGGTCCCGCATAGCCGCCCGCCTCTTCGATCAGAAGCAGGCCGGCGGATGCGTCCCAGGAGTTCAGCGAAAGCTCGACGTAGCCGTCGTAGTGTCCTGCCGCCACGTGCGCGAGCTGGAGCGCGCCGGCGCCCATGCCGCGCGTCGCCACACCCGCGTACATCAGCTTCCTGCGCAACTCGACGACCTCGTCGTCGGGCTGACGGTCGTTGTGGCCGACGCAGACGAAAGCCTGGTCGAGCCGCCGGCAGTCGCTCGTCTGCAGCCGTGTCTGATTGCCCGCGGACTCGCACCACGCGCCGTGGCCGCGTCGCGCGTGAAAGAGCTCGCCGTGTTCGGGATCGTAGATGACGCCGACCTCGCGTATGCCTTTCTCGACATACGCGATCGAGACGCAGTAGTAGCGTGCGCCGCGCAGGAAATTGTGCGTGCCGTCGATCGGGTCGACGACCCAGATCTTCTCGACCTGCCCGTCGAACGACGAGGCGGTCTCCTCGCCGAGGAAGGCGTCGTCGGGAAAAAGCGTCGCGAGCTCGCTCGCGATCAGCTTCTCGACCGTGCGGTCGGCGTGGCTGACGAAGTCCTGCGCGCCCTTGAGCTCGGTGACCAGCGACTCGCGCTGAACAAAGAAATCGTGCGCCGCCTCGCCCGCCTTGCGCGCAATTCTTTGCGCCGCGACGTGGCGGGCCGTGAGCGTTGCCGTGGCCATGGTCCTCCTCGCGGTGGCAAGGATACACCGGGGCGGACGGGCAGCCGAAGCCGCGCCTTGCGGCACCGCATGGCGTTCCTCATTCGGCTTCGTTCGCTCTGATTTGCGTAGAGCGCTGAACTGCGACAAAATTGCCCTTCCCATTCGCGGCGCCGCACCTCGGTGCGACGGGCGTAAAGACCGGATCACGCCGCGTGCAGCAGCACACCGATGCGGAACACGACCCACTTCGCCTCCGGCCGTTCTCTCGACGTCATCTGCCTCGGCCGCTTCGCGGTCGATTTCTACGCGCAGCAGATCGGCGCGCGGCTCGAGGACGTCACGAGCTTCGCCAAGTACCTCGGCGGCTCGTCGGCCAACACCGCGTTCGGCTGCGCGCGCCTGGGGCTGAAGGCTGGCCTCATCTCGCGCATCGGCGACGACGGCCTCGGACGCTTTCTCGTCGAGACGATCGCGCGCGAAGGCTGCGACGTTTCGCACGTGAGCATCGATCCGACGCGGCTCACCGGCGCGGTGGTGCTCGGGATCAAAGACCGCGATACGTTTCCGCTCATCTTCATGCGCGAGAACTGCGCCGACATGGCGATCGAGGAGACCGACGTCGAGGAGCGCTACATCGCGCGGAGCAAGGCGCTCCTCATCACCGGCACGCATTTCTCGACCGAATACATCGCCCGCATCAGCCGGCTCGCGCTCGAGCGCGCGCGCAAGAACGACGTGCGCACTGTGCTCGACATCGACTATCGCCCCGTGCTGTGGGGACTCACGAGCCGCGGCGACGGCGAGACGCGCTACATCCGCTCCGACAACGTAACCGAGCACATCCAGTCGATCCTGCCGGCATTCGATCTCGTCATCGGCACCATCGAGGAGTTCAACATCGCCGGCGGCAGCACCGACATCATGGCCTCGCTCGCCGCGGTGCGCGCAGCGACCACGGCGACGCTGGTGGTCAAGCGCGGGCCACTCGGCTGCGCGGTGATCGACGGCGCGATCTCGCGCTCGCTCGACGAAGCCTTCAACGGCCGCGGCGTGGAGGTCGAGGTGCTCAACGTGCTCGGCGCGGGCGATGCCTTCTCCGCCGGCTTTCTCTCCGGCTGGGTGCGCGGCGAGGACTACGATGCGTGCTCCCGCTACGCCAACGCCTGCGGGGCGCTCGTCGTCTCGCGCCACGGCTGCGCACCGGCAATGCCCACGCGCGTCGAGCTCGATTACTACATCGCCAACGCCGAGCGCATTCCGCGCCCGGACCAGGATGCGACGCTCACGCGCCTGCACCGCGTCACCGCGCCGCGCACGCCGCGCGAGGAAGTCTTCGCCCTCGCCTTCGATCATCGCAATCAGTTCTTCGAGCTCGCGCAGTCCGTCGGCGCGGACGAAGCGCGGCTGCCGAAGTTGAAGCGGCTGCTGGTCGACGCGGTGGCCGACACCGAGCGTGCGCTCGGCCTGCAGGGCAGCGCCGGCATCCTTTGCGACGACCGCTACGGACAGGACGCCCTCAACGCCGCCACCGGTCGCGGCTGGTGGATCGGCCGTCCCGTCGAGCTTCCCGGCTCGAATCCGCTCGAGTTCGATCGCGGCCGCTCGGTGGGCACGGAGCTCATCACGTGGCCCCACGAGCACGTGGTCAAGTGCCTCGTGCGCTATCACCCCGACGAGGCGATCGACCTGCGGCTGGAGAACGAGGCGCAGGTGCGCGCGCTCTACGACGCGGTGCAGGCGAGCGGGCACGAGCTGCTGCTCGAGGTGATCCCGCCCTTGCACCTGCCGCGTGCGCCCGATACGGTGCTGCGCGCGCTCAAGCGCTTTTACAACCTCGGCGTCCTGCCCGAGTGGTGGAAGCTCGAGCCGATGTCTCCCGAGCAGTGGCGGGAGATCGACGCGCTCATCGCCGAGCGCGATCCGTACTGCCGCGGCGTGCTGCTGCTGGGTTTGAACGCGCCGATCGAGAAGCTCGCTGCAGGCTTTCGCGACGCGCGCGCGTGCGCTTCGTGCCGCGGCTTCGCGGTGGGTCGCACGATATTCCACGAGCCGTCGCGCGCATGGCTCGCCGGCGAGATCGACGACGGCCAGCTCGCCCAGCGCGTGCGCGCGAGCTTCGAGGCGCTGGTCGCCGCGTGGCGCGAGGCGCGGCGCGAGAGCATGCGCGAGCGCGCCGCCTGAGTGGACAATTAGTGTGCCGCCGAGGAGGCAACCATGAACGACACGCGCACATCGGCCCGAGCGCACGCCACCACTTCCGGCGCGACCGTGCGGCTCACCATGGCGCAGGCGCTCGTGCGCTACCTCGCTGCGCTGCGCGCCGACACCGGACTCGCGCACGCGGGCGAGGCGCAGCTCTTCGGCGGCGTGTTCGCGATCTTCGGCCACGGCAACGTCGCCGGCGTGGGCGAGGCGCTCTATCGCCACCGGGCCGAGCTGCCGACCTATCGCGCGCACAACGAGCAGGCGATGGCGCACGCCGCGATCGCGTACGCCAAGGCGCACATGCGCCGGCGCATGATGGCCTGCACGACCTCGATCGGCCCCGGCGCGACCAACCTCGTCACCGCCGCGGCACTCGCGCACGTCAATCGCCTGCCCGTGCTCTTTCTCCCGGGCGACATCTTCGCTTCGCGCGCGCCCGACCCGGTGCTGCAGCAGGTCGAGGATTTTCACGACGGCGGAGTCTCCGCCAACGACTGTCTGAAGCCGGTGTCGCGCTACTTCGACCGCATCATGCGCCCCGAGCAGCTCCTCACCGCGCTGCCGCGCGCGATCGCCGTGCTCACCGACCCCGCCCTCTGCGGTCCCGTGACGCTCGCGCTGCCGCAGGACGTGCAGACGATGGCGTACGACTTTCCGGAGGGGTTCTTCGCGCCCGAGCCGATCATCTTCCGCGCGCCGCCGCCCGACGCGGCCGAGCTCGCGCGTGCGGCCACGGCGCTGCGCGCAGCGAAGAAGCCTTTGATCATCGCCGGCGGCGGCGTGCTCTATGGGCTCGCGACCGACGCGCTGCGCGAGTTCGCCGAAAAGCACGCGGTGCCGGTCTCGGAAACACAGGCCGGAAAAGGGGCGCTCGCCTGGGATCATGTGCTGCAACAGGGTGCGATCGGGGTCACCGGCTCGCCGGCGGCCAACGCGCTCGCGTGCGAAGCGGACCTCGTGCTCGCGGTAGGCACGCGCCTACAGGATTTCATGACCGGCTCGCACTCGCTCTTCCCGCAGGCGAGGCTCGTGCATCTGAACGTCAATCTCTTCGACGCGCTCAAGTGGCGCGGGACCGAGCTCGTCGCGGATGCCGGCGCGGGCCTCGCCGCGTTGTCGAAATCGCTCGGCGCGTGGAAGTCTTCTGCCGACTGGCAGGCGAAGGCGAAGAAGGGCGCCGACGCGTGGCGCGCAGAGGTCGCCCGCATCACCGGCAGGCGCGACGTCGCGCTTCCCTACGAGGGCGAAGTGATTGGCGCGGTGCAGCGCTCGGCGAAGGATTCGCCCGCGCGTGACATCGTCGTTTGCGCCGCGGGCACACTCCCCGCCGACCTGCACAAGCTCTGGCACACCGGCGAGCCCGGCGGCTATCACGTGGAGTACGGTTACTCGTGCATGGGCTACGAGATCGCCGGCGGGCTCGGCGTGAAGATGGCGCGACCCGACCGTGAGGTGATCGTCATCGTTGGCGATGGCAGCTATCTCATGCTCAATTCCGAGATCTCTACTTCGCTCCTTCTCGATCAGAAGCTCATCGTCGTCGTGCTCGACAATCACGGCTACGGCTGCATCAACCGCCTGCAGCGGGCGTGCGGCGGTGCGCCGTTCAACAATCTGTTCTCCGACAGCGTGCAGGGCAAGCGCGGCGCGCCGCCGATCGATTTCGCCGCCCACGCAGCGGCGCTCGGCGCTCTATCGGAGAACGTGAAGTCGATTCCCGAGCTCGAGAAGGCATTGAAGCGCGCGCGCGCCGCGGACCGCACGTACGTCGTCTGCATCGAAACCGACCCGAGCCGCACCACCGAGGAAGGCGGTTGGTGGTGGGAGGTCGCCGTGCCCGAGGTATCCGACCGCGCATCGGTGCGCAAGTCGCGCGCGGGCTACGAGACGGACAGAAAGCGCCAGCGGCCGTGAAGCGATCCCTCGACGTGAAGATCGGGATCAATCCGATCTCCTGGACCAACGATGACCTGCCGTGGCTCGGCGGCGAGACACCACTCGAGACCGCGCTCGCCGAGGGCAAGGCGATCGGCTACCAGGGCTTCGAGCTCGGCAACAAGTTTCCCCGCGAGTCGGCCGCGCTCAAGCGCGTTCTCGACAAGCACGGCCTCGAGCTCGTCTCGGGCTGGTACTCGGGCCGGCTCGCGCGCCGCACGGTGGAGGAAGAGATCGCCGCAGTCGGCCCGCATCTGAAGCTGCTCGCCGACAACGGCGCGAAGGTCATGGTCTACGGGGAGGTCGCCGACAGCATCCAGGGCGCGAGCGTGCCGCTCTACAAGCGGCCGTGCTTCTTCCGGGACGAGCAGTGGCGCGAATACGCTGAGAGGCTCACCGCCTTCGCCAGGCACACGCTCGCCCATGGCGTTCGCCTCGCCTATCACCATCACATGGGCGCGTACGTGGAAACGCCCGCCGACGTCGACCGGCTGATGTCGCTGGTGGGCGAAGAGGTGGGGCTGCTCTTCGACAGCGGTCACATGACTTTCGCCGGCGGCGATGCGGTGCCGATGCTCGCGAAGCACGTGAAGCGCGTCTGCCACGTGCACTGCAAGGACGTGCGCCCGCAGGTGATCAGGCTTGCGCGCAACCGCAACTGGAGCTTTCTCGAAGCGGTGATCAACGGCGCGTTTACCGTGCCCGGGGACGGCGCGGTCGATTTCGAATCGCTGATCGCGCTGCTCGCCGGCAACGGCTACCGCGGCTGGCTGGTGGTCGAGGCGGAGCAGGACCCGGTGGTCGCGCCGAGCTACGCGTACGCTGAGAAGGGCTACGGGCACCTGCGCGAGCTCGTGTCCAAGGCGCAGGGCGCGAGGGTGAGCGCATGAGCCTTCTCGTGAAGGCGCGCCGCAGCGGGCGCGAGATCGTCAGCGTCACGCCGCAATCGGCGGGTTGGAGATTCGTCGGCTTCGCTGCCTACCGCCTCGGTCCCGGGGAGACGGTCAATCTCCCTGCCGATGCGCGCGAGCGCTGCGTGGTCGTGCTCGCCGGTTCGGTGAGCGTGCGCGCGGGGGACTCGAGCTGGACCGAGATCGGCGAGCGCGGCAGCGTGTTCGACGAGCGCTCGCCCTCCGCAGTCTACGCGCCGCGGCGCACGGCCCTGGCCGTGACAGGACACTCGCCAGCAGAGATCGGGGTGGCGAGCGCGCCCGGCGCGGGCGAGCGGCAGCCGCGACTGATCGAACCCGGCAGCATGAAGCGCTTCTCGCGAGGCACGGGCGCGAACACCCGCTACGTATGCGACATCCTCCCGCAGACCGAGCCCGCCGATCACCTGCTGGTGGTGGAGGTGCTCACCCCGAGTGGCCATTCCTCTTCGTATCCGCCGCACAAGCACGACACGGACAACCTTCCCGCGGAGAGCGCACTCGAGGAGACGTACTATCACCGGCTGAAGCCCGCGCAGGGCTTCGCCTTCCAGCGCGTCTACACCGACGATCGCTCGCTCGACGAGTCGCTCGCGGTGGAGGATCACGACGTGGTGATGGTGCCGCGCGGCTACCATCCCGTGGTGGTGCCGTACGGCTACGAATCGTACTACCTCAACGTGATGGCCGGTCCCACCCGCGAATGGCACTTCAAGAACGATCCCGCTCACGAATGGATGCTCAAGAAATGACCGACGTTGCTCTCTTTGGTGCCGGACGCATCGGCAAGATCCACGCCGGCAACCTCGTGCGCCAGCCTGGTGTCGCGCTCAGATACGTCGTCGACGTCAACGCGGCCGCGGCCGGCGAGCTCGCCACCCGGCACGGCGCGAAGGTCGGCAGCGCGGACCAGGTGTTCGGCGACAAAGCGGTCCGCGCCGTAGTGATCGGCTCCTCGACCGACACGCATGCCGAGCTCATCCAGCGCGCAGCGGCGGCGGGCAAGGCGATTTTCTGCGAGAAGCCGGTCGATCTCGCGCTCGCGCGAGCCCGCGAGTGCGCCGCCGCCGTCGCGCGCGCCGGCGTGCTGTGCATGATCGGTTTTCAGCGCCGCTTCGATCCCACTTTCTCGGCGCTCAAGGAAAGGTTGGCGAGCGGCGAGATCGGCGAGCCGGAGATGCTCATCGTCACGAGCCGCGACCCCGGTGCGCCGCCGGTTGATTACATCAAGGTCTCGGGCGGGATCTTCAAAGACATGCTGATCCACGACTTCGACATCTTCCGCTGGATCATCGGTGACGAGGCCGCGAGCGTCTACGCGACAGGAAGCTGCCTCACCGACCCGGCGATCGCGAAGGCCGGCGACATCGATTCGACCGCCGTGACGATCCGCACGAAGAAGGGCCGCCTCGCGCAGATAAGCACCAGCCGCCGTGCCGCGTACGGCTACGACCAGCGCTTCGAGGTGCTCGGTAGCAAGGGCATGCTGCAGGCGGGCAATCACACCCCGACCGAGGTCACCGCGGCGACCGCGGTCCACGTGAGCCGCGACAAGCCCGAGCACTTCTTCCTCGAGCGTTATCGCGTGGCCTATGTTGCGGAGATGGCGCATTTCTTCGAGGCGCTGGCGAAGGGAACGCAGGTGCGCACGACGATCGAGGACGGTGTGAAGGCGCTCGAGCTCGCGGAAGCCGCGACGACCTCCTGGCGCGAGAAGCGGATCGTCGAGCTCTAATGACACAAGCGGCACGCCTGCGCGTCGGCATCGCGGGTCTCGGCCGCCTCGGACGCCGTCACGCCGAGAATCTCGCGCGCCGCATCCCGCACGCCGAGCTCGCCGCCGCGTGCAGCCCGGTGGCCGACGAGCTCGCCTGGGCGAAGGACGCGCTCGGCGTCCAGCACCTCCATCGCGGCTACGCAGAGCTTCTCGCCGATCGCGAAATCGATGCGGTGTTCATCGTCACGCCGACTTCGTTCCACGCTGATCACATCATCGCCGCGCTCCGGGCCGGCAAGCACGTCTTCTGCGAGAAGCCGCTCTCGCTCGAGCTCGCGGATTGCCAGCGCGTCGAGGCCGAAGCCGCGAAGCATCCGAAGCTCAAGGTGATGATCGGCTACGGCCGGCGTTTCGATCCGAGCAACCGCGACGCCTGGGACAAGATCCAAGCCGGGCTCATCGGCAAGCCGTTCCTCGTGCGCTCGCAGAACCTCGACCTCAACGATCCCTCGGGCTTCTTCGTGCGCTTCGCGCCTACCAGCGGCGGGATCTTCCTCGACTGCACCGTGCACGACATCGATCTCGCGCGCTGGTTTCTAGGGAACCCGAAGCCGCAGCGCGTGTTCGCCGCCGGCGTGGTCGCGGTACACGAGGGCCTGCGCGAGGTCGGCGACGTCGACAACGGAGTTGCGACCTGCGAGTTCGAGGGCGGCAAGCTCGCCTGCTTCTACGCTTCGCGCACGATGGCGCACGGGCACGAGACCTCGACCGAGATCTTCGGCACCAAGGGGCGGCTCGCCGTCGGGCAGAACCCGCGCCTCAATCGCGTCGACATCTCCGACGCTCACGGCGTACGCAACGAGTGCACGCCGACCTTCTACGAGCGCTTCGAGGAGGCGTTTCTGATCGAGACGATGCACTTCGTCGACGCAGTGCTCGATGACCGCGCACCGGCGCTCACGCTGCACGACGCAAGCGAGGCCACCCGCATCGGCATTGCCCTGCGCGAATCGCTGCGCACCCGGCGCGCGGTCGACCTTTGAGCCCGAGGGCTCGCCTCGCCGGGCGGGATCTCGCGCTGATCCTCGTTGTCGTCACCTTGCTGGGGTTCGTTTTCGTGGCGATCAAGGTGGGCCTGCGCGAGCTGCCGCCCTTCGCGCTTGCAGGGCTGCGCTATGTATTTGCGGCATTCCCGCTGGTGTTCTTCATCAAGCCGCCGCGCATGCCGTGGCGCTATGTCGTCGGTTACGGCCTCGCGATCGGCGTATGCCAGTTCGGCCTTCTCTTCCTCGGCATCGAGCTCGGTGTGCCGGCCGGGCTGTCGTCGCTGATCATTCAGGTGCAGGTCTTCTTCACCGTCGCTTTGGGGATCGCATTTCTGGGCGAGCACGTGCGGCGAGAAGACCTGATCGGTGCGGCGATCGCGACGGCAGGGCTGCTGCTTCTCGGCGCGTACAAGGTGACGTCCGGCGTCAGCGGGACGGTGATCGGCTTCGTGCTGGTCATCGGCGCCGCGCTTGCCTGGAGCACGGGCAACATCATCGCCAAACGCGCAGCGAAGGAGCACGAGGCCGACATGTTCGCGCTCGTCGTGTGGTCGAGCCTCGTTCCGCCGCTGCCGCTCGCCGCACTCGCCTATGCGTTCGAAGGCGGGCCGGAGGTGTGGCATGCGGTGAGGAACGCCAGCCCGCTCGCCTGGGGCTGCGTGCTGCTTCTGGCCTGGGGAGCGACGTTGTTCGGCTTTGCGTCGTGGGCCACCCTGCTGCACCGCTATCCGACCGCGCTAATAATGCCTTTTGCGCTCTTGATTCCGGTCGTGGGGCTCGCGAGCGGCGCAATTTTCCTCGGCGAAGGCCTCGCGCCGCTGCAGATGCTCGGCGTCGCGCTGGTGCTCGCCGGCCTCGCGGAGAATGTATTCGGCGAGAACCTGCGACGCTGGTTACGCAACAGGGACAGCCGATGAGCTATCCTTCCACCCAACCCCGGCACTCGCCAGCGTAATCGATTCGAGGGAGAAAGACTTTGCAGATCCGTCTCGCCAGAAGATGCTTTTGTCTCATCGCAGCCGCGCTCCTCGCCGCTTGCTCCGCGGTGCCCAGCCCGACGAACACCACGACGTGGCGCGATCCCAATTTCGCAGGTCCTCCGTTCAAGAAGATCTTTGTCGTCGGGCTGAGCGCGCAGAGCCTCACCGATCAACAGGGCTTCGAGAACCTCATGGTGTCGGCGCTGCAGAGCTCCGGCATCGTCGCCGTGCCCGGCTGGCAATACGTGCCGACCGATCGCACCCCGGACCAGGCGACGATTCGCGCCGCCGTTCTGAAGGCCGGCGCGGACGCGGTCCTGCTCGTGCGGCTGTCCGGCTGGCAGACGGAGGGCAGCGTATGCGTCGGAGCGGTCGGCGGCTCGGAACAGGTCGGGCCGAACATGTACGTCGGCTGGTACGAGCCGGGCATCGTCAATACCAACTATCAGGCCGCGACGATCTACACGACCCTCTTCGACGTAAAGACGGCGAAGGCCGTCTGGACCTACAACCCGCCGACCTACAACCCTGCGACACTGCAGCAGCAGGCGCCCGCCTTCGCGAACGACGTTTCGGGAATGCTGCAGTCGAGCGGACTGCTGGCGAGGATCTAAGGAAGCGCGCCTCAGCGCCCGCCGAGTCCCTCGACGTTGTCCCACAGCGACCAGGGGTCGGTGAGATCGTTGTTGGTGTTGATCTGCATCCTCGCGTCCTGGCTGTTGTAGTCCGCCATGTTCAAGGCGTTTTGCCGTGCGAGCGAGTCGCTGCCCGTGCCCGGAACGAGCAGGCGATAGGTGTCATACGCCTTCTGCGTGCCGAGGTAGAACTGCTTGTTCGCGGGGTCGGGGTAGACATAGTAGGTCTTGCCCGTGACCTGCCACTCGCTCACGCGGCCCTGAGGAAGCGCCTCGATGCGCTGCTGCTGCAGCGGGGTCTTCGCATCGACCACCTTGAAGCCGGCGGACGCGAGCTTCAGCTTATTGGGCGGCGGCGGGACCGGGGGCGTGCTGGCGCACCCGAAGCAAAGCGCGGCGAGCGCTACGCCCATCGCGGATAATCCCGCTCTCGAACCAAATCGCATCGCGTGCTCCCTCTTGTCGACGAGCGCGCAGTTTAACCGATCTCGTGCGTCGGGGACCGCTGCTCGAGCGACAGGATCTCCGGCAACATCTACGAGGCGCCCCGCGTGAAGCGCACGGCGCCGCTCCAACAACCCTTGCATTCATCGCGCCGGGGCCGCATTGTTAGATCATTCCCCTCGCGAGCCCCGACCATGACCAGCGTCACCAAGCGCATGCCGGCAATCTTCTTCGGGCACGGCAGCCCGATGAACACGTTGGACGACAACCGCTATACCCGAGCCTGGGCCGAGCTCGGCGCGAAAGCCGGCAAGCCGAAGGCGATCCTCGCGGTGTCCGCGCACTGGTATACGCGCGGGACGGCGGTGACCGCAATGGAGAAACCCAAGACGATCCACGACTTCTACGGGTTCCCGCAGGAGCTCTACGGCGTGCAATACCCCGCGCCGGGCGACCCCGCGCTCGCAGAGCGCGTGCGCAAGCTGCTCGCCCCCGTTGACGTCGCGCTCGATCAGTCCTGGGGCCTCGACCACGGAACCTGGTCCGTTCTCAAGCATGCGTTTCCGAACGCCGATGTGCCGATCGTGCAGCTCTCGATCGACGGCACGCGGCCGGCAGCGTTTCATCACGCGCTCGGCGCGCATCTCGCGCCGCTGCGCGATGAGGGCGTGTTGATCGCGGGCAGCGGCAACGTCGTGCACAACCTCGGCGTGATGGGCCGCAACGGCGGCGCGCCCTACGACTGGGCGGTGCGCTTCAACGACTACGTCCGCGACGCGATCGGCTCGCGGCAGTACGAGCGCGTGATCGCCTACGAGGAGGCCGGGGAGGCCGCGCGGCTGTCTGTGCCGACGCCCGAGCACTACCTGCCGCTGCTCTACGTGCTCGGCGCACAGCAGCCCGGAGAGAGCGCGAGCTTTGCCGTCGACGGGCTCGAGCTGCGCTCGATCAGCATGCTGAGCCTCGCGGTCGGCGCGTAAGGGTTGATCCGGATCAAGCGCCGCGCGTTTGGCACTTGCGAGTCTTCGTGTGGCCCGGGAAAATGAGAATCGTTAGCAACGAGCCCTCCGCATGACTCTCGATCGACTCGGTCCCCAGCATTCCGCCGCGATTGCCGCCGTGCATGCGACGGGCATGGCTGGAGAGCGGATGGCCGCTCTCGGACTCCTTCCGGGCAGGCGCGTCCTCTTGCTTCGCCGCGCCCCGTTCGGCGGACCGCTTCACCTCAGGATCGGTCCGACGGAACTCATGATCCGGCGCGCGGATGCGCGCGCCGTCCTTCTCGAGCAAGTGCAACGGTGGCTGCCGGCCAAGATGCGCTGAGCGTTCCGCATGCCGCCACCGGCATGCACTCTTGCAACGTCGCGGTGGTCGGCCCGCCGAACACCGGCAAGTCCACGTTCTTCAACCGCCTGACCGGCGCTTCGGCTCGCGTGGCGAACTGGCCGGGCATGACGGTCGAGGTGCTGACCGCCCGTGCGCTGCTCGGCGGGTCCATGGTACGGCTCGCCGATCTGCCGGGCATCTATTCGCTCGACGGGCATTCCGATGACGAGGCGCTGGTACAACGTTTCCTCGCCACTGCGCCGCTGCGCGCGATCGTCGTTGTGGTGAACGCGACCCGCGTCGAGCTGCAGCTTCCGTTGGTCCTCGCGCTCAAGGCCACCGGGGTGCCGCTCCTGGTTGCGCTCAACATGGCGGACGAGGCGGCTCACCTGGGCGTGGCGATCGACGCGCACCGGCTCGGGCGCGAGCTCGAAGTGCCGGTGGTCGCGGTATCGGCCAAGTACGGTCGCGGCATGGATCACGCGAAGCGCGAGCTCACCACCCTCCTCGACATTCATCGAACCCCGGTGGCCGCCGATCTCGCGTCGGTTCCGCCGCGAGAGGAGCGCGAGCGCGAAGCCGCGCGCGTGTGCGCACTCGCCGTGCACATGCCGCCGATGCTACCGGCCCGCGCGACCGCCCGCCTCGACCGCCTGCTGCTGCACTCCTGGCTGGGCATCCCCTTCTTCCTGCTTGCGATGTTCGCGCTATTTCAGGTGGTCTACGGCATCGGCATGCCGCTGCAGGACGGCACCAAGTGGCTCCTCGATGCGCTCAGGAACCATGCTTTCGCACCCGTGCTCGCGCAGGCGCCACCGCTCGTGCGCAGCTTCGTGCTCGACGGTCTCGTTGATGGCGTGGGTACGGTGCTGACGTTCGTTCCGCTGATGGCGGTGTTCTTCGCCGCGATGGCGCTGGTCGAGGACTCGGGGTACCTGTCGCGCGCGGCCTGGCTGATGGACGCGCTTATGGGGCGCCTCGGTCTCGACGGCAGGGCGTTCGTGATGCAGCTGATGGGTTTCGGCTGCAACGTCCCCGCGCTGATGGCCACCCGCGTGATGCGTCACCGCGCCGCGCGGCTGCTGTCGATGCTCGTCATTCCGTTTTCGCTGTGCTCCGCACGGCTGCAGGTGTTCGTGTTCCTGACCACGGCGGTCTTCAGCCCGAGGGCGGCGCCGGTTGCGCTCTTCGCGCTCTATGTGATGAGCTTCGCTGCGGCGTTCCTCACCGCGCTCGTCTGGCGGCGACGCTACGCGAGCCGCGAGCCGATGCTGATGGAGCTGCCGCCCTACCGGCTACCCACTCTCTCCATGGTCGCGGGACAGGCGTGGCGTGCGACCTCGCATTTCCTGCGCCGGGCCACCGGCTTCATCGTCGCCGGCGTGCTGCTGATCTGGCTGCTTACTCACCTTCCGGCAGGTGCCGCACCGGCCGGACCGGATACGCCGGCGGGCTGGCTCGCAGTCAACCTCGCGCCGCTGTTTCGTCCGCTCGGAATCGATCCGCTGATGTCGATCGCGCTGCTCTTCGGCTTCGTGGCCAAGGAGATCGTGCTCGGCGGTCTTGCGGTCGTGCTCGGCGCGGGAACCGACCAGCTCGCAGGGCTCATCGCCGCGCATCTCGACTGGGTGAGCGCGACGAGCTTCATGATCTTCACGCTGATCTACACGCCTTGCCTGTCGGCGATCGCCACGCTGCGAAACGAGTCGAAGAGCCTGCGCTTCACCGCGCTCGCCGTTGCGTGGCCGCTCTCGCTCGCCTGGGCGGCGAGCTTCCTCTTCTACCAGGGCGCACGGGCGTTCGGCTTCTGACAAGTGCAAACTCCGGCTTCGACCAAGTGTTGACCTCGGTCAAAACGACAAGACGCCGCTAAGGCGAAAATTATTACTGTCCTGCTGCGCACGGCGTCCGGCGGGCTTTGCAGTGGAACCCTCCCACTCGGGAGCGCGGTGCGTCGCTCCGGGATCAGGAAGAAAAGGAGTGTTCCATGGCCATTTCCGTCACCCCTGAGCACTTTCCCGTCGCTGTCCCCGCCGCGGTCCCGTACGAATCGAAGAAGCCGCCGCACATCGCGTGGCGCGCGCTGGTCCCTGTCGCGGTCGTGCTCATTCTGGCGTTGCTGCCTCATCCTGCGGGACTCGCCCCGCACGCTTGGTATTTCTTCGCGATATTCGCCGGCGTCATCGTCGCACTCATGCTTGAGCCTCTGCCCGGCGGCGCGATCGGCCTGATCGGCGTCACGGCGGTCGCCGTGCTGTCGCAGTTCGTGCTGTTCGCGCCCGAGGAGCTTGCCAAGCCGGGATTCAAGGCATTCAACAGCGCAGTCGCTTGGGAGCTTTCCGGATTCGCCAATGCCACGGTGTGGCTGATCTTCGCGGCGTTCATGTTTGCGCTCGGCTATGACAAGACCGGGCTGGGCCGGAGAATCGCGCTTCTGCTGGTAAAGAAGATGGGGCGGCGCACACTGACTCTCGGCTACGCGGTCGCGGCGGCCGACACCGTGCTCGCGCCGTTCACTCCGTCCAACACCGCGCGCTCCGGCGGAACGATCTATCCGGTGATCCGCAACCTGCCCGCGCTCTACGACAGCAAGCCGAACGACCCGTCTTCGCGGCGAATCGGTTCCTACCTGATGTGGGTCGCGATCGCAGTCACCTGCGTGACGAGCTCGATGTTCGTCACAGCCATGGCGCCCAACCTGCTGGCGATGGAGCTAGTCAACAAGACCTCGAAAGTGAGCTTCACCTGGGCGCAATGGTTCGTCGCGTTCGCGCCGGTCGGCATCGCGCTTCTGATCCTTGTCCCGCTCGTCACTTACTGGATCTACCCACCGGAAGTGAAGAGTGGCGACGAGGTGCCGAATTGGGCGGGACAGGAGCTGGCCAAGATGGGCACGCTCACGCGGCGTGAGCTCACGCTCGGCGCGCTCGTCCTGCTGGCGCTCGGCCTTTGGATCTTCGGCGGCGAGCTCATCAATGCCACGACCGTCGCGATGCTCATCATCGCGTTGATGCTGGTACTGAAGGTCGTGAGCTGGGACGATTTCATCAAGAATGCACCGGCGTGGAACACGCTGGTGTGGTTCGCGACGCTGGTCGCGCTGGCCGACGGGCTCAACAAGGTCGGCTTCGTGAAGTGGTTCGCCGACACGGTCGGAGCGCATACGGCAGGCTTCTCGCCGTTCGCGGCGATGATCGTGCTGGTGCTGGTGTTCTACTTCACGCACTACCTGTTCGCGAGCATTACGGCGCACGTCACGGCGATGCTTCCCGTGATGCTCGCCGTCGGCGCCAGCATCCCAGGCATGAACATGCCCGAGTTCGCGCTGCTGCTTTGTCTCACGCTCGGCGTCATGGGCGTACTAACACCGTTCGCCACCGGTCCGAGCCCCGTCTACTACGGATCGGGCTATCTGCCGGCAAAGGACTACTGGCGCCTCGGGGCGGTATTTGGTGTGCTCTTCATCGCTGCTCTGATCGTGGTCGAAGTGCCTTGGCTCGCGCTGATCCGCTGAGCGCCTGCGCTCCACGCGAGGGCGGTCCCCCGGGACCGCCCTTCGCTTCTCTTCTAACGGCGCGCGCACCGGGGCATTCTAGCCGATCGATGCGCCTCGCTTCGCGTGCCGGCGACGATGCGGCCAGCTAGAATGGCGGCGCGCCGCGCAAGAGAAGCGCGGTGCGCCATTATCATCGGGTACAAGGAGCGCCGATGAAGGCGGTCGCAGTCCTGTACGCGACGCGCGAGGGGCAGACGCGACGCATCGCGCAGCGCGTTGCCGAGACGCTGAGGGCCCGCGAGCTGGATGTGGACGTCCTCGATGTTGCGCAACCGCTGCCGGCTGGCTTCGATCTTTCCCGCTACGCTGGCGCAATCGTCGCCACGCCGGTCCACATCGGCAAGCACGAGCGCACAATGATCGCGTTCGTCAAGGCAAACCGCGGAGCCCTCGAGCGCATCCCGTGCACGTTCCTCTCGGTGAGCCTATCGCACGCGGGTGCCGAGGATGCGAACGCGACACCGAAACGCCGGCGCAGCGCCGCCGCGAACGTGCAGAAGATGATCGCCGAGTTTCTGCGCCAGACCGGCTGGAAACCCATGCGGGTGCACGCTGTAGCGGGCGCGCTCCTCTATCGGCAATACGGCGTGGTGATCCGGTTGATGATGCTCTTCATCGCCAAGCTGGTCGGCTCATCTACCGACACCTCCCGCGACCACGAATACACCGACTGGAAGGCGGTCGAGCGGTTCGCTACCGAGCTTGCCGCAGCGGTGAACGAGGCTGCTAGATCACCAGCTTTCGCAGCGTCTCCGGGTTCTTGATCACGGTCTTCTGCCGCTCCGGCGGCGCGCCGTACAGCGACGCGGGCGGATTCGTCTCGAGCTTGTTCAGCACCGACGCGTCGGCGCACCGCGCATCGAACGCCACCGACACCTGTGCGCCGTCAACCGCACCCAGCGCGAAGCACGCCTGGCCCAGCTTTTCATTGAGCGGCTTGAGCACCCTGTTCGCGACGAGATCACCCGGCGCGCCGCTTCCCGCGAGCTGGAGATCGTAGGCGCGAGGCTTCGCCGCGGGCCGCGGCGTAGCGGCGATCACTCCCGGCAGGCCCACGAGGTCGCGGGCGAGCAGATCTTCGGAGGCGGCGCTCGGCATTCCGGAGACCAGCAGCGCGATCGCCTGGTTTGCGACGCTCGCGTGCTGCAAGAAGAACTCGCGCGAGAACTGGTCGGCGATCGTCGTACCGATCGCCTTCAGCGCTTCCTCCTCGGTGGCCCAGCTTCCAACACCCTTCGGCAGCGTCGTGTTGTAGTAGATCTCTTCGCCGGTCTCGAGGTCGACGCACTTCACCGTCCACGACGTGAGCGTGTATTTGGTCACGACCAGGCCGGAGGCTTCGAGGCGGGCGGAGAGCTTCTTGAGCTTCGCCTCGCCCATCACGGCGAAGTCTGCGCCCTTGCTGCCGTCGGCGCCCGTGCCCGGCGCCCAGGTGCGAAAGCCGAACGATTTGATGCGCTCCTTGAGGATGTTCTCGGCGACGGGCGAAGGCTGCGGCGGCGCATCCGGCAGGTCCGCATCGCGCGCGGAGATCTGCACCGAGATCTTGGGATCCCCGTTCGCACGAATGAGATCGATGCGTTCCTCGCGCGACATTTCGTTGAGCGATTTCTGCACCGCCCGGACGTTGACCACGGCCTCGGTGGTCATCGACACGAGACCATCCTTGCCAGTTCGCGGCTCGCTCTCGCGCACGACCGTCTTGATGTAGCTCGCGCTGTTCGGCAGGAGCCGGCTCTTGAGCAGAGCGTAGTTCTTGTCGAATGAGCCCGTGTCGAGGAGAAAGCCGGCTGCCTTCTCGACGAGCTGGTTCCTCGAATCCACGCGCAGGTCGTTCTGCAACAGCGCCTTGTCGTTCTGGTACCGGGGATCGCTCGGATCGACCAGACCGACTGCTGAGACGACCAGCGTGCCCGGCTCGGCTTTCGGCGTGCTGGCCGACGGGACCGGCGTTCCCGGCGCAGTCGCAACCACGGCCGTCGTGGCTGCCGGCGCCGGCGCGCTCTTCACGCCCTCCGACGCCTGACGCTGATACACGAACCACGCGCCCGCGCCCAACGCCACCACGGCGGCCGCGACACCGATCGCCACCGCGGGGCTGCGCGACGCAGGCGCGGCTGCGCCCGGTGCGGCGGCGGGCTGCGGCGCCTTGCGAACGGCGGGTGTCGGAGTGTTTGCCACGGTCGCCTCGCTGTCGGCGATGAGCGTCGGCTCCGTCTGTGTGCCCGGCGCCTTCGCGGAAGCGGTGCCCATCGCCGCCGGCGCCACGGCATCGAGCGCGTCGGCGAACTCCTGCGCGGTCTGGAAGCGATCCTCCATGCGCTTGGCGAGCGCCTTGCGCACGACGGCGTCGAGCGCTGGCGGTAGCTGCACGTTGAGCGTGGACGGTGCGAGCGGGTCCTCCTTCAGGACCTTCTGCATCGTCGTGGTAGCCGTCGACCCGGCGAACGGTCGCTCGCCGGTGAGGAACTGGTAGAGGATCACGCCCGCCGAGAACAGGTCCGAGCGCCCGTCCACCGGCAGCCCCATGATCTGCTCGGGCGACATGTAGCTCGGCGTGCCGATCACCGTACCGACCTGCGTGAGGTTCGACGATTCGAGATGCGCGATGCCGAAATCCGCCACCTTCACCGCCGCGTCGGGCAGCAGGAAGATGTTCGCGGGTTTGACATCGCGGTGCACGACGCCCTGCCGATGCGAGTAGCCGAGTGCGCCGAGGATCTGTCCCATGATGCGCACGATGTCGGCGAGCCTGAAGCGCTCGTTCGACTCGAAGCACTCCTTGAGCTCGCGTCCCTTGATGAGCTCCATGGCGATGTACGAGATGGCGCCGTCTTCGCCGAAGTCGTAGATCGAGACGATGTTCGGGTGGTTGAGGCGGCCGGCTGCCTGCGCCTCGCGGCGGAACCGCGCGATCATCGCCTCTGCGTTCTCGCCCGCGAGCTGATCGGCGCGGATCGTCTTGAGCGCAACCAGGCGCTTTATCGCCGGATCGTAGCCCTCGTAGACCACGCCCATCGCGCCGCGGCCGAGCTCACGCCGGATCTCGTATTTGCCGATGTGGTCGATCTCAGCCATGGCTCGCTCCCGCGCCCGAAAACGGCGACGCCGGCGCTTGAGCCGGCGTCGCGGATTGCAGCCCTCGGCCGGTCACTTGTACTTGCTGTCGATGTCCCAGACCGATTTCTGCACCAGTCTCTGCACCATGGTGTCGAGCGATACGCCACCCTGCTGCGACTGGTTCACGCCGAGGAAGCCCGACGCGGTAGCGCCGATCTCCATCTTCTCCTCGGTGTACCCGGTGGCGACCTGCTCGGTCGTCTCCGCATTGATGATCTTGTAGCGCATGCCGATGACCCAGACGCTGGTCGCCTCCTCGGAATGCGCCGAGCCGACCGCCGTGCCGCCGACCGCCCCCGCGGCTGCACCGCCGCGCGAGCCGCTGAACGCGCCCAGCAGGCCCGCCATCTGCCCGAGCGTTTGCCCGTTGAAGCCCTGCTGCGCGGAGGCGACCTGCTCGGTCTTGAGGATGTCGAACTTCACGATGTACTTCGTGCTCTTGAGCTTGCCCATCTTGAGGAACTTGCGCGCCTGGTCCGGGTCGCCCAGGTTGTAGGCGAGCTCGAACTCCCGCAGCATGGGGCCGAGATTGGAGCGCTCGAGCACCGTGAAGTTGGCGCTCGTCATTTCGATCTCGCCGAAGTCGGCGATGTTGTTCGCTGTGAATTTCTGCAGGAACGTCGCGTTGTTGCTCTTGATCTCGCCCGGGATGATGATCACCATCGGGCCCTTCTTGCCGGCGTTCGTGTAGGTGACCGGCTGGTAGATCGTCTGGTCGGCAGCGGCGTTCGCTTTCTGCGAAGTCTCCTTCCCCGCCGTCGGCGAAGGGTTGCCCCAGCTCGGCTGCCCCGAGGCGAGCGATGCGGCGGCGAAGAGTGCCGCTCCTACCAGGTACTTCGTAGCTTCAATACGAGCGCGATGTTCCATGGCGAGTCCTCTCCTTTCGAGGTCGAATTCGCGGCCTGGCCCGCAAGTTTACTGCGGCGCCGGCTTCCTCGCAGCAGCCGGCGCTGCATTACGGCAATAGTCGGCGTAGAGCGTGGGTACGACCTCGTCGGCCTTCTCGTTGACGAGCGTCAGCGCCATGTGCTCTACATCTGCGCCCGCGTACGAGCTTTCGCTCGCCTCGGTGGCGGAGATGAGCCGGCCATTGCTTCCATACAGCGTGAATTGCATGTTCACCGAAACCTGATTCACGGCCATGATGGGATTGCGCGTTGCCTGGGAGGAGATCAGGCCGCGCAGCACGAAGCTCGCGCCGAGGCGCTTCGAGGCGCTCAGGGCCGCATCCGGATCGTTCCTGAAATAGGCGTCGATCTCCGCCTGCGCGATCTGCCTGCGAATTTCCTCCGGCGTGTAGGTGCGCAGGCCGAGCGCGCGCAGGCGGGCATTGATCGCTTGAAAGTGCGGTCCGTAGTTCTGCTGCTGCGCGTAGATGATGCCGTCGGAGCGCCGCTCGCCTATCACGACCATGATCTTCTTGTCCTTGAGCTCCGCGCGGCACGGCGTCGAGAGCTGCTCCGCGATGCGCGCCTGGCGAGCCTCCTGCTCCTGACGGTCGGCCTCGTCCGGCTGCGAGAACTTGAACCCTTGCGCGAGGGCGGCCGCGCAGCCGAGCACCACAAGCAGCGCAATCACTGCCGAGAGAGGTCCGGACCGCATGGCCACGAGGATAGCGCCGGCGGGTGCCGATGAGAAGGAAGAGCGAAAGCCCGACCTAACTCGTTGATTGGAATCGCCGGAAATTGCCGGCGCGCTCAAGCGGCGCAGGGGCATGCAGTATACTGCCGCGACAAGCCGCGGGGTCCCGCCACCTGGGCGGTGTCCGCCGGCAGCACTGCACGCGAATCCGGGGGAGCCCGATCCGGTGACCGACCTCAAGCAATGGCTCGAGGCACAGGGCCTTGCGCAATACGCGAAGGTGTTCGCCAACAACGATATCGATTCCGATGTACTGGCGGACCTGTGCGAGCCTCACGCCGAGGCGCGGGAAGTGTTGAGCTCGGGCCGTTGAGCATGGCGATCGACGCCGCCACGCAACGTGCAGATGCCGACCTTGCCCGCCAGAAGATCGCGATCCTGATCCCCTGCAGGAACGAAGGTCCGACGATCGGAACGGTCGTCGCCGACTTCCGCAGACACGTCGGCGGCGCCTCCGTCTGGGTGTGCGACAACGCGTCGACCGACGCCACGGCGCAGCGCGCGGTCGAAGCTGGCGCAGCCGTAGTCTTCGAGCCGCGGTCCGGCAAGGGCCACGCGGTCCGGAGACTCTTCGCCGCCGTCGATGCCGATCTCTACGTGCTCGTGGATGGCGACGGAACCTATGCGGCCGACAGCGCGCCCGCTCTGCTGCACAAGATGCTCGCCGAGAAGCTCGACATGGTGGTCGCTCGACGAGTCACGCCGGAGGATTCGCTGTCCGCCGCGTACAGAGCTGGCCACGTCTCCGCCAACCGCGGCTTCGCACGGCTCATTTCGCTGCTCTTCGGCTACCGCCTCGAGGACATATTCTCGGGCTACCGCGTTTTTTCGCGGCGCTTTGTGCGGTCGTTCCCCGCCCTCTCGGGCGGATTCGAAATCGAGACCGAGCTCACCATCCACGCGCTCGATCTCGATCTTCCGATCGCCGAGGTACCGTCCCCCTACGGCGCCCGGCCCGAAGGTTCTTCGAGCAAGCTGCACACGTATCGCGACGGCTTGCGTATCACACGGACGCTGCTGCACCTGTACGCGCAGGTGCGCCCGAGCCGCTTCTACGGATCGCTTGCCGCGCTGGCCGCGCTGAGCTCGCTGGCTCTGGGGCTGCCCGTGGTCTTCGAATTCCTGGAGACGGGGCTCGTGCCGAGATTGCCGACGGCGGTCCTCGCCTCAGCGCTGATGGTGCTCGCCGCTCTCGCCTTCGGCTGCGGCATCGTGCTCGACAGCGTAGGCCGTGGCCGCAAGGAAGCGAAACGCCTCGCGTATCTTGCGGCGGACCGGCGGTGACGGCTAACCGGAGCGGCGCCGGACGCCTCGCCTTCGTCGGTTGGTTGCTCGCAGCGCTGCTCGCGCTGCTGCACGCCTGGCTGCTCAACAGATACGCGGTCAACTTTCCGTTCCAGGACGACTACACGCAGATCCTGGTCGTGCCCGGCTACTTCGATCGGCAAGTGGGCTGGCTCGACAAGATCGCTTACGTCTTTTCGTTGTCGGTCGAGCACCGGATCGCGACGTTCCGTCTGCTGGCGCTCATCCAGGCGAAGCTGCTCGGCCAACTGGATTTCCGCGCGCTGATCTTCTTCGGCAACGCGCTGTGCGTCGCCGCCGGACTGCTCGTCCTTTCGCGCGCCGATGCCGCGCAGCTTCCGTGGCTCGCACCGATCTTCGCCGCGCTGCTGCTCTCCCCCACCAACATGATCGCGCAGTACTGGCCGACGGGCGCGCTGCAGCACCTCGGCGGCACGGCTTACGCGTTCGGTGCGCTCTTCTGCGCCCTGCGCCGCGGACCCGTCTGGACGATCGTAGCCCTCCTGCTCGCAGCCGCCGCCGCGTGCACGGTCGTTTCCGGACTCATGGTGTTTCCGGTTACGGTGGCGATGATGTGGCTCACGGGCAGGCGACGCGCTGCCTTCGCCTGGGCGGTGGCCACGCTTGTCTTCTTCGGCCTCTATTTCATCGGCTACGAGACGACGGTCGGACGCCAGTCCATGACGGACTTGCTTCGGGACCCGCTGCGGCTTGCGCTGCTCTGCCTGTCGACGCTCGGCTCGCTCACCGGAGAGGCCGCAACCGCGACCATTCTCGGCGGCGCGCTGGTCGCGGTATGGCTCGGCCTCTTCGCTTTCCGTCGCGAGCGAAGCATTCCAGCGGAATTGATCGCGTGGATGGCCTTCGTCGTGCTGTGCAGCGCGGCCATCGCGGTGGGGCGGGCGGCGCTCGGGCCCGAGGCCGTGATCAACAGCCGCTATCGCGTCTACTCGGAGATGGGTGCCCTGGTCACGCTGCTCGCCGTGCTGCGGAAGCTGGACTCTCCACGATTGTCGATGGGCCTTGTCGCGGTGCTGCTCGGCTGCTCGCTCCTGCTCTTCGCGAGGGCGTGGGATAGGTACCTGCCGAGCATTGCCGATCTCGCGATGGAGTCGAGGAATGCTCGCGATCACTACGCCCTCGACGGGCACGGCATCTACTACGGGTGGCCGCCGCAGGAGTTCGGCGATTTCGCCCTTAAGCGCGCCGACGACGATGGCTACTTCCATCCGCCGCGCACGCGGGAGAAGGCGTCGACGCTGGTCGAAGCGCGCGTCGACGGCACGCCTGCATCGCCTCCGGAATTCTGGGCGGCGCCGACCGTCGATGCGGGCGCCGTCACGGTGCGCGGGGTCGCAGGTGCGTCAGATCGCGACGTCTCGCTCGTGCTGCGCAGCGGCGAGAGGACCTATGTGGCCGCGCTGCCGATGCAGCGCATGTTCCGCAGACTCGGCGGCGGGGACCAGGCCGTCTTCTGGGGCGTAGTGCCGCTTCGCGGCGTGGCGCCAGGGCGCTACCAGATCGGTTACGTTTTGCGACGCAATGGCGTGGCGGAGATCGTCGCCAGCGATGCTTCGGTCCTCGTGCCCTGAGCGAGCGATAATCTTTAGAGCGCCCCTGGCAGGAACGGGCCGCTCGTTCACGGCGCCTCCCCAGGAACTCGCCGGCCGAGCGTGCTGCAAGATCCCACGATGCTCCATCATCTGTTGACTCAGACCGCGGCAAAATACGGCGACCGGCCCGCTATCCTCGATCGAGCGGCCCGCATCACCTATCGCGAGCTCGACGAGGCATCGGCGCACCTTGCGCGCGAGCTCGCCGAGCGAGGCGTCGGCCCCGGAAGCCGCGTCGGCATTTACCTCGACAAGTCGCTGCACGCGATCGTTGCCCTGTGGGGCGTGCTGCGCGCCGACGCCGCATACGTCCCGCTCGACGTCGCATCGCCGGTCAAGCGCGTGGCCCGGATCGCCGAGAACGCCGAGCTGCGCGGGATCCTCACCAGTCCGAGCCGATGGCCGGCGCTCGCTCCCGCGCTTCCTGCCGTGCCAGCCGTCATCGGCGTCGCGCGTGATTCGTCACAGCCGGCCGATACCGCGTTCGCCTTCGAGACAGCGGAAGCTTCGCGCGCGCAACCGGGCGGTGCGGCTCGCGGCCAGGAGAGCGATCCTCTGCGCGCGGCGTACATCCTCTACACTTCAGGCTCCACCGGGCAGCCGAAGGGCGTGGTGCTGAGCCATCGCGCCGCCCTCTCCTTCGTCCGCTGGGCGGCCGAGGCGACGCAGCTCCGCGCGGCCGACATCGTATCGAGCCATGCGCCGCTTCACTTCGACCTCTCCGTTTTCGACCTCTTCGCGAGCTGCTCGGCCGGCGCCACCGTTGCGCTCGTGCCGCCGGAGCTTGGCATCTTTCCCCGCAACCTGGCGAGCTGGATGGCGGAGAAGAAAATCAGCGTGTGGTATTCCGTGCCGTCGCTGCTCGCCCGATTGGCGTTGTCGGGCGGACTCGAGCGTCACGACTGGTCGCAGCTTCGAGAGATCATCTTCGCCGGAGAGGTCTTCCCGGTAGCGCACCTGCGCCGGCTGCGCGAGCAGATCCCGGGGGCTCGCTACTGGAACTGGTACGGGCCGACCGAAACGAACGTGTGCACCGCCTACGCCGTCGACGCGATCGCCCCCGAGCAGACTGCGCCGGTGCCGATCGGGACTGCGTGCGCAAACTGCAGGCTGCTCGTTCTCGACGACGAAGGGTCGGAGTGCAAGCCTGGGGAGACGGGCGAACTCTACGTGAGCGGACCCAGCATGATGACCGGCTATCAGTCAATGCCGGAGGACACCGCGCGCGTACTCGTCACTCGTGGGGAGGGCAACGATCGCGGCCTCTGGTACCGCACCGGGGACCTGGTGCGCCAGGATGCCGCAGGCCTGCTCCACCTTCTGGGACGAAGAGACGGCATGATCAAGAGTCGCGGTTACCGGATCGAGTTGGGTGAGATCGAGAGCGTCCTGTATCAGCATCCGGGAGTCGCCGAAGCGGCCGCCGTTGCTCTGCCCGACGAAGAAAGCGGCCACGTCATCCGCGTTGCCGCCGTTGCGCGCGCCGGCCAGACGCTGGAGGAGACGAAGCTCCGCGCGTTCTGCGCTGAGCGTCTGCCCACTTACATGATGCCGGTCTCGATCGACGTGCGCGCATCGCTTCCGCGCGGGAGCACCGGCAAAGTCGATCGACTTCGGCTGCGCGAGGAATTCTCCGGTGGCTGAAGCGCTCGATTTGCCCAGCGTGCTGCCGCGAGCAAAGCTCTTTGATGCCAAGCAGCTCGCCGAAGCCCGACGCCAGCCGCTGAACGATCCGAACTGGACTAACGTATACGACCACCTTCGTGCCAACGACCCGGTCCTCGGGCTCTACCTGGCCCGACGCGCCTGGGCGCTTCCGTGGTGGATGATGGCACGACCGCATGTTGCGAACGTCGTACTCGACGCGCGCCCCATCGCCGTCACCCTCTGCCAGATCTGCAGCACCGCTACGGCCTTTCGGGCTGAGGTTGAAGGACGCCCCGTGAAATTTCGCCTTCGCGGAGCGTACAACGGGACGATGCTGCTGGCGGACATGACGACAGACAGTCTGTGGTCACCAAGCGGCGTGGCGCTTGCTGGCGCAATGCGCGGGTCGCACATGGAACGTCTGCCGCTCTCGCTGTGCCTGTGGGGCGAGTGGCTTCAGATGCATCCAACGACAATGGTTCCTTACGCCGACCCGGCGGCTCGCCGGACAGGGCATTGCTTGCCGGGCGAGCCAGGCATCCCGCCCGAGATTCACGCGACGCTCGCGAGACCGGTCGACGAAAGGTTGCCGCACAACACGCTGGTTCTCGGCGTGGTAAACGGAGTTCGCTCCCGCGCTTATCCGCTGCAGGCTCTAGCGAATATCGGCCCGGTCCTGAACGATTCGCTGGGCGGGATCGAGATCGTCGTGAGGTGCAGGCCCGGAACGTTGCAGGCGCTTGCCTTTCATCGCCGCATCGGAGAGCGTGTTCTGGAGTTCGCTTGCTCCGAAACGGGCGGCGTGCACGACCGCCAGACAGGATCCGCGTGGAACGAAATGGGCGAAGCGGTCTCCGGTCCCCTCGCCGGAGAGCAGCTCGCGTACATCGAATCCGGTGTCGGAGAGTGGTATTCGTTCGCGGCCGCGCATCCCGATGCGGAGATTTTCGCAGCGACATGACCTAGACCGGGCTGCTGCTCGCCGGGACCGGGGAGCGGCGCGCTTGGCGGTTCGCCTCGGAAAGGCAGCGCCCGAGCAAGGCAAAGTCCTTACAAATCCGCTCACAAGTCCTTACAATTCGCTGTCAGGGCGCACGGGCGGCGAGTGACCGCGCCGGGGGGCGCGGGTACGTACGAGCCGCAAGATGAAATACACAGACGAGCAGATTTTCGACGCGCTGGCGGCGTTCCTCGCCAAGGATGGTGCCGGCGGGCAGAATGTCGTCGCCATCGCTCCCGATACCGACATCGTCGGTCAGGGCTTGGTCGATTCGGTGGGCATTTTCAAGCTCATCACTTTCGTGGAAGAGAAATTCGGGATCACGATCGAGCCCAATGAGGTCCTGCTCGAAAACTTCAAGACCCTCCAGGCGCTGAGGAACCTCATCGTCAGGAAGCTCGAGGGCGTGCCGCCGGCGGGCAGCGCTGCTAAAGCATGAGTACGGTTCCCGACTCCTGTGACGTCGTGGTGATCGGCGGTGGCCCGGCGGGAAGTCTCGCCGCCACCTACCTCGCAGCGAAGGGCTACTCCGTCGTCCTGTTCGAACGCCAGAAGCATCCTCGCTACAACGTGGGCGAGAGTCTGCTGCCGGACATCTGGAAGTACTGTGACGCGGCCGGTGTCGCCGACGCAATCGTGAGCGAGGGCTTTGTACGCAAGGCCGGTGGCAGCGTCGACTGGAAAGGCGAGATGCGCCGGCTCTCGTTCAGCGATTTCGGATATACGCGGCCTGCACTGCACGTCGAGCGCGATCGCTTCGATCACATCCTGCTCGAGCGCGCGCGCGCTTGCAGCGCCTGGATCGGCGAAGAAATCGCAGTCCTCGACGCGGATTTCTCGCGCGCGGAGGATGACGGAGGCGAAATTCCCGTGACCTACCGGCCGGTCGGCGAGAGTAGCGTTGCGCGGATCCGCTGCAGGTACGTCCTCGACGCCAGCGGTCAGACCGGGGTCATCGGCAGGCAGCTGGGACTGCGCGTGTTCGACGAAGGCTTCCGCTTCATGAGCGTGTGGGGCTATTTCGACAACTCGCGCTATATCGCGGGCGACGGCCAGATCTATCCCGCGACGTCGGTGCAGCAGATTCCCCCGACGACCTATGTAAGCGCCCTGCCGCAGGGCGACGGGTGGGCGTGGCTTTGGCACATCATGCTGCGGAAGACGACGAGTATCGGCCTCGTCATACCGATCGCGTGGGCGCAAGAGACCAAGGGCAGCGGCGAGTCGTGGGAGGCGTGGTTTCTCAAGCAGTGCGAGGCGATCCCGCTCCTGCGGCGGCTGCTCAACGATGCAACGTTCTGCAACGGCTCGGTGCGCCTGGTCCGAAACTACTCGTACCGGTCCACGCGGGTCGCCGGGCCGGGATTCTTCCTGCTCGGAGACGCGGCGGGCTTCGTCGACCCGATTTTCTCGGTCGGCGTTGTCTTCGCCATGTATTCCGCCTACGCTGCTGCACACACGATCGATCGATGCCTGGCGCAGCGCGCGCGGCGTGACCATCATCGGTCCATTTTCTCGTCGCAAATGCTGGCGAGATTGGAGCTCAGCCGATCGCTCGCGCTACCCTACTACCAGGACCAGGACGCGGGGCATGCACGGGCGCGCGAAGCCATGAGCTTCAGCAGCACGCAAGCGCAGGCGCTCATGTACGCCGCGTCGATGCTCACGGATCGCTCGGGAAACTTCGACTCGATGGCCAACAGTCCCGAGGCGCATCGGGCTGCCGCCCAGCGCGTGCGCCCGCTCGAGATCCCGCAGCGGTAGCCGCTCGGGAACCTGCTTTGGCGTGGTGTACCTGATAGAGCCCATCGAGCGTTACCTGAGGCGGCGCCTCTCGGAACGCAATCGAAGGCGGTTCGACCGGGCGAAGGAATTCGTCGAGGCGATCAAGCGCAGCGGCGATTACGAGGCCGCGCATCGCGCCAACGCGCGATGGCTCAAGTTTCTCTGCAGCCATCCGGCGATCCAGAGAGACATCTGGCCGCAGGACGCCGACTTCCTGCGCCACTTCGCAACGGCGTTCGGACTGTCGCCGCGCGAGACGCGCAAATTCATCGGCATGAGCCTGCTTGGTCGCCTCTGGCGCGCCTGGTGCTTCGAAAGACTGAACAATGGGCAGCCCGAACTCGTGGCGCGGCTGACGCGCGTCATCGGGTGGGAGCATTTCGATCGCAACCGCCGAGACGGCGCAGGGCTCATCCTGCTGCCGATGCACGGGCTGTTCTCGCGCCTGTTCCAACCGTACCTTCGCCATGTCGGCCACAGCGGACTCGAGCTCGGCATCACGAACGACAGGCTCGAGCAGGCCGGCTTCGGCACGCAGGGAACGAAGCGCCTCGAGCTCGCGCGGCAGATGCACGCTGCCAAGCACTCGCTCAGCCGCGGAGGAATCGTCTTCAACGCACCCGACGCGCGGCAGAACCTCGACAATTCCCGCCCGATGGAGTTCTTCGGGCGGCAGCGCCGATTCGCCGCAGGTTTCGCCGAGCTCGCGCTCAGGACGAACGCGCAGGTGATGCCGGTCGCTTACCGCTTCTCGCCGCGCGGGTTCTTTGTCCTTGAATTCGTCGCGCCGTTTGTCATCCCTGACCCGCCTTCGAACGACGACGAACGCATCGACTCGCTGGTCGCGCAATACGCGAGCTTTCTTCGCGACGAGTGGCGCCGCTATCCTTGGAACCTGCAGTGGAGCCACCTGCAGTATTACTGCCTCCTGCCGCAGCTCGATTCGGATGCTAACAGCGGAAAGCCCGCTATGCCTCTCGCGGCAGAGCCAAGATACGGTGGCGTTGACGAGGAATTCGCCTGATGTCCGCAGGGGCTCTCTCCGCCGGCGCCCGTGCGGCAGTCTCTGTCAGGACGCTGCTAAAATGCGCACAGGCTCTTCCCCGGCGCGCCCAGCGCGCGGGGAAGGTGATGGGTACGCCGTATTAACGCACCGGGAATGAGACCATGAGCACCAACTCCCCGCCGACGCCACATTTCCTTCGTCGCCGTCAGATCCTTCAGGGCTCGCTCGCCGCGGCCCTGCTCGCCGCAGGTGCGAGGTCACACGCGCAGGGCGGCGCAAAAGCGCTCCAGGTGGGAGGGCTTCCGGTTACGTGCAACCTCACGCTGCCCGTCGCCTGCGCGGCCTCGTCGGCGGATCGCGATGCGCCGCAGCTGACTGGCTCGTTGTTCGAGTTCAGCAAGTACAGCGGCTGGCCCGAGATCAAGGAGTCGCTCATGACCGGGCGCATCAAGGCTGCCTACATGCTGGCGCCGCTGATCATGGATCTCGCCGACAGCGCAATCCCCGTCAAAGTCGTCTCGCTCGGGCACCGGTCCGGCGCGGTAATCATGGTCCGCACCGACTCGCCGTACAACCATTTCAAGGACCTCACGGGTAAGCGCGTCGCGGTGCCCAGCCGCTTCGCAGTGGACTACCTCTTCCTTCGCAAGATGCTGGCCAAGGAAGGCATGACGCTCAAGGACGTCCAGGTCATCGAGATGGCGCCTCCCGACATGCCCGCGGCGCTGTACGCGAAGGCGGTCGACGCCTATGCGACCGGCGAGCCGTTCGGCGCAGTGGCGCAGAAGGCCGGCTACGCACGCCCGCTCAGCATGACGCGCGACGAATGGCCGAACTACATCTGCTGCGTGCTTACCGTGCGCGACGAGCTGATCAAGGAGAATCGCCCGCTCGTGCAGCAGCTCGTGAACTACGTTCAGGGCGCCGGCACGTGGCTCGATGCTTCGCCGGTCAATCGCACCAAGGCAGTGCAGATTGCGGCGGGGTCGAAGTTCTTCAACCAGGATCCGGCGGTGCTCCAGTTCGTGATGGACAATCCGTCGGATCGTGTGACCTACGCCGACCTGCGGCTCATCAGGTCGGAGTTCGAGGAGCTGATGGAGCTTTCCATCGCCGCGGGGACGATCAAGCACCATTCTCCGTACGAAAATTACGTCGACGAGAGCTTCGTCAAGAACATCAAGCCGGCGCGCATCGCGCTCTGAAATGAAATCGCTCGCGCGCCCTGCGGGCCGAGTGCTCGCCGCTTCGCTGCTCTCCCTGTTCTGTCTCGCGGCCGAGGCGGCGACCACTCCCGAGCTTCGGGCAGGCGTGTTCGATCCGCCGCGCGCCGCACCGGACTTCTCGCTCAAAGGGTCGAACGGTTCCGAGCTCAAGCTGTCGCACTACCGCGGCAAGGTCGTGGCGCTGGGATTCGGCTATACGCACTGCCCGGGCGTCTGCCCGACGACGCTCGCGTATCTGGCGCAGGCGAAGAAGAAGCTCGCCGCCGCCGGGAGCGATTTTCAGGTCGTGTACGTGACCGTCGATCCGGAGCGAGACACGGCGGCGACGTTGAAGACTTTCCTGGCGTCCTTCGATCCGACATTCATCGGCGCGACGGGAACGCCGCAGGAGCTCGCCGCCGTGCGCAAGGCCTATGGCGTGACACTCTCGGACAAGATCTACGTGGAGAAGATGCCGAAGTCGAACTACTTTCTCGACCACTCGTCCTTCGTCTACCTGATCGATCGGGGCGGCGAGCTGCGGGCGATGATGCCGTTCGGTGTGTCTGCCGACGACATGGAACACGACGTCAGGGTGCTGCTCTCCAAGTGATATGAAGCATCCGCTGCGTTACGGAGCCCTCCTTGTGCTCGCGATCGTCGGGCTCGGCGTGCCGGCCTGGGCCGCGTTCGCTCCGCTCAGCGCCGATTCGCGCGAAGCCGTGTATGAAATTCCGAAGGGCACGTTTGCCCGCAGGCAGGCAGGCGAGACGTTCGATCTCATTCCGGCCGAGATCCGGCTCACGATGGGAGTGAAGGACGTTCTCGTAATGAAAAACCACGATGACGTGCCGCATCTCTTCGGACCGGTGCTGATCATGCCCGATCAGACTTTCCGGCTGCCTTTCCGCAAGGCGTCCACGTACCTCTTCACCTGTCCGCTGCACACCAGCGGCCTGCTCACCATCGTCGTCGAGCCCGAGCCCGAGCTCGGCTGGGCGCGCCTGCGCTGGCGCACGGCCGAAACGCAGCGCGCAGCCTCGCTGTAATCGCTTCTACCTCGTGGCGAAGCTCAAGCGCATCGTTCCACCGCTTGCAGCCGCGGCGGCAGTCGTCGCCTTGTGGTGGTTCGCCGTGGTGGAGACGAAGAGCGTCATCTTCCCCACTCCGCTGCAGGTCGTAACCGCGGTCGTCGATCTCGCCCGCGACGGCGAGCTGTGGACGCATATCGGAGCATCCCTGTTCCGCGTCGGCAGCGGATTTGCCCTCGCCGTGGCCGTGGGCATTCCGCTGGGGCTGTGGATGGGATGGAAGCGAGGCGCGTTCGACACCGTGAATCCGCTCGTGCAAGTCCTGCGGCCCATCTCGCCGATTGCCTGGATCCCCATCGCCATCCTCTGGTTCGGCGTCGGGGATCTCTCGCCGATCTTTCTGATCTTCCTGTCTTCGGTGTTCCCCACGATCCTGCAGACGGCGTCCGGCGTGCACACGATCGAGCGGCAATACCTGCGCGCGGCCGACAACTTCGGCGTCTCTCGGGAGCGGCTCTTCTTCCAGGTCGTAATCCCCGCGGTGCTGCCGCAGATCATCGTCGGTCTGCGAGTGAGCCTCGGGATCGCCTGGCTGGTCGTGGTTGCGGCCGAGATGATCGCGCTTCGATCAGGACTCGGTTACCTGATCATCGATTCACGCAATGCCGGTAACCGCTACGATCTCGTCGTGGCGGGCATGATCATCATCGGTCTCACGGGCCTCCTGCTCGACACGATGATGCGGCGGCTCGAGCGTCTGAAATCGGTTCGCTGGCGCTATGGCCGCTAAGATCGTCATTCGCGACATCTCGAAGAGTTACGCGACCGACCGCGGCCAGCTCCCGGTTCTGCGCGACATCGAGTTTTCGGTCGGCAACGGAGAATTCGTCGCGATGGTCGGTCCCTCGGGCTGCGGGAAAACGACGCTGCTGCACATCATCGCGGGATTCGACCGGCCCGACACGGGGGGCGTCAGCGTCGACGGCGCGTCGATGACCCGCCCCAGCCCCAAGGGCATCTTGATCTCGCAGAAGGGATCGGTGTTCCCGTGGCTCACCGTCCGGCAGAACCTCATGTTCGGCCTTAACGGGCATCACACCAACAAGCAGGAGCTGAGCGACCACTATGCGGCGCTCGTCGGCCTGAGCGGCTTCGAACGAAGTTATCCGCACGAGCTCTCCGGCGGGATGCTCAAGCGCGTCGAGCTCGCGCGGGCGCTGGTCGTCAAGCCCGACATCCTCTACATGGACGAGCCGCTCGCCGCGCTCGATGCTCTTACCGCGCTGCAGATGCGGCTCGAGCTGCGGCGCATCCTCGAGGCCGAGCGCCACACGTGCTTGCTCATCACGCACGACGTCGAGGAAGCAATTCAACTCGCCGACCGCGTACTCGTGCTCTCGGCGCGCCCCGCGACGATCCAGGCGACGTTCGAGGTGCCGTACCCGCATCCGCGGCACCTCGGCGAGCCCCGCCTCGTGGAACTGAAAGCAGCGATCCTGAAGGAGTTCGGGCTGGAGGTATAGCGATTGACGCGCCGCGGACGATTAGAAAGGCCGCCGGCGCCGACGTCTAGCGATTGCGTCGCACCATCTCCTCGATGATCGCTGTGAACTGCTCGCGCAGCTCATGTTCGAGGAACTCCTTCGACAGCACGGTCGCGGCGAGGCCGCCGGGAATCATTTCGAGACGGTAGGTGAGCTGCGTCCCGCCGTCCGCGCCCGCGAGCGTCATCAATGACTCGAGCTGGCGCATGTTTCCCTCTATCTGCGTAGCGCGCACCGTCTTCAGCGGATCGAGTTGCATTTTCCGCACGCTGGTGTAGGGGATGCTGAAGATTCCGAATTTTGCAGTGCCCCGCTGCTCGACAGTTAGCGTATTGCCTTCGGTCGCGACCACCTTGCTCTCGCGTACGTTGGGCACCCAACCCGACATGTGGTTGAAGTCGACCAGGACGTCCCAGGCGGTCTTTAGCGGAACCGGTGCGAACATGACAAGATTCGCAACGTACGATTCCGAGTCCTGGCGGACGTCGATGCTGCGTATCGGCGACTCGGTCGCCGCGCCGACGCTCCCGGCGATAATCAGCGCCAGGATCAGCCCCACGGTTCTGCGCATCAGCATGAGCAATTCAAAGAAAGATACTCGACGAATCGGCGGCTCTCCCCGCCCCACAACGTCCCGGTAGCCAGCGGTCTCGCGGGGGCACCGTACGATGATCTATTGCTGCGGAACCACCCGCGCGCCCTCGCCGCTGCCTTCGATGTACACGCGCTGGCCCGGCTGCAGGCTCGGATTGACCGGCTGCGTAATCTGCACCAGCACCCCGCTTTTCAGGCGCACGACGATTTCCTGCCCGGGGACCGGCTGATCGTAGCGCTTCTGCACGTTATTGCCAAGCAGCGCTCCGCCCAGCGTGCCGGCGACCATGGCCACGTCGCGCCCGGTGCCGGCGCCGATCAGGCTGCCGATGCCCAGACCGCCGAGGCCGCCGATGATCGCGCCCAGGCCGCGATGATGATTGGTCTGCAGCTGCGTTGCGGTGATCTGCTCGATCACTCCCTGGCGAATCTCAGACTCCCCTGGTTGCTGTTGCTGCGCGCCCGCAGGACCGGCGAGCAAGAACAGAGACAGCACCCCGACCAAAAGGTACGCTAGTTGATTGCGCATCGTTTCCTCTCGTGTTGCCCGCGGTCCCATCGCGAGGTTTCTCGCCACCGCGGCAAAGCACGACTTTACCTCAGTTAAGGGGCTTGCCGCAGCAATCATGCGCGTCAGGCCGCCTCGAGGTGCCCGCTGATGCCGAAGAAGCAGCGGGCCGTTCCGACCGCGCCGTCGCGAGCGAGGACAACGCGCAGCGTAAGATTGCGCGGCAAGTGCATTCGTACCGGATCGGCCGATTTGTAGAGATCCGCGCCACCGTAGTTGAGCTGAAACTGGGTCACGCAATAATGCTGGACGACCGCGCTGCCGGCATTGTCGAGGATGACGATGACTGGGTGCGGTTTCTGTCCGACCGGCATCTCGGAGCTCGTCGAGACGAACTCGACGACGAGCTGCTTGCCGGCAGGGACGACCGTCGAGAGCGCAACGTCGAGGTTTCCCGATCCCTTTCCGGGAATTGCCACGGCCTCCATGAGTTTGTTGAAAGGCTTCACGATTCGCCTCCTGTGTGTCCGATTATAGATGGTCCATGAACGCCACCATGCGCCTGCGCTGCTCCGGATCGGGCAGCCTCCCGCGCATGGCGCCAAGATTCTCCGCCATGTGCGCCGGATTGGAAGTCCCGGGAATCACTGCGGTGACCCGCTCGTCGCCGAGAAGGTACTTGAGGAACAACTGCGCCCACGTTCCGGCGAACTCTGCCGCCCAGTCGGGGATGGCCTTTCCGCGAACCGACCGCAGCAGGCGACCGCGACCGAACGGCAGGGCGGTCAGCACCGCGGCTTTGACCTCGGCCGCCAGCGGCAGGATGCGCTGTTCCACGGTGCGATCGTCAAGCGAGTAGTCGACCTGCACGAAGTCCGGCTTCTCGCGCCCGAGCACTGCCTCGACCGCGGCGAAATCACTGTGGTAGGTGGAGGTGATGCCGATGTAGCGGCAGAGGCCCTGCGCTTTCCAGTTGCGGAACTGCGCGAGGGACTGTTGCGCATCGCGCACGTTGTGAAGCTGCAGCAGGTCGACCTTCGCCGTCTTGAGCCTTGCCAGCGATCGCCTCAGCTCCGCCGAGTCGGCTTGCTCGACCTTGGTGGCGATGAAGAGTTTGTCGCGCCAGCCCATCGCCGCAATGACGTTACCCAGCGCGCTCTCGGCATCGCCATAAGTGGACGCGGTGTCGACGAGCCGGCCGCCGCCGTCGACGAGCGTGCGAACGACGTCGCCGGCCGCATGCCGCATCGCTTCATCATCGCGGGTGAATGCGCTTACGGCGGTGCCAAGCCCGACCACCGGCAAGCGCTCGCCCGTGCTCGGGATGGCGCGCGTAATGAGCGCCCCCTCCGGGGTCTGGGCGAAAGCGCCCGGCGCCACCAGCGCGGCGGCGGCCAGCGCGGTAAAGTCGCGGCGGGAAATTCGGGGCATCGTCAGCCTTCCTGCGCCGCTGCGCCGAGCTGAGCGGCGCGGCGTTGCTGGGTCCTGCCCAGCGAAGCCGACAGGATGAGCCAAGCGGCCATCACAGGCAAGGCACACAGAGCGATCCCGCCGAGCTTGAGCCCGAGCGCCTGCAGGGTGTCGAACACCCAGCCGTACAACGCGTCGGAGCCGCGATAGATCACTACGTCGATCAGGTTCTTCGCCTTGTATTTCTCTTCGCGCTCCATCACGGTGAAGAACACCTGACGCGCCGGATTGGCGATGGCGAAGTTCATCCAGCGCTGTACTACCTGGAACGTCACCACGACCGCGAGCGTGGGCACAAGCGCCAGGACTGCGAAGCCGACGACATACACCGCCGGCAGCGCACCCGCCGTCGCACCGGTACCGAAGCGCCTGAGCAAGGACGCTGTCGCGAAGACTTGCGTAGCCAGCGTCAGCAGCCCTACCGCGAGGTCGATACCGGCGAAGATTCGGGTCTGCTCGCCGGCGCCATGAACGGCTGCCGACACGATATTGGCCTGCTCGAAATACAGGATGGTCGCACCGAACGAGAGAAGGCTGACCCAGACGCCCACGCCAAGCAAATAGCGTGAGCGGAAGAGCTCGGGAAGAGCTGCAAAGGCGCTGCCGCCGATCGGGCGCTCCTCCGCATCCGCTCCCCGCCTCGCGCCGGCGATGCTTTCGACGCGCCGAGCGCAGAATACCGCCAGCTCCAGAAACACGACCGCCACGAGCAGCAGATTGGTGGGGCCGAACGGCACGGAGAACCCGATCGTTATCGCTGGCCCAAGGAGCGCACCCGCCGTCCCGCCGGCGCCGATGAAGCCGAACAGGCGCTTGCCCTGGTCGCTCGTAAAGACGTCGGCCATGAGCGACCAGAACACCGTGACCGCAAAGAGGTTGAATACGCTGACCCAGACGAAGAAGATCCGCGCCACGAGGACCGGGGCGAAGCCGAGGCTCAGCACCAGCCAGAACAGTGCGAGATTGGCGGCAAAGAAGTGGTAGACGATCGGGATGAACCGGCGGCGCGGCAACTTCGCCACCAGCGCTCCGTAAAGCGGCTGAGCGACGAGGAGCGAAACGAAGGTCGCGGTGAAAAGCCATGGCAGCGCTTTGACACCGCCGGCAATGCCCATCTGGTCGCGCAGCGGGCGCAACACGTAGTAGCCCGCCAGCAGCGTGAAGAAATAGGCAAACGACCACAGCGCAGCGGCGCGCTCCGCGGGGATAGCCGGCACTGCCGACTGCAGCCAGCGCCGCAGCGAGATCACGGCGCCAGCGAAAGCATCTGCCTGAGTTCGGCCGCGCTCACGTTTTGCCCGTAGCCCGGTTCGCCCCGCTGGAACCGTCGGGCGTCCGCGAGCTTGCCCACGACGACGGGCTCGAAGCCCGCGTCGCGCACCAAAGCGGCGGCCACTCGCACCGCCTCGGGGTCGTCACCCGCGATCGGGATCGCCAGCTTCGGGTCGGGTCGATTCGCTTCGCTCGCGAAAATCCTGTAGGAAAGCGTGTTGAAGGCGCGCACGAGCCGCGTGCCGGACAGATATTTCTGCGAGGTGACGCCGATGCCATTGCGCTCCACTTCTTCGGCGATGGCGGTGCCGTCGCGGCTTGCGGAAGCGTTGCAGGCGTCGAGCGCGATCTTGCCCTTCATCGCAGTTCCGTAATCCTGGCCGATTTGCGGCAGTGCGCCGTAAGGCACCGCGAAGAAGAGCACGTCGCCGAAGGCGATGGCCTTGGCCACCGTGTCGGCGCTCGCAAGGGGACCGAGCTGGGACACCAAGTCGCTCAACTCTTCGGGATGGCGGGACGAGAACATCACGGGATGTCCGGCCTTTACCCACAGGCCGCCGATCGTCCCTCCGATATGGCCCGAGCCGACGACGCCGATTCGCTGCTTGGCGGCGGCGCTTCCCTGGCCGAAAACGTGCAATGGCCGCAGCGCGAGGACGAGTGCCGATGCGCCGGCTCCTACGAGCAACCCGCGACGGCTGCGGTCCAAGGCTTTATGTCTCGGCATAGGGTTCCTCCAGCGTCGGCATAGTTTGAGTCGAAGCCTAGCACCTAGTTCACCGAAGCGGACGCGGGTTGCGGTCGACACAACTGGCAACAAACCCCGACCGATCGCGAGCTCGTCCGTTGACCGGCCGTTCTCGGGGGCTTAGATTCGCGCATCGGACACGGTCCCGGCACCGCCAGCCGGAGTTTGAAAACGGGGAGTCCGGAAAAATGCCCAGCGCTCTGCGTGGCGACGAGAATCGTCGACCCGATTTCACGCTATGACCGACAGACCACCCCGCCCCGCCCCGCGGGGCGACCTCGCGCGCATCGTGCTCGCCGTGCTGCTGTTGATCATTCTGATCGCGGCTTCCTTCTGGGTCCTGCGCCCGTTCCTGCTCGCGACCGTCTGGGCGGGAATGATCGTCGTCGCGACCTGGCCGATGATGCTGAAGGTGCAGGCTGCGTTGCGCAGCAGGGCCCTGGCGGTGACGGTCATGTCCGCCGCCATGGTGCTCGTGTTCGTGGTGCCGCTGGTGCTGGCGATCCAGACGCTCCTCGACAACGCGACCACGATCAAGGGGTGGGCGAATACGCTCGCCACCGCATCGATCCCGCCTCCGCCCGAATGGGTGTCGCGTATCCCGCTCGTGGGCGCGAAGCTCGCCGAGCTCTGGGTAGGTGTTGCCGCTGCGGGGAGAGAAGGCCTCATGGCGCGCCTGGCACCGCATGCAGCGGAAGCGGCGCAGTGGCTTCTCAATGCTCTGAGCGGCGTCGGGCTGCTGGGCATCGAGTTCCTGCTGACCGTCGTCATTGCGGTGATCATGTATACGCAGGGCGAGGCGGTCAGAGCCGGGCTGATCCGCTTTGGCCGCCGCCTCGCCGGCGCTCGCGGCGAAGAGGTCGTCGTGCTCGCCGGCGGGGCGATCCGAGGCGTCGCGCTCGGTGTGGTCGTCACCGCGCTTGCGCAAACGATCCTTGCGGGCCTCGGCCTTGCCGCGGCAGGCATCCCGTTCGCCGGGCTTCTGACGGGTGTCGTTCTGCTCCTTTGCATCGCTCAGATCGGGCCCCTGCTTGTCCTTGGTTCCGCGGTTGTCTGGCTGTTCTGGACCGATCAGACGGGATGGGGCGTCGCGTTGCTGGTGTGGAGCGTTATCGTCGGGAGCCTGGACAACGTGCTGCGCCCGATGCTGATCCGCAAGGGCGCCGACCTGCCGCTGCTGCTGATTTTCGCGGGTGTGCTCGGAGGGCTGATCGCCTTCGGCATCGTAGGCTTGTTCGTGGGGCCGGTCGTGCTCGCCGTGACTTACACGCTGCTCAAGGAATGGATGAACGAGGGAGAAACCGCGTAGCGCTGCGGATCGGAGCACCGAATCCGCATAGACCACCGCTGCACGCCTGGTTACGGCTTTGGCATTTGCGTCGGCGGTCGCGCTCCCGAATCCGGCCGTACCCGTACATGGGTCGCGTCGAGGAAGTCGAAGCGGACCGTCCCATCTTCGAACGCGTCGCCAGCCTGGAATGCGCTGTCGCTCACTGTTTGCGTCTCGGGGTGTGCGTCGATCGAGCAGGTCGGAAGGCATGAGAAATCGTTGGCGACGCTGACGATGAAGCCGCGATTCTTCGGCTCGAGGCTGGCATCGAACCCTTGGCCATTCCGTAGCTCGATCCAGTAGACCCGCTGCGACGTGGCCCTGAACTGCGTCATCGGGATCTTGATGCCATACAGCGCCCCACCCCTTCGCGCGAGCGGAGTCAATTCGTAGGTTTGGTCCTTGCCGTCCCAGGTGATCGGTGCAATCCAGCCGAGTTGCGCCTTGTCGTACGCACCGAAGTGAGCCCGGACTTGCGCGTAGGACATCGCATTCGTCGGGTCCGCGGCATCCTGGCGGAAGCCGATGACATTACCGCCCAGCTGCTTGATATCGAGACCGGGAAAGATCATCAGATTGCCGTTGCGGCTGCCGAGGCGCAGCGACTGCGCGTGCGCGAGACCGAGCGAATGGCCCAATTCGTGAATCGCGCCGAAGGTGACGTAGTCGCTGTTGCCGCAGTTCAACCATATCGACGAGCCCAGAGTGAGGCCCTTGGGGCCAACGGAGGCAACGCGTGGAACGACGTAGACCGTGCGATCGAACTTGAGCGCGTCGAACCCTGCTGCTTTCAATTGTCCAGCGACATCGGAAGAGACACGCAACAGCGTGTCGAAGGTGACCCTTTCAGAAGTCGCGCTAGCGCGCACGAAAGGCGTCACGGTCGGAACGAGCGTCACCTTGCCGTAGCTAGCCTCCGCATACCACGCTGCGACGGTCTGAAACTGCGCTGCAAGGTCGGGGATCGACCAAAGGTTGGCTGGTGAATCCGCCCACAGAACGCTAACGACAAGTAGCTTCAACATTCGCGCGCCCTTCTGTGCCTGCGACAGCGCTCGTGAGCTGCCTCACCGCGGCTAGATCGCGGCCGGCGAGAGGTCATCGAGTTCGACTAAGACTAGCGCAGCTTGGGCGCGTTGGACAGGCTGCCTTTGGCTAATGGGGTGGAGGTCTTTGGAACTCACAGACCCCCAGAACCCGTCCCAGCGCTCGCGGTTTGTCGGTCACGATGACAGATGACTTACGCGTTGCTGAAGGAATGGCTGAGCGACGGAGAGCCCGCTTAGTGCAGCGCGATTGGAGGCGCTGAGCGCTCCTTACAGAGGTGGGCTCAGGGATTCGGGCCGTTGTGACAACTCCAGCAGGTCACCCGCTGGTCGGGAGCGAAGGACTTGCTGCGGCCATCGTCGATGTTGAAGGTCTTCGCTACCTTGATCACGGCCAGGTCGGAGCCTGAAGACGTCGATCCATGGCAGTAGAGGCAGTCCGCCTGATTCGCTCCGTTGGCGACGTTCTCGTGATTGTTGACCCAGGATTGCCCGATGTAGTGCATGCCGTGCGGACCGCCATTCGACGATGTCGGGACCGTCGCGTGACACGACGTGCACTCGCGAATCGCGGCGACGTAGCCCTGTGCCTCGATGGCGCGCAGGTTATCGTTCGTCGAGTTGCCGCTCGCGCTCGGTTTGTCGGTGAATTCGGCGTGGGTCGAGTTGTGGCAGGCCTCGCATTGCAAGCTGCCGTGGCCGACACTGAAACGGTACAGGCTGAGGCCGGCCGCCGGCTTGTTGGCGTTCGTCGCGAAGCGCGTATCCGCCGGGGCCTTGAACGAGCCGTCCTGATTGATGGCGACCGTGTCGCGGGCGCCGTCATGGTGGCAGGACTGGCAGGTGGGCACGTCATACCACCCGTTGCGATTGCCGCCGACCGTCGCCATCGAGCCGTGGCAGGATTGGCACTCCATCAGGTGCTTGCCCTGCGCATTGACCGGGTTGCCCATTGCGCCGCGCAGGCACTGCGTGATCTTGCCCGGGTGGCAGTTGTAACAGGCGTCGCGCGTGCCGATGCTGTCCAGCGTCTTGCCCGATATCGGGTCGATGACGGTAGCGTGCGTCGTGTGCATCGCAGCCGTCATCGTCGAGACGCTGTTCTGCCCACCGAGCCCCCAGTAGGCGAGCGCATTGCTGTTGTGACAGGTGTCGCAGAAGATCGGCTTGTTCTGGGTCGGATCTGCCTTCGTCACCGAGCCCTCCAGGCTCGCTCCATAGCCCTTGGCGCTCAACAGCGCGGAATAGTTGGCGTTACCAGCATTGTTTTCGTCGTGCAAGCGAAGCACATTCACTCTCCAGTCGCGCTCGGTGGGCGTGGCGACGGAGTTCACCCAGCCGCCGGCCGGCTTGGCGGCCGGGGTGCCGGTGACGCTGGCGTGACACAGGCTGCAGTTGATCTCGGTCGCCACCGGGAGGACGCTGTGCGCACTTGCGAGCACGTTACCGCTGCTATCCCTGGCGGTGACCTTGACCATCGGGAACGGATTCACTTTGCCGGCGTCGTCGATCGGCGTGATCGGAATGCCCGAACCCTCATACCAGTTGTAACCAGAGTCCCAAGCGAGCGGTGCCGGCGTCGTGGACGCAGTCGGATTCCCGGTCATGCCGATGTTCGGGGGCAGCGGTCCCAGACCGAACAGCGCGAAGAAGTAGTCCCAGAAATTGGTCTTCTGGATCGGACCCACGCTGTAGGTGTTAGCCGATCCCGCGGGATCCGTGGCCGATTCGTAGGTCAGCTTGTAGGCGTCCCCGCCGACGAGCTTCCCATTGACCATAAGCTGGGCGTTCAGGTCGTTGAACGGCGGCAACAAGGTGAAGACCGAGTAGTCGGTGTCCATGCAATGCATGCCGAGGTCGTTCCACGCGAACAGTCGCGTCCCGCCGCCCACGGGCGGATTCGGGCCATTCACGGTGTACGTGGCGGTCGCCGTTTTCAAGTTGCCCGCCTTGTCGACCGCGCTGGCGGTGAAGGTCTTCGTTCCGCTCGTTGTCGTATCGATGGCGACGCCATTGGACACCGTGCCGTTGCACGTCGCGATGCCCGCCGTTGCATCGCTGCACGTGAAGTTCGCGGTCACGGACTGACTCAGATTGTAGGTCGCGCCAGAGGTGGGCTGGGCGATCGTCACGGCGGGAGGCGTCGCATCGCGCTTGATCGTTACCGACTGCTTGCTCGTGCCCCCGCGGCTCCTCGCGGTGCATGTGTAGGTCCTGCCCGACGTGTCGGTCGTCTGCGTCACGGCCCCGCAGCCGGACGTCCGAATGGTCTTCGACTCGGGATCGGTTACCGTCCATGTCAGGCTGACGTTGCCGGTATACCAGCCGTTATTTCCTTGACTACCGGTAACCGTCCACGTGATGACCGGTGGTGTCGTATCCAGTGCCCACGTTCGGCCCGCGAACACGGCGAAAAGGCCAATGGCGAGCAGTGACGCAATCGCGAGGTTCTTCATCTTCGTGACATTCCCCAACGCATCAACAGAGTCCTTGAGCGCTTCTCGTCGAGCCTCGGAAAACGAAAATCCGCCCCCGAGGGCGAGCACGGATAACGTGGGAAAGTTTCCCACATACGCGGCAGATTACCTTGACTTGCGTCAAACTCCGGCCGGAAAGCCTGCGCAGTGGTCCGCCACCCACGCGAGATTTGCTTGGGCGATGCGCGATCATCCGGCCAGACCGCCTTTCCAAGCCACCCGAAATGGGCGACGAGGGGAGGCGCTCGACGGCAACGAATCAGAGCCGAGGCTCGGCTCCCGGTCAGTCACTCAATAGAGGAAACGATGCCGAACATTCCTGACGACATCTTCACCGAACCCGAAGATTTTTCGCCGGATACGCTGGCCAATCTCGGCCCGCTGCGTCGGCTGGCCGGTGTCTGGCAGTCCGATCAGGGCGTGGACATCAACCCGAAAGCAGAGGGACCCGAGCGGCGGGTGTTCCGAGAGCACATCCGAATGGATCCGATCGATCCGCAGACCAACGGCCCCCAGCTCCTCTATGGGCTGCGCTACCACATCCACATCAACACGCCGGAGGAAGCGATCACCTTCCACGACCAGGTCGGCTATTGGCTTTGGGAACCGGCCACCGGGCTGATCATGCAGACGATCGCCATTCCGCGCGGCCAGGTCGTGCTGGCGGGCGGAACCGCGAAGCCGGATGACCAGCGCATTTCGGTGGAAGCCCGGCGCGGCGATGCCCGCTTCGGGATTTGCTCGACCACTTTCCTCGACGAAGCGTTTCGCACCGACTACTATCGCATCGACATCACCTTCAATGGCGACGACAGCTGGACCTACGTCACGCGCACCGATCTGGCGGTTCGCGGCAAGACGCCGGCATTCGACCACCGTGACACCAATACCTTGCGGCGGGTCGCGCAGCCTGCGCCGAATCCGCTCGTCGCCCTGTCGAAGGGCAGCAGCGCAAGCTAGACCGACTGCGGCGCGTGATGCGCGCGCACGATTCGGGAGTCTGCGCAGGCGTTCCATCGGAGCAACCGCATGTCCTCCTCCCCAACGAAGGCGCTGACCGGCGTCTTCCCGATCGCCCCCACGCCGTTCACCGATTCGGGCGAGCTCGATCTCGACGGGCAACGGCGGGTGCTCGACTGCATGGTCGATCAGCGAGTCGACGGGATCTGCATCCTCGCCAACTATTCCGAGCAGTTCGCCCTCACCGATGCCGAGCGCGATACGCTGGTCGAGCTGTGTCTGTCGCACGTGGCCGGGCGCGTGCCGGTGATCGTCACGTGCAGCCATTTCAGCACAGGCATCGCGATGGAACGCGCGCGCAAGGCAAGGGCCGCCGGCGCGGCGATGCTGATGCTCATGCCGCCGTACCATGGGGCCACGTTGCGCGCCGAGGAGAACGCGATGCTCGAGCACTTCGCACGCGTGGCGGAGGCCGGCGGCATTCCGCTCATGCTACAGGACGCGCCGCTTTCAGGCGTCGCATTGTCCGTGGCGTTTCTCGCGCGCCTCGCCCGCGAGGTGCCGCAGGTGCGCTACTTCAAGGTCGAAGTGCCTGGCGCCGCAGCCAAACTTCGCGCACTGCTCGAGGCCGGCGGCGATTCGATTGCCGGGCCGTTCGACGGCGAGGAGTCGATCACGCTGATGGCCGATCTCGACGCCGGCGCGACCGGCACGATGCCGAGCGCGCTCCTGCCCGATCTGATCCGGCCGGTGGTTATCGATCATCTTGCGGGACGTCGAGCGGACGCTGCGCAGGCCTATGGCCGGATCCTTCCGCTCATCAACTACGAGAATCGCCAATGCGGATTGCGCGCGACGAAGGCCGTCATGGCCTCAGGTGGCGTGATCCGGAGCGAGGCGGTCCGCCATCCGCTGGCGCCGCTCCATCCGACGACGCGGGCCGGACTGCTCGAGCTCGCCGCGGAGCTCCACCCGCTGGCGCTTCGCTGGGGCAGGTAGGCCACGCCTTCAGTCAATGCAATCCGAATTTGTTGTGCGGCTTTACCCCGCGCTATGCCACGAGCTGGTGATTCGGATCCTATGATCTGCGGCCCCAGAAGCGGAGTTCGCCAACGTTCTTCGCGTTCATGATGCTGGACTCCGGCATCTGGTTGCTCCCTACCCTTGGATCTGGCCTGCCATCTGCTGAATCTGGATGACGACGAACTCGGCAGGTTTGAGCGGCGCGAAGCCGAC
>DASVFM010000008.1:0-7925 GCA_036380055.1 Casimicrobiaceae bacterium
GATGCCGCCCGGCAGATCGCGGACCGCGCTGATGTCCGGATAGTGAATGACCTCGCGACGCGAGATCGCGAGCCCGGTGCCGCTATCCGTCAATGCGAATCCGGCCTGTTCGGGCGCGTCGTGCGTGACGCCGTCGCCAACGCGGTACGCGCGGACACGCACACGCTTGTCCTCGCCGACCAGCGCGATCGCGATCAGTTTGCCGGCGAATAGACGCTCGCAGCTCGCCAAGATCTTATCGAAGACCGGCTTCGTGTCGGCGATCGAGCTGCTGATTGCGGAAAGGACCTCGCCTGAGGCCTGCTGCTGCTCGAGGGCTTCCTTCGTTTCGTTGAACAGGCGTGCGTTCTGGATCGCGATCACCGCCTGGTCGGCGAACGTCCTGAGCAGAGCGATCTCCTTGTCGGAGAACGGGCCAACGCGATCGCGGCCGACCGAGATCGACCCGATGCCTCTGCCTTCCCAGAGCATCGGTGCGAAGATCGCGGCCTTGGCTCCGGCGATTCTTACTCCCTCGCGCGTGACAGGCGGCACCGCGGGGTCGTTCTGCGCGTCCGGGAAATGGAGCACACGCCGCTCCAGAATGCAGACGCCGGTCGCACTCTGCCGATCGATGGGGACATGCCCCTGCTTCAGAAGCTCCTCCGCGCCGGGGCCATGGTGTGCGACGGTACGCACGAGACCGTCCTCGCCTACAACGTTCACACTGATGACCGTGCCGGCGAAAAGCCGCTCGGAGCTGGCGAGAATTCGGTCGAACACGGGCTTCGTGTCCGCGATCGAGCTGCTAATCGCCGCCAGTACTTCTCCCGATGCCTGCTGCTGCTCGAGCGCTTCCTTGGTCTCGTTGAACAGCCGCACGTTCTCGATGGCGATCGCCGCCTGGTCGCCGAAGGTCCTGAGCAGCGCGAGCTCCCGCTCGCTGAAGGGCCGCACCTCAGCGCGTCGGAGCAGGATCGCGCCGAAGGCATTACCTTCGCGCAGCAGCGGAACCACCACTACGGCGCGATGCCCGTGGCGCTTGGCAATCTCGCGACTGAGCGGGTACTCGGCCGCCTCCGCCAGCAAGTCCGGTACGTGGATCATTTTTCGCTCGAGCACCGCGCGGCCAGTGATGGAATCGCGGTTGATCGGCAGCGAATCGACATGGGTCACCGGGTCCGGCGACGGCCCCTTGGAGGCAAGGTGCTTCAACGCGTCGCCGTCGATCAGGTACATCGAGGCTGCAGACGCATCGCAGAGTCGCGCAGCGCGCTCCGCAATCGCGTCGAGCACAGGCAGGACATCGGTGGGCGACCCGGAAATGACGCGGAGGATCTCCGCAATCGCGGTCTGCCGCTCGAGGGCCTCTTTGGTCTCGTTGAACAGCCGCACGTTCTCGATTGCGATCGCGGCCTGGTCGGCGAAGGTTTTCACCAGAGAGATCTGCTTCTCGGTGAAGGCCCGTGTCTCCATTCGCCAGAGCTGAATGGAGCCGATCGCGAGGTTCTCGCGCATCAGCGGCACTGCGAGCGCGGTGTGATGCCCGATTCTGCGCTGCAGCTCCCGGCCGATCGGGAACTCGCCCTCAGGTGCCTCTGCCAGATCCTCGATCTGCACCGACACGCCGTCGACGACTGCACGGCCGGCCACCGAACCGCGGTTGAGGGGTATCTCTTCGCCTTCCTGCATGTGCCCGGTGCTGCCGACTGACGCGGCACAACGAAGCAAGTTGCCATCGACGAGAACGATCGTGGATTGCGCTGCGTCGCACAGCTTCATTGCCCGCTCCGCGACGGCACTCAACATCGGTGTCACGTCGCCAGGCGAGCTGGAGATCACGCGAAGAATCTCGCTGATCGCGGTCTGCCGCTCGAGGCCTTCCTTGGTCTCGTTGAACAGCCGGACATTGTCGATCGCGATCGCGGCCTGACGAGCAAATGTCTCCACCAGCGCGACCCGATCCGGCGAGAACAGGCCCGGCACCCGGCGGAACACGATAATGCTTCCGTAGGCATTCCCCTCGCGCATCAGTGGGACCGCGAGCACAGCGCGGTGACCACCCAGGGTGACATTCGCTCGAGCATCAGGGAATTCGGTGTCGAGCAAAGGCACGATATCCGCGAGATGAACTGTCTTCCGATCAAGCACTGCACGACCATTGATGGTCGACCTGCTCAAAGCTGTGGGGGGAGATTCGACGAGCTGCCCAGGCTCAGTCGAGTAGCTGGCAGCCGTACGCAGCGTGGCGCCGTCCACCAGCAACACGCGCGCGAAGGGTGAGCCGCACAAGTGCGCGGCACGCTCCGCGACTGCGTCGAGCACCGGCTGAACATTGGTCGGCGAGCTGGAGATGACGCGCAGGATCTCGCTGATCGCGGTTTGCTGCTCGAGGGAATTTTGCAACTCCTGCGTGCGTTCCTCGACCTTGCGTTCGAGGCCGGCGTAGGACTCCTTGAGCTGCGTCGTCATCCGGTTGAAGCGATTGGCGAGCGCCTCCAGCTCGTCGCCGGTGTGAACCTCGATCTTCTGGTCGAGATCGCCGGCGCCGATGCGCTCCGCGCCTTCCTCGAGCGTGCGAATCGGCCGGACCATGCCGCGGGCGAGCGCCAGCGCGCCGAGCGCGGAAAGGATCAGGCCGGCGAGCAGCAGAAGACCCGCGCGCGCGATGGAAGCGTTCAGCCTCGCGTATACCTCCGCCACCGGCTGCTCGACGAACACGTTCCAGTGCAGGGACTCGATCGGCGCCACCGAGGTCAGCACCTGCGTTCCGGCGAGATCGGTGGAAACCAGCGTCTGGTCATCGTCCTTGCCGGAGCCGAGCGCCGCCTTCACATGGGCAAGCTGAGACAGATCCGTCTTGCGCAGCACGAGCCCGATGTCGGGATCCGCGACCAGGAAGCCGCTGCCGTCCACGACGTAGGCCTTGCCCTTCTCGCCGATCTTGATCCGCGACACGACATCCCAGATGAACTTGAGGTTCACGTCGGCGACGATCACCGGGCCGCTGTCTCCGCCGGAGCGCAGCGCGATCGTCATGTAGGGCTCGGTCTCCTTACGAAAGTACACGGGACTGAACCAGGGCTGGGCGCGCTTCGCATTGCGGAACGCGGGCTCCTGCGAGCGGTCCTTTCCCTGGCCTGGCGGGGCGATGGAATCCATCCCGAGGCGGGAGACGCAGATCTGCTCCCTGCCGACAGGGTCGAGCTGGCAGATGTCGGTGATCTCCGGCGCCTGGCGCAGCAGCTTGAGAAACTCGATGCGCCTCAGCTCGACATCGCTCGCATCGAGCTGGGGCAGGGCGGCATAGGCAAGTTGTCGCTCGATGCCCGCGATGTACTGCTCGATCCGGGAAGCCGCCGCGAGCGCCTTCTCGTGCTGCAGCAGGGCGAGCGACGCCTTGGTCTCCTGGTATGTGAAGTAGATGCTGATCGCTCCCGAAGCGAGCAGCGCGATCGTCACCAGCGAGAGGATCAGCAGCAGATACTTCCGGAACAGCCGACCGCGGCTCGTGCGGCGAGGCAGCGACGATGTGGCGGCTCCCAGCGGGACCGAGGCCATGGGCTTACGCCGATCGCGAGGCGCGAAGCCTGGCGTCGGTCAAGTCGGTCTGGCGTGGCGGCCTGGACATGGTGTTCCACGGTACCCGATCGCGGCCGAGGAGCGCAACCTCATCCGTTCAGTGGATCACTTCGTTCGCCTGCAGCTGCAGCGACGCTATCGTGACTGCGCAGGGGCTCACTCGATCACCCGGTCTGCACGCACGATGAGCTCGGGCGGCAGCCTGATTCCCAGCTTGCGTGCGGTCGCGAGGTTGATCACCAGCTCGATTCGCGTTGGTTGCTCCACCGGCAGATCTGCCGGCTTCGTGCCCTTCAGGACAAGATCGAGGTAGCGCGCGACGCGACGGTAGTAGTCGCGAAAGCTCAAGCCGTAACTCATCAGGCCGCCAGCCTCCGCAAACTCGCGGAAACCGTAGATCGATGGCAGCGCGTACCGGTTCGCGAGGGGAACGATGTGGTCGATTTCACCGGCGAGGAAGGCCTCGGTAAGGACGACCAGGCCACCCAGTTTGCGCTGCCCCATCCGGGCGAAAGCTCGATCCACGTCGTCCGGCGCTCTCACCTCGAACTGCTCGACTCCGACGCCGAGGCGCTTCGCCGCCTCGTCGAACTGCGCGGCATAGAACGGATCGACGACGTTGTACGGATCGCGGAGCAACGCCAAGATCTGAATTCCCGGCGCCGCAACGCGGATCAGCTCGATCCACTTGGGGATGAGCGCTTCGAAAAGAGTCGTTGTCCCGGTGACGTTGCCTCCCGGCCGGGCGAAGCTGGTGATGAGGTCTGCGGCAACAGGATCGCCATCCACCGACATGACGATCGGAATCGTCTGCGTTGCCGCCTTCGCCGCACGCGTCGACGGAATGCAGGTTCCGACGATCGCGCTCGCCTTTGCCTCGACCAGGGAGGAGGCGGCGGCGGGGAAGTCCGCCGGGGAATCGCCCACCCAGCGCAGGTCGATCACGATATTCCGGCCGTCGACATAACCGAGCTCGCGCAGCCCATCCCGGAGGGCGTTGATGAATGCGGCATTGCTTCGTGCCGAGCCGGTCGACAGGTACCCGACGTGAGGCACCTTGACGGCTTGCTGGCCGCGAGTCGCCAGCGGCCAGGTCAATGCGCTTGCACCGAACCCGAGAAGGAGTTCGCGCCGAGTCGTCATGCAGGTCCCCTAGCCCCAGTTTGCCTTCGGGCGGTGGAAAGCGTCAATCGAGAACGCCGGCCGCCGATTCGGCTCCGAATCAGCGTGTCCGTGCCTGCATTATCATGTACGCAGTCAGTGCCGCTCGGACGATGCCCGCCAACCTGAGCCCCGAGTACAAGGCAGCCGAGGCCGCGTACCGCAAGGCGCGCGAGCCGGGCGAGCGGCTCGACTGTCTGCGCGAGATGCTGCGCACGATTCCGAAGCACAAGGGCACCGAGCGCCTGCAGGCGGACATCAAGTCGCGGATCAAGGAGCTCGGCGACGCGCAGGACACCAGCAGGCGGGGAGGGGGCCACGGCGCCCCGGCCGTGGTCATCCACCCGGAAGGCGCCGCTCAGATCGCGCTCATCGGGCCGCCCAATACGGGGAAGTCGCTGCTGCACGCGCGCCTCACTGGATCGGGCGCACACGACGCGCCCTATCCTTTCACCACGCAGTTCCCGCAACCCGGGATGATGCCGTTCGAGGATATTCACTTCCAACTCGTCGACATGCCGCCGATCGCGGTCGAGCATCCCGTGCCGTGGCTGCAGGCCGCGCTCCAGGCGGCCGACGCCGCGCTGCTCGTCGTCGATCTCGACGACCCGGCGTGTCTGGAGCGGGTGGAGCAGGTGCACGCGATCTTGCGCACGAAACGCGTTACCCTGACCGAGCGCTGGGACGAGCCATCGCAACAGCCCGAGGAGGCAACTGACATCGACGAACCCGACCCGTTTGCAGTGCGGCTGCCGAGCCTGCTCGTCGCAAACATGGCCGACCGGATTGCCAACATCGAGGCCGAGCTCGAGGCGTTTCGCGAGATGTCGGGCTTGCGCTATCGCGCGCTTGCCGTCTCGGCGCTCTCCGGAGATGGTCTGACGGAGATCGGCGCGGCGCTGTTCAGCGAGCTGGAGATCGTGCGCGTGTACACCAAGACACCGGGTCATCCGGCGGACAAGGCGCGGCCCTTCACGGTGCGCAAGGGTCAGACGGTGCGCGACGTGGCGCGGCAGGTGCACAAGGATCTCGAACGCTCGCTGCGCTACGCGCGCGTCTGGGGTCACTCGGGCTTCGACGGCCAGCAGGTCGGGGCCGAGCACGCGCTCGCCGACCGCGACATCGTCGAGCTGCACGTCTGAGGTGCGAGCTGCTAGGCGGGAACCGCCGGCGCCATGCTCCGCGCGAGGAACTCGGCGAGTATCGCGGCGGTGTGTGATCCGCCGGGCCGGGCAGCAAGGTGCTCGGGTGAGCCCTGCGCCACGATGCGCCCGCCCGCATTCCCGCCCTCCGGGCCGAGGTCGATCACCCAGTCTGCATCGGCGATGACGTCCAGGTTGTGCTCGATCACTACCACGGTGTTGCCGGCGTCGACCAGGCGGTGCAGCACGCGGATCAGCTTCTCGACGTCAGCCATGTGCAGGCCGACGGTGGGTTCGTCGAGCACGTAAAGCGTGTGGCCGCTCGCCGCCCGCGCTCGGCCCGGAACCGGTCCCAGCAGATCGGTGCGCACCTTGGCGAGCTCGGTCACGAGCTTGATGCGCTGCGCCTCGCCGCCGGAGAGGGTTGGGCTTTGCTGGCCGAGCGTGAGATAGCCCAGACCCACGTCCTGCAGCAGCCGCAGCGCGTGGTGAATGGAGCGATGCGCGGAGAAGAGATCGACCGCTTCGTCCACGCTGAGCGCGAGCACCTCGCCGATCGACTTGTCGCGCCAGAGCACGGCGAGCGTCTCCGGGTTGAAGCGGGCGCCGTTGCATGCTTCGCAGGCGACCTTCACGTCGGGCAGGAAGCTCATCTCGATCGTCTTCAATCCCTGGCCCTCGCATTCCGGGCAGCGCCCGCCGGCCGTGTTGAAGGAGAAACGGCTCGCGCTGTAGCCGCGCATGCGCGCTTCCGTCGTCTCCGCGTAGAGACGCCGGATCGCGTCCCAGAACCCGACGTAGGTGGCGGGGCATGAGCGCGGCGTCTTCCCGATTGGCATCTGGTCGACCTCCAGCACGCGCTCCACTGCGTCCCAGCCCGAGATCGCCTTGCAGCCGAAGAGATCGGCGGCCTTGCGCCGGCGGCGCGTTCGCGTGAGCTCGACCAGGTTCGCATAGAGCACATCGCGCGCGAGCGTACTCTTGCCGCTGCCCGAAACGCCGGTGATCGCGCTGAGCCTGCCGAGCGGCACTCGCACGTCGATCTTCCTGAGATTGTGCAGGTCGGCGCCCTTCACTAGGATCGCCGGGTCCCGCGCGCGCGTGACGCGCCGCGCCACCAGCGGATGAGCGAGCGGCGCAGCGAGAAAGCGGCCGGTGACCGATTGCGGCGCCCGCATGAGCTCCTCGGCCGTGCCCTCCGCTACCACGCGACCGCCTTGACCGCCGGCCCCCGGACCGAGGTCCACGACGTGGTCGGCACGGCGGATCGTCTCCTCGTCGTGCTCGACCACGACCAGCGTGTTGCCCTTCGCGTTCAGGCGCGCGAGCGTGTCGAGCAGGATCCGGTTGTCGCGCGGGTGCAGCCCGATGGTGGGCTCGTCGAGGATGTAGCAGACGCCGCGCAGGTTGGAGCCGAGCTGCGCCGCGAGCCGGATGCGCTGCGCCTCGCCGCCCGAAAGCGTCGGCGCCCCGCGGTCGAGCGACAGGTACCCCAATCCCACCTGCTCGAGGAAGCCCAGGCGGGAGGCGAGCTCGGCGAGGATGTCGCGCGCGATCTCGCGCTCGCGGCCCGCCACCGAGAGCTTCTCGAAGAACTTGTGCGCGGCCGAGATGGGCTGCGCGCTCATGTCGGCGATGGACTGGTCGCGGAAGCGCACGGCGAGCGCCTCCTTGTTGAGCCGCTTGCCCTCGCACTCCGGGCACGGCTCGTCGAGCTCCAGCCACTCGACCCACGAATCGAGGACGTGGTCCTCGGTGCCGGTCTTGGCGCGCTCGTCGTCCCATTCCACCTGCTCGATCTTGAGCCCCGTCCCGTAGCAGGCCGCGCACCAGCCGTGCTTCGAGTTGTACGAGAAGAGGCGCGGGTCGAGCTCGGGGAAGCTGCGGCCGCACGACGGGCACGCGCGCTTCACCGAGTAGATCTGCGTCTCGCGCTCGCCCCAGCCGCCGCAGCATACGTGCAGGACGCCCTTGCCCATCTCGAGCGCGGCTTGCACCGCGGCGCGCAGCGCCTTCTCGTTCTCCGGCTTCACCTCCACTTCCGCGACCGGCAGCTCGATC
>DASVFM010000009.1:0-3314 GCA_036380055.1 Casimicrobiaceae bacterium
GGTGAGCACGTAGTCGTACCAGGGGGCACCCAGCGTGCCGAGGTAGCCCAGCCAGGAGATCTGCAGCGGCGCGGCGCGCAGGGCGAAGATCGCGCTCTTGGCGTGCGTGGTGTAGCCGTTCAGATCCACCAGCACATCGACTGCGTCGCTGCGAATGCGCCGCGCAATCGCCACCGCCGACTCCCCCGAGACGTCCACAAAATGCTCGAAGGCGCGCGATACGCGCGCTCCGAACGCGCTGACGTCTTCGGGGACGAGGCTGTAGGCGAAGGTCTCGATGCGCGCGCGATCGATGCGCTCCCAGCATTCGATCAGCAGATGGGCGACCGGATGATTGCGGAAGTCCGAGGAGACGAATCCGACGCGCAGCCGCGCCTGCGGATCGTCCTTTTCCATCGCGTGCGGCGTACCCGCTGGCAGCGGAGCGGCGATCTGGCGCGCCCAGCGCTCGGCGGCAGCGAGCTCGAATTGCGGTCCGAGCGGCATGGCAAGCAGAGGAAATGGTGCGACGTTGTATTCGTTGCGCGTCGCGGTCTCGCCGAGAAAGACGCGCAACCTCGCGAAGCTCTCCTCGAGTCCGTCCCAGGCGCAGCAGTGCATCCGGCTGTAGGCAAGCATCGCCAGCGCGTACGGATTGTCGGGTTGCGATGCGAGTGCCCGCTCGAATGCTGCACCGGCCTCCTCGAATCTCTTCAGCGCGATGCACAGGGACCCGATGTCCATGTGCGTGCGCATGTGCTCGGGCTCGAGGCGAGCGGCCTCGCGCAGGCTCGCCTCCGCGTCAGCCAGGGCACTCATCTCCACTAGAGCAGTCGCGCGCGAGCGCCAGAAGGTGGCGGGGAACTCGCGACGAACAGTAAGCGCTTTCTCGAAGGAGAGCACGGCTTCGCGATAGCGCTTGTCGCTCTGCAGCAGGCAGGCGAGATTGGCGAGCGCGTCGACGTGCTGCGGCTGGGAGGCTAGGACCTCGCGGTAGGAGGCTTCGGCGCGCTCGAGCTTTCCCTGCGCCTGCAGCGCGAGGCCGAGATTGTTGAGCACGGCGACATGCCCCGGGGCGCGCCGAAGCGCGCGCTCGTAGTAGTCGGCTGCGAGTTCGGGTTCGTTTTGCTCGCGCAGGCGGTTGCCCAGGTGAAAGAGCGCCTCGGCATTCTCCGGGTCGAGATGCAACGCCTCCTGCCAAGCCTGCGCGGCACCGGCGACGTCGGAGGCATTCAGGATTTCGCCGAGGAGATTCCAGGCCACGACGTCGGTGGGATCGTGCGCGAGCGCGGAACGGCAGCTCGCCTCGGCTGCGGCATCGCCGAGCGTCCATTCCACGCGGGCCCGTTCGCGCAGGAGATCGGCCCGCGCTGGCGCGATCTCCGCGGCCCGGACGAGGAGGGCCTTCGCCGCGGCAGGCTGCCCACCCGCGAACGCCACTTGGGCCTCGCGCAGCAACGCGTCTGCGTTGTGCGCGTCGTCGTGCCTCGCTCCGACCGCGCCGTGGCAATCCTTGAAGCGGCGACCGCTGCCGCAGGGGCACGGGGCGTTACGCGCGATGGGGATTGCGCTCATGCGCTTCCTGCGCGCGTTTCCACGGCCCCGCGCTCGGCCCAGATGCGATCCAGCGCGGCCTCGAAGGATCGGGCGTAGCGCTGCATGTCGAACAGCGTGCTCGCGCTGCCGTCGCGCCGCAGGCGCGACGCGAGGCTGTCCAGGCGCCAACGATCGCGAGAGAGTGCCCGCGCGAGCGACTCGTACTCCGTGCTGGAGCCCGCGACGAGCTCCGGCAGCGATGCAGCCCGCACCTGAGCGGCAGACGCGCGCGCCGCCATGCTGCGGCCCGCAATCGTGAGCACGGGCAGCATCGCGGCGAGCGCGTCGTTGACCGTGGTGTGCGAGCCGAACGGGTAGGTGTCGAGATACAGATCCGCGAGCGCAAAGCGCGCGAGGTAACGCGGCAGCGGTTCACTCGGCGCGAAGACGAGCCGCCGCGGATCGACGCCTCGTCGGTCGGCTTCCGCGCGCAGGTTCTTCTGCACCGCGGGGTCGGCGGGGCGCAGCCACAGTACTGCCTCGGGCAGGCTTCGCAGCAGGCGCATCCAGACGTCGAACAGGGGCGGCTGGATCTTGTAGGTGGCCGCCTGAGTCATGAAGACGAACGCATCCTCGCCGAGCCCGTACTCGGCGCGTTCAGGGGCAGGGACAGCCTTCTGCCGCGCGGGATCGCTCGGCAGGTAGCACTCCCCCACGTAGCAGAGGCGCTCGACAAAGTCTGCCCGGGCTGCCTCGGGCGTGGTGAAGCGGTCGGTGATCACGAAGTCGTAGTAGCTTGCGCCCAGCGTGCCGGCATAGCCGAGGTAGTTGACCTGGACTGGCGCCGCGCGCGAAGCGAAAAGGTCGGGGCGTCCCTGGCCCGTGTGACCGGTAAGATCGAAGAGCATGCCGATGCCGTCGTCGCGGATGCGCTCAGCCATCGCTGCTGCCGGCGAATGTCCGAGGTCGACCACCGCGGTTACGGCGCGTTCGATGCGAGCGCGCAGCGCGTCGGCTTCACCGCGCCCGAGCGAGTAGGCGTGCACGTCGAAGCGCGCGCGGTCGAGATGCTCGAGCAGGCCGATGAGAAGGCGCGGCACCGGATGCTCGTGGAACGCCGTGGAGACGAAGCCGATACGCGCCCGGCCATCTTGGGAGCCGGCGCGGGGTTTGCGCTCGTCGTCCCGCGCCGACGGCGGTTCCGGCCATGCCCAGCGCTTTGCCGCGGCGAGCTGCAGCGCCGGGTCGTCGCAGAGCGCGAGCAGGAGGTACGGAGGCACGGATTGCTTCGGCTGGGAGTCGAACGTGGCCACCGCCGCGAGCACCGCGTCGCGACGGCGCTCGAAGTCGCGCCACTCGGCGAACTGCAAATCGACGTCGAGCGCCTGCGCGGCAACGAGGGCTCGCCGTGGCTCGAGTGCGTGGGCCCTGCGCAGAAGCGGCGCTGCCGCATCGTAGCGGCGGCCTTCGCATAGCAGCAGCCCGAGGTTGGCATTGATTTCCGCGGACTCGGGTTCGAGAGCCAGAGCCCGACGGAAGCTCTGTTCCGCGGCGGCGCGATCGCCGAGCCGCTGCTGGCAGATGCCGCGATTGTTCCAGATCTCCGGGCCGGCCTGCGGGATCATGGCGACGAGCCGATCGTAGGTCTCGAGCGCGGACGCGAAGTCTTCGCGTCCGAACTGCAGATGCGCGAGATTGCCCAGTGCGCCCGGGTGCGCAGGCTGGCGCAGCAGCGCCTCGCGGTAACAGGCCTCGGCCCGATCCGCGGCGCCGGCCTGCGCGTGCGTGATCCCCAAGTT
>DASVFM010000010.1:0-36155 GCA_036380055.1 Casimicrobiaceae bacterium
TCGTCGCTCGGGCGCAGCGCATAGAGAAACATCTCCAGCCGGTGCCGATCGATCTTCTCCCAGAACTCCAGCGACAGGTGCATCGTCGGGTGATCGCGCAGGTTCCAGGTCACAAAACCCACCCGCAGCCGCTCGCCGGGCTGGAAGGAGAGCCGGCGCGTCCACGACGCTGCGCCTGCCGGCAGCTTCTCGCGCACCCAGATCCGCGCGCAGCGCAGCTGATCCTCGGCGGAGGGCGAGAGCGCGACAAGGGCGAGCGGCGGCGCGCTCGCCCTGCCCGCCCTGACGTCGGTGACGAGGTCGCGGAAGCTTCGCTCGTAGTCGCGCCAATCGCAGCAGTGCATTCTCGCGTGGAGAATGCTGCCGGCGACGAACCCGGAAGCGTGAAGCTCGGCAAGCCGCGGCTCGAGCGACAGCGCGCGCTCGAACGACGCGAGCGCCTCTGCGTGCCGGTTCAGGCGCTGCAGCGTCGTGGCGCGGTTGAAGTGCGCTTCGGCGTACGCGGGAGCTACGGCGAGCGCGCGATCGCCGCTCGCCAGCGCCTCGTCGAGACGGCCCACCGCATCCAGGATCACGGCGCGGTTGCCGAGTGCCTCGACGAAATCCGGACGGATGGCGAGCGCGCGATCGCAGCTCGCGAGCGCCGCCTCATGCTCGCCGAGGTGGTAGAGAGCGATGCCGCGATTGTTGTGCGCCTCGGCGAGGCTGGGCGCGAGCGCGAGCGCCGCATCGCAGCTCGCCAACGCCTCCCGGTATCTGCGCACGCGCGTGAGCGCCAGACCGCGATTGGCCAGCGCGTTCACGTGCCGCGGCTCGCGAGCGAGCGCGCGGTCGTAGCTCGCTATCGCCTGCTCGTACTCGCCGAGCCCCGCGAGCGCGTTGCCGAGATGGCAATGGGCGTCCGCGGAACGGTCGTCGATAGCGAGCGCTGATTCGATCAGGTGCCGCGCCTGCGCGAAGCGACGTTGCTGCAACTCGGCCACGCCCAGCATGTGCAACGCGTCGAAATGCGCGGACTCGACTGCGAGTATCGAGCGGTACTCGCGCTGGGCCTCGGCCAGCCGACCGGCGCGGTGATGTTCGACCGCACGCTGCCATGCCTGCCGCAGCGCCTCGCGCGCTGCGCTCGGCTCGTTGCGGGGGAACTTCGCTGCGGTGCCGTCGCGATCCATCGTGCCGTGCCGCAAGCGGCGGCAATCGCCGGAGCTGCGGTCGGCGTGCATAGTACACTGCCGTCGCCCGCGGCCCGCACCGTGAACGCTCATGCAGCAACCAGCGCCAGGAAGAAATGACCCCTGCCCCTGCGGCAGCGGTCGGCGCTACAAGGAATGTCACGGCGCGCTTGCGGAGGCCGCGTCAGGATCGCTCGCCGCGCTCGCGCGCGACCTCGAGCTCGGCGATGCCCTCCGCCGACGCGGCGAGCACGCGGCCGCGATCGCTGCATACGAGGCGGCGCTTGCAGCGGGGCGGCGCCATGCTGTCCTCCTCAACAACCTCGGCCTCGCCTACCAGGGTCTCGGAAAGTTCGAGGAGGCCGCCGCGCGTTACCGCGAAGCGCTCGAGCTCTCGCCGGACCTCGTCGAGGCGAACGCGAACCTGGGCGACGTGCTCAGGATGCTGCACCGGTATCGCGAAGCCGCGGAGCGCTACACCCGCGCGCTGAGCGCGAATCCCGGCGTAGCGCTGCTCTGGTCGAGCCTCGGCCTGTGCCAGCATGCGCTCGGGGCGCTGGGCGATGCGCGCGCGAGCTTCGAGCGCGCGCTCGCGCTCAAGCCGGGCGATGCGCTCGCGCTGGTCAACCTCGCCGCGGTGCTCACAGCCGAGCGCCGCTTTGCGGAGGCTGCGCCGCTCGCCGAACGGGCGCTCGCGTTGCAGGCGGATTCCGCCGAAGCCTCGAGCCTGCTGCTCTACGTGCGCCAGCAGCTCTGCGACTGGCGCGCCCTCGACACCCTCATCGAAAGGCAGCGGGCCGCGCTCACCCGCGCCGACGCGCCGCCCGTCGCGCCGCACAGCCTTTTCGCCCTACCCTACGCTCCGGCGGAGCTGCTCGCGGCGGCGCGCAAGTGGTCGGCGGCGCGGCTGGGTCCGATCGCGACGAAGCGGCCGATGGCGCCCGAGCGCGTCTCGGGCAAGCTGCGCATCGCGTACCTCGGTCCCGACTTCCGCTCGCATCCGCTCGCGAGCCTGCTGAGCGAAGTCATCGAGCGCCACGACCGATCGCGCTTCGAGGTCATCGCCTACTCGCTCGGCGCCGACGACGGCAGCCCAGCACGCGCGCGTTTCGCCGCCGCCTTCGATCGTTTCGTCGATGTGCGCGCGGAATCGCCAGCGGAAACCGCGCGTCGGATCGAAGGCGACAGGATCGCGGTCCTCCTCGACACCAGCGGCTACGTGATCCACGCGCGCCCGGAGATCTTCGCGCTGAGGCCAGCATCGATCCAGGTGAACTGCATCGGCTTTCCGGGAACGCTTGGCGCGGACTGCTACGACTACATCCTGACAGACCGCTTCGTCACGCCTGCCGGCCAGGAGAAGAATTTCGCGGAGCGCCCGATGATCCTTCCGCACTGCTACCTGCCCGGCGACTCCAAACGGACGATCGCGCCGATTCCGACGCGCGCCGCCTGCGGGCTCCCCGAGCGGGCCATGGTTTTCTGCTGCTTCAACGGCAGCTACAAGATCATGCCGCACGTGTTCGACGTGTGGATGCGCGTGCTCCGCGCCGCTCCCGACAGCGTCCTCTGGCTGCTGGAGTCGGAGGCCACGGCAACGGAGAACCTGCGTGGCGAAGCGCGGCGTCGCGGCGTTGCGCCCGAGCGGCTCGTCTTCGCGCCGAGGCTGCCGCTGGATGCACATCTTGCGCGGCACGCCGTGGCGGATCTCTTCCTCGACACTTTTCCCTGCAACGCGCACACGACGGCGAACGACGCGCTGTTCGCCGGATTGCCGCTGCTCACCTGCGCCGGCGAGACCTTCGCGAGCCGCGTGTCGGGGAGCCAGCTCCTGGCGATCGGGCTGCCCGAGCTCGTCACGGATTCGATCGAAGCCTACGAGGCGCGGGCGCTGCAACTGGCGCGCGAGCCGCAACTGCTCTCCGCGTACCGCGAGCGGCTGCAGGCGAACCGGCGCACACATCCATTGTTCGATGCCGGGGCATATACGCGCGCGCTGGAGGACGCGCTCCTGACGGCGCTCGCCGCGCTAACGGGCAGACCTTAGCGGAAGCCGGGTAAAGTTTCGATCCCTCGCCGCAGAGGCTCGCATCACGCCGCTACCGCGGCCGGCAGCTCGCAGTTCGTGATGAAGTAGCCGGGTACCGGCGGCCCCCAGACATAGAACGAATCCTCCGCCGGGCAATCCTGCGCCTTCCATTCGACGTCGGCAGGGATGAAATCGATGCCGTACGAGTACTCGGCGAAGCTGCCCCAGGGATCGCGCACGTAATAGAAGTAGTTCGACCCGATGACGTGGCGGCCCACGCCCCAGCCTTCCTTGTGGCCCTTGTCCACCATCTGCTGCATGCCCAGGCCCACGTCGTCGAACGTCGCGACGTCCCAGCTCGAATGATGCAGGCCCGGCCCTTCGGACTTGGCGAACGCGAGCATGTGGTGATCGCTCGCGTGCGCACCGTGGAGGAATGCGATGCCGTCGCCGGAATGATCGGACAGACGCAGGCCGAGCGCATCGACGTAGAACCGAACCGAGCCCATGACGTCGGAGCTGAACATCAGCGTGTGCGAGAGTCGCGTTGGCTTGACACCTGTCAGCGTCGAGCGCCTGGGAGCGGCGCCCTTGCCCGGTGGAACGACGGGCTTCGGCGCAGGTTTCTTCTCGCCCGGCGAAACCTTGGGGCCGACGACCACCTGGATCGCGACGCCCTGCGGGTCCTCGCACCACACGCCGGGTCCCTGCGCGAGCGGATGCGCCGTGCTGCGGACCACGCCCATGCGCTCCAGGCGTCCGCGCAGCGCGCCGAAGTCTTCCTCGTAGGCGCCGAAGCAGAGGTACTGCAACTTCTTGCGCCCGGGCGCGCGATGAATAGAGCCCCAGCGATGCCGATGGCCGAAGGTGTGGAGATCGATGCGTCCTTCGACGCGCCGCACATCCAAGCCGAACTCGGTGTAGAAGCGCGCGGCCTCGTCGAGGTCCGGCACGGTGAACGCGAAGTGATCCAGCGAATGAACCGACGGAGGCGCTTTGGCCATCATCTCCTCCTCGCCCGATTATCGTCGCGGAATCATAGCACGGCGAAACTGCGCGCCGCCGCGCCGAGCGTGTCCCGGATCTCGCCGTCGCCGTGCGCCGCGGACACGAAACCCGCCTCGAAAGCGGAAGGCGCGAGATACACGCCGGCGTCGAGCATGGCGTGGAAGAAGCGGTTGAATGCTTCCTTGTCGCAGGTCATCACTTCTGCGTAGCTCGCCGGCGCGCGCGCGGCGAAGTAGATTCCGAACATTCCGCCGATCGACTGCCCGGAAAAGGCGATGCGTTTCTTCGCCGCTTCCGCGCAGAGCCCGTCGACGAGCGCCTTCGTTCGCGCGGAGAGCGCTTCGTAGAACCCTGGCGCCTGGATCGCCTTCAGCGTGGCGAGTCCGGCGGCGACCGCGACCGGGTTGCCGGAGAGCGTACCCGCCTGATACACGGGGCCGAGCGGCGCGATCTTGTGCATGATCGCGCGGCTGCCGCCGAACGCTCCGACGGGCATGCCTCCGCCGATCACCTTGCCGAGCGTGGTGAGGTCGGGCACCACGCCATAGAGGCCCTGAGCCCCGCGCAGGTGAACGCGGAATCCCGTCATCACTTCGTCGAATATCAAGACGGCGCCGTGCCGGCTGCAGAGCTGGCGCAGACCCGCGAGGAAGCCCGGCGCAGGGGCGATCAGGTTCATATTGCCCGCCACCGGTTCCACGATCACCGCTGCGATGGCGTCGGGGTGCTGGCGAAACGCGGCTTCGACCTGGTCGAGGTCGTTGTACGAAAGCACGATCGTCTCGCCGGCGATCGCAGGCGGCACGCCCGCCGACGACGGCTGGCCGAAGGTAAGTGCGCCCGAGCCCGCCTTGACGAGAAGGCTGTCGCCGTGACCGTGATAGCAGCCCTCAAACTTGACGATCTTCGAGCGGCCGGTGTGTCCGCGCGCGAGGCGCAGCGCCGACATCGTCGCCTCGGTGCCGGAGCTCACCAGGCGCACGAGTTCGATCGAAGGCAGCAACGAGCAGAGCGTCTCCGCCATCTCGACCTCGGCTTCCGTCGGCGCACCGAACGAAAGCCCGTGGCGCGCAGCCTCCTGCACCGCGCGGACCACCGCCGGATGCGCATGGCCGAGGATCGCCGGACCCCACGAGCCAACGTAATCGATGTAGCGCTTGCCGTCGGCATCCCACAGGTGAGCGCCCTCTCCGCGCGTGAAGAAACGGGGCGTGCCGCCCACCGATCGGAAGGCACGCACCGGCGAATTGACGCCGGCCGGAATCGTGCGCTGAGCGCGCGCGAACAGTTCCTCGTTGCAGCTCATATCGCACCCGCGCAACGGTTCATGCGCGACCGGTCGTAGTCAACGACTGAGCAGCGAAGAGATCGGCGAACGCCCTCGCGGCCGCCGTCACGTCCGCAGCGTGAAACACGGCGCTGATCACGGCGAGCGCGTCAGCACCCGCGGCGACGAGCGGCGCAGCGTTGGCCGGCGTAATGCCGCCGATCGCCACCACCGGGACGCTGAGCCGCGCCTTCGCCGCGGTCAGCAACGGCGGCTTCGCTCGCGTGGCGGCAGGCTTGATCGGGGAGACGAAGAAGCTTCCGAACGCGACGTAATCCGCTCCGGCACCGACCGCCGCCATCGCGTTGTCGAGCGAGTCGTAGCACGACGCCCCGATGATCGCGCCGTGACCGAGGCGGCGCCGGGCGCGCAGGATCGGTGCATCGTCGCGACCGAGATGCACGCCGTCTGCGTCGACTGCATAGGCGAGGTCGACGTCGTCGTTGACGATGAAGGTCACGCCGCGCCCGGCGCACAGATCACGCAACGCGAGCCCCTGCGCACGGCGCAGCGGCGGCGAAGCAATCTTGCTTCGATACTGAATGACGCTCGCACCCCCTTCGATCGCCGCGGCGACCCGCGCGATCAGCTCGTCGCTGTCGAGCAGGTCCGGCGTCAGCGCGTAGAGGCCAGCGATCATCAATGCCGGTGCAAGTCCGAGGGCTGGGGCGCTTCGGCTTCTCCCGCGGGCGCCTCTTCCTCGTCGTCGCGCGCCCAGAACAACCGGTCGGGCAGGAACTGCCCCATCCCCGGACGATACGCCCGAGTAAGCGCGTGCCAGGTGTAGTCCTGCGCTTCGCGGACTGCTTCGGGCAGCTCGAGTCCGTTGGCCAGCAGCGCGGCGATCGCCGACGCCAGCGTGCAGCCCGACCCGTGATAGGTGCCCGGGAGCCGCTCCCATTTGTCGCTGCGCACGACGCCATTGGCTCCGTACAGTGTGTTGACGACCTCGACGGTCGGTTCGTGCGTTCCGGTGATGAGCACGTATTCGCAGCCCATCTCGATCAAGCGCTGCGCGCACACGGCGAGCGTCGGTTCGACGTCCTCCTCGCCGTCCGCGAGGCGGCGCGCCTCGGTGCTGTTGGGCGTGATGATCGTCGTGCGCGGGAGCAACAGTTCGCGCATCGCGTGCAACATCTCCTCCGTCGCGAGCTCGTCGCCGCGCCCCGAGGCCAGAACCGGATCGAGCACGAGCGGCACGTCCGGGTAATCGGAGAGGATCTCGGCGATGACAGTGATGTTCTCGACGCTGCCGAGCACGCCCACCTTGAACGCGTCGACCGGCATGTCCTCGAGCAGACAGCGCGCCTGATCGGCGACCCACTCGGCGTCGAGCGCCTGCACTGCTTCAACGCCCAGAGTGTCCTGCACGGTGATCGCGGTAAGCACGGACAACGGATGGCAACCCATGCTGGCGAGCGTGAGCACATCGGCCTGGATTCCTGCCCCGCCGCTCGGGTCAGAGGCGGCGAAGGTCAGGACGACGGCGGGCAGGTCGGAAGGCTGCTCGGGGGACGAAGACATCGGGCGGTCATCGAGACGACCGGGTAGCGTTGCATGTCCCCGGCGTCGTTGAACTTGATAAAATTCGATCTTACTCCAACCGTGCCTGCCCGTTTTCCTCCCGATGCGAAAATACATGTGCCTCATCTGCGGCCACATCTATGACGAGGCGCTCGGCGATCCGGAGACGGGCGTGCCGCCCGGGACGAAGTGGGAGGACGTGCCGCCCAACTGGACTTGCCCCGATTGCGGCGCACGCAAGGAGGACTACGAGCTTCTCGAGTTCTAGCCGACTACCATGAGAATCCTGCACACAATGCTGCGCGTGGGCGACCTCGAGCGCTCCATCCGCTTCTACTCCGACGTCCTCGGGATGAAGCTGCTGCGCACCACGGACCGCCCGGAGCAGAAGTACAGGCTCGCCTTCGTGGGTTACGGGCAGGAGTCGGAGCACGCGGTCCTCGAGCTCACCTACAACTATGGCGTGGACCGCTACGATCTGGGCAGCGGCTTCGGGCATGTCGCGATCGAGGTGCCGAACGCTGCCGCGGCCTGCGCGGCGGTGCGCGCCAAGGGAGGCAAGGTCACGCGCGAAGCCGGACCCGTCAAGGGCGGCACGACGGTGATCGCCTTCGTCGAGGATCCCGACGGCTACAAGATCGAGCTGATCGAGCGCGCCTAGGTTTCCTCGCCCACCGGCGCCGCGCGGGCCGCTTCGTCGTAAGCGGCGAGCAGCAGCGTTTCCCAGTCGCGCGTGAATCCCGCCGTATCGAACAGCGGATTCTTTTCGCGCGTCGCCTCGAGAAACGCGCGGTAGTCGCGCAAGCGCTTCGGATGCGCGACGAGCGCATGCAGCGCCTGCGCATAGTCGTCCAGCGATCCAGTGACGAGCTCCGCCAGGCCGCTGGCCTGGAGCAAGCTCGCCCCGACGCGTCCGGCGAACGTCGACCCGCGGCAGGTGAGCATCGGCACGGCGCGCCAGAGTGCATCGCAGCCTGTCGTGTGCGCGCCGTAGGGGAGCGTATCCAGCGCGAGGTCCGCACAGCCGAGCCGGGCAAGATGCTCCTCCTGCAGCAGCGCGGGAGCGAAGATCAGGCGTGCCGGGTCCACACCGGCGCGTTCGGCTTCGGCGCGGAGATTGCGCTCCATTCGCGGATGACCGGCGAGGAGCCACAGTACCGCCTCGGGCCGCGCAGCGAGCGCTCCGAGCCAGATGTCGAAGAGCGGGCGGCGCAGCTTGTGGCTCATGTTGAGGCAAGCGAGCACGAGCGCGTCTTCAGGCAGTGCGTTCGCGGAGCGCGTACTCGGCGCCGGCAGCCCGCGGCGATCGTCGTTGATGTAGTAGCAGCGCGGCAGCCGCCAGACGCGCTCGTGAAAGAAGGCTTCCTCTCCCGGCCGAATCACCTCGTTGTCGGCGATGACGCCGTCGATCGCGTCGTAGCCGAGCGTTCCGGGGAAGCTCATGTAATGCAGCTGCAGCGGTGCGGGCCGCGAAGCGAGGATGGCGAGCCGGCCGCCGGACGTGTAGCCGTGGCGCTCGATCAGCAGATCGATCCCATCACCGCGAATGGTGCGCGCGGCCTCGCCGTCGCCCACGCTGCTCAGGTCGCGCCAGTGATCGAACGCGGCGCGAACGCGCCCGCTCACCGTGCTGTCATCGGCGCCGTAGCTGTAGCCGAAGAGCTCGAAGCGGGCGCGATCGTGCCGCTCGAACAAGCCTGCCATCAGGCGACCGGTCGGATGATCGCGGAAATTCCCAGACAAGTAACCGACGCGCAGGCGCGCACCGCGCGGCGGAACGGGACGCCGCGGCGCCGCCGACGGCAGGACCGCGCGCGCCCAGCGCCGCGCCACCTCGAGCTGCTGCTCGGGCGACAGCGGCATCGACAAAGCGATCCAGGGTGGCCAGCGAGGGTCGCTTGCCGGGCGGGCGAGCGTGGCGACGAGTCGCTTCTCCAATTCTTCGATCTTGTCCCATTCGCACAATTCGTATCGGGCGTACACGAGGTTGGCGAGCGCCGGCGTAAGCGACGGGTCTGCCGCAACCGCGCGCTCGAAAGCGGCGAGCGCTGCCTCCTCGTCGCCCAGTTCGCGGCGCGCGAGACCCAGGTTGTCCCAGACGCCCGCGCCCCGCGCGCGCAACGCGATCGCGCGCTCGAACTGCTCGCAGGCCGCGGCCGCGCGATGCTCGTCCCGCAGCACGGCGCCAAGGCTCACCCGCAGCTCGGCGTCTTCCGGCGCGAGCGTCACGCTTTGCTCGAGGAGCTCGCGCGAGGCGCGCGTCGCGCTCGCCGCCTTGAGTCCCTTCGCGATGGTGTGCACCTGTTCGATCGCGGCGTTGGCTGCTGCGGCCTCGCCACGCGCGCGCTCGACGCGGGCGAGCGTGAGCCAGATCTCCTGCGGCGGCAGCCCGCCCTTCTTCGCCGCGGCGAGAGCCCGTTCCAGCAGCGCGCGCGCATCGTCGTGCGCTCCGGCGGCATGCTCCTGCTGCGCGATCCTCAGCAGCGCGCCCGGGTGATCGGGCAGCGAAACGAGGATCTGGTCGTAGATCGCGCGGGCTTCCGCGACACGGCCCGCGGCGTCGTGCCGCGCAGCGAGCGCAAACGCATCCTGTACGGTGAGCTGCATGGTCTCGGAGGCTCGCGGCGCGAGCCCTAGAGCAGCGTGCGGATGTCGTGCGCGATCGCGTCCGGCCCCTGCGTGTAGCTCTCGTAGACTCGCAGCCGTCCCTGGGGGTCGAAGACGAAGGTGCCGGTCGAATGATCCATGGTGTAGCTGCCTGGTGTGGGCCCAGGCTGCTTCTGGTAGAGGATCCTGAATTCTTTCGCCGTCGCCGCGGTCGCAGCCGCGTCGCCGTAGAGCCCGATGAACGTGGGGTCGAATGCCGGCACGTAGCGTGACAACAGCTCCTGCGTGTCGCGCTCCGGATCGACGGTAATGAAGAGGACCTGCACGCGCGCGGCGTCGGGGCCGAGCTCCCGCACCGCCGTCGCCAGATTGGCGAGCGTCGTGGGGCAGAAGTCGGGGCATTGCGTGTAGCCGAAGAAGATCAGCACGACCTTGCCGCGGTAGTCGGCGAGCGAGCGCGGCTTGCCGTTGTGGTCGGTCAGGTGAAAGTCGTGCCCGAAGGCCGACCCCGTCACGTCGGCGCCGCGAAACTGCGGCGTTCCCTGACCGCAGCCGCTGAGCGCCAGGCCGAGCGCGACGGCGAGCGCGCAGGCGAAGCGGGTCACTGCCAGTAGTGGTCCAGCAGCAGCGCCGAGAACAGCGCCGCGAGGTAGAAGATCGAGTAGCGGAAGGTGCGCTGCGCCAGCCTGTCGCTGTACCGCGCGAGAAGGGCCACCGCATAGCCGACGAACGCCAGCCCGAGCGCGAGCGCCGCGGCGAGATAGATCACGCCGCTCATCCGTATCGCGTACGGCAGCAGCGTCACGGCGAGCAGCACGACCGTGTAGAGCAATATCTGCAGCCGCGTGTATCGGGGCCCGTGCGTGACCGGAAGCATCGGCAGCCCCGCCTTCGCGTACTCCTTCGCGCGGTACAGGGCAAGCGACCAGAAGTGCGGCGGTGTCCACGCGAAGATGATCAGGAACAGCAGCAGCGCCTCGGGCGCGATGCGGTCCTGCACCGCGGCCCAGCCGAGCACCGGCGGCATCGCCCCCGAAGCGCCGCCGATCACGATGTTCTGCGGCGTCGCCGGCTTGAGCAGCACCGTGTACACCACGGCATAGCCCAAGAAGGTCGCGAGCGTCAGCCACATGGTGAGCGCGTTGACCTTGGCGTAGAGAACGGCCAATCCGACCGCGCCCACGATCGACGCGAACGCAATGGTCTGCCCCGAGGTGATGTCGCCCCGAGGCAGCGGCCGAGCGCGCGTGCGCGCCATCACCGCGTCGATGCTCTGCTCGACCAGACAGTTGATCGCCGCGGCGGCGCCGGCGACGAGCGCGATGCCCAGCGTGCCGAACAAGACAGCGCCCGCCGGCGGCAGCCCCGGCGCGGCGAGGAACATGCCGATCACCGCGGTGAAGACAATCAGCAGCACCACGCGCGGCTTCGCCAGCGCGAGGAACTGGCGCGCGCGGCGTTCGGTTAGGGCGAGGGACGTCATGGCAAGGCGCGACGGGAGCGGAATTTTACCATCGGTGGCGGTCTCCGAGACGCGCAGTGCGCGATATCGCGGCGCGTGTCGACCGCTGCGGGCTCGCGCCGCCCCCTCCTTGTGCCAGCCGCGCGAACGCGGCGACTCATGTCGCTGGCTGCGTCGACTCGCCACGCGCGATCCCCACTGCGTGGGGCCCCTCGCTGCGGGCTCGCGCCGCTAACCGATGCTCGATGCGCGCAGGAGCCGCTCGAGATCCCTGGCGAGCCTCCTGATGTCGGGGTCGGCCGGATAACGGAGCACCAGGTTTCCATGCGGGTCCACGAGGTAGATGTTCGCTTCGGCGCCGCCCGGGCCGGGAAGAGCTTCCCACTGCCGCGGCTCGCCCCGCACGAAGATCAGATCGGGATGCGCGGCCGACAGTTCCGCGCGGGGCGGCGGCGCGCCGCTCGGCTGCAGCCAGACGCGAACGACGCGCTCTCGCTCGCGACCCTGGATCGTGCGCGCCTGCCGCGTGGCGTAGAGCTTGCGCTCGCAGGCTTGCGAGCAGGTCGCTCCGTCGGCAACCAGCAGGATCCAACGTCCGCCGAGTTCGGACAGGTGAAAAGGCGCGCCATCCAGTCGTGTCCCGGCGATCTCTGGAAGCGGTCCGGCCGCGAGCAATTCTCCGTAGTTCGTGCGTGTCTGCGGCTTGAGCCAGTAGTACGCCGCGTACGAGGCGAGCACGGGCGCGGCGCAGATCAACGCCAGCAGGGTTAGGGTGCGCCGCGCCTTGCGGCGCCGCGCGAGGCTAGCGTCGGGGAGCGCTTCCATCGCGCACCCGCCAGTTGAGGGCAAGCCAGAGCACGATTGCCAGGGCGGCGAAGGAGTACCACTGCAGCATGTATGACAGGTGCCGCTCGACGTTGAAATCGGGCGGGGGCCAATCGCGCAGGAGTCCATCGGGAGGCACGACGGGATCGGACTGCTCGATCACGATCGGCAGAAGATCGAGCTCGGTCGCCGCAGCGACGCGCCCAATGTCCAGGTTCTGCTGCAGCCGCGCGCGGGGATCCTCCCGGTCGAGCTCCAGGTAGCGTTGTGGGGGAACGGTCGCGCGCCCCTCGACGGTGACCGACCCGGCCGGCGGCGGCGTGGATGGAAGATTCGATCGCGTGGCGCCCTGGGCGATCCACCCCCGGTTCACGAGCACGCAGCGCCGCGTGGACGCGAAGCAAAGCGGCGCGACGACGTGAAATCCGGGCCGCCCCGCGTGCAGCTTGTTGTCGATCAGCAGCTCGCGCGTCGCATCGAACTCGCCAGTGGCTCGCACCGTGCGGTAGAGGAGTCGGGCTGCGTCGCGCTCCTCGCCGGTGAGCACGACGGCGGCGTTTCCTGCCGCTGCCTGGAACCGCGCGGCAAGAGCCTCCTTCTCGGCGGCGCGGTGCCGCTGCCAATTGCCGAGCGAAACGGTGACGGCGACGAGCACCAGCATGCCCAGCGTCGGCCAGAAGCTCGGCGCGAAGCGGCGCGCTCGAAAAAAGGAACTCGCGCCCATGGGCGAGGTCTCGCAGTACACTAGCCTTGACCCGCGGACTGCCCGCAACGCCACGCCGCAAGCGCCGTGATCCGAATCATCGTCATCATCGCTCTGGTCGCGATCTTCGCCAGCCTGGGCAGCGCGCTGTATTACCTCTACCACGATCGCGGCAAGAGCATGCGCATGGTGCGGGCGCTGGCGATTCGGGTCGCGCTATCGGCCTGCCTGCTTGTTTTTCTCGTGGTGAGCTACCGGCTCGGCTGGATCGGCGAGCACGGCCTGCGCTGAGGCGAAACTCTGCGTCGCTGCGCCTGATCGCTCGGCGCCGCGGCGCAAAGCGACCGCCCCCGTCGGTTAGAGCCAGTACACCAGCACGAAGAGCAGCAGCCACACCACGTCGACGAAGTGCCAGTACCACGCCGCGGCCTCGAAGCCGAAGTGGTGCTCGGCGTCGAAATGCCCGCGGAAGATCCGCGCCAGCATCACCGAGAGCATGATCGCGCCGATCGTCACGTGGAACCCGTGGAAGCCCGTCAGCATGAAGAACGTCGAGCCGTAGACCCCCGTCGACAGCTTCAGGTTGAGTTCGCTGTAGGCGTGGATGTACTCGTGCGCCTGCAGCGACAGGAAGGTAAAGCCGAGCACGATCGTGATGAACAGCCAGAATTTGAGCGCTCCCCGGTTGCCGGTCTTCAGCGCATGGTGCGCCACCGTCAGGGTCCCACCCGAGGACACCAGGATGATCGTGTTCACCAGCGGGATGCCGATCGCCGCCATCGGCGTGAAGGCGTCCCTGAGATAGGGCCCGTTGGTCGGCCACATCGCCGTGAAATTGGGCCACAGCAGCTTCATCTCGGGGCTGCCCAGGTCGGGCACCGAGAGGTTGCGCACGTAGAACAGCGCACCGAAGAACGCGGCGAAGAACATCACCTCGGAGAATATGAACCAGCTCATCCCCCAGCGGAACGACACGTCCACTTTCTTGTTGTAGACGCGGTGCTCGGATTCATCAATGACTCGGCCGAACCAGCCGAACATCATGGTGACCAGGATCGCAAAGCCGGCGAGGACGAGCCAGGGGCCGAAGCTGTAGGCGTTGAACCAGGTCGCGGCGCCGACCGCCATCAGCAGCAACGCACAGGAGCCGGTGACCGGCCAGTGCGAGGGCTGCGGTATGAAGTAGTACGGCTTGGCGCCGCTTTGTGGTGCGCTCATCGATTGCTCCTCGTCTGCCCTGTTACGTTCACTCGCCCGCTACGAGTCGTTGCCTTCGACCTCGAAGAACGTGTACGAGAGCGTTATGGTGTTCACGTCCTTCGGCAGCTTCGGATCGATCACGAATACGACCGGCATTCTTCGGGTCTCGTGGGGTCCGACCGCCTGCTTCGAAAAACAGAAGCAGTCGAGCTTCTTGAAGTACTCGCCGGCGAGCCGAGGGCCGTAGCTCGGGACCGCCTGCCCGGTCACCGCTCGGTCTGACGTGTTCTCCACCTCGTAGACAACCTCGGAAACCTCGCCCGGGCGTACCTTGACGATCGGCGTCAATGGCCGGAAGCGCCACGGCAGCTTGTTCACGTTGGCATCGAGCTCGAGGCGCACGCTGCGCGTGGCATCGACCTGCGTGTTCTTGACCTGATCCGGCGTATCGATGTCGCGCAGCCCTGTGGCGCGACAGATCTGCTCGTAGAACGGCACCAGGAGAAAGCCGAATCCGAACATCACGGCGACGACGATGCCGAGCTTGATCAGCAGCGTGCGGTTGGCGCGCTTCGTCGCGGGGGAGTCGGCCGTGCTCATTTGCGCGGCTTCTTGCGCAGGTTGCGGCCCAGCGTGAGGAGCAGGAAGCCGATGATGGCGAGGCCCAGCACACCCATGCCCACCGCGTTGCCGCCAGCGTACTGCGTCGCGATGATGCCGCCGAAGAATACGGCGGCAATCGACAGCAGGACAAGGCCCGTGCGCAGGTTGGCGCCGCGCTGCGCGCGATCCGGTCTGTCGGCGGGGCGCATGGGAGGGCTGTCTACTCTTGGTCGCCGCTCAGCCTGTCAATGCACCGCCGGCGGCGTCTCGAACGTGTGATACGGCGCGGGCGAAGGCACCGTCCACTCGAGGGTGTCAGCGCCATCCCACGGCCGCGCCGGCGCCGGCGCACCGAAGCGGATCGTCTTCAGCACGATGTAGAGGAACAGGATCTGCGACAGCCCGAAGCCGAACGCGCCGATCGTCGCCACCTCGTTCCAGTCGGTGAACTGCGTCGCATAGTCGGGCACGCGCCGCGGCATGCCTGCCAGACCGAGAAAGTGCATCGGGAAGAAGGTGACGTTGAAAAAGATCATCGACAGCCAGAAGTGCCACTTGCCGAGCTTCTCGTCGTACATCCGGCCCGACCACTTCGGCAGCCAGTAGTAGATCCCGCCGAAGAAAGCGAAGAGCGAACCCGCCACCAGCACATAATGAAAGTGCGCCACGACGTAGTACGTGTCCTGCAGCTGGATGTCCACCGGGGTGATGGCGAGCACCAGCCCGGTGAAGCCGCCCATCGTGAACAGGAAGATGAAGCCGATCGCGAACAGCATCGGGGTCTCGAAGGTCATCGATCCCTTCCACATGGTGGCGAGCCAGTTGAACACCTTCACTCCCGTCGGGACCGCGATCAGCATCGTCATGTACATGAAGAAGAGCTGCCCCGCGGCCGGCATGCCGACGGTGAACATGTGGTGTGCCCAGACGAGGAAGGAGAGGATCGCGATCGAAGCCGTCGCATAGACCATGGACGCGTAGCCGAACAGCGGCTTGCGCGAGAACGTCGGCAGGATCGTCGAGATGATCCCGAACGCCGGCAGAATCATGATGTAGACCTCGGGATGCCCGAAGAACCAGAACACGTGCTGGAAGAGCACCGGGTCACCGCCGCCGGCCGCGTTGAAGAAGCTCGTGCCGAAGTGCCGGTCGGTGAGCAGCATCGTCACCGCGCCGGCGAGCACCGGCATCACGGCAATCAGCAGATACGCCGTGATCAACCAGGTCCATACGAACAGCGGCATCTTCATCAGCGTCATGCCCGGCGCGCGCAGGTTTAGGATCGTCGTGATGATGTTGATCGACCCCATGATCGAAGAGGCGCCGAGGATGTGCACGGCGAAGATCGTCAGATCCATCCCTATCGGCGCCTGCACGGACAGCGGCGCGTAAAGCGTCCAGCCCCCGGCGAAGGCGCCGCCAGGCACGAAGAACGAGGACAGGAGCAGCACGGCGGCGAACGGCAGCAGCCAGAAGCTCCAGTTGTTGAGCCGCGCGAAGGCCATGTCGGGCGCGCCGATCATCAGCGGCACCTGCCAGTTGGCGAACCCCACCGCCGCCGGCATGATCGCGCCGAAGACCATGATCAGCCCGTGCAGCGTGGTGAGCGAGTTGAAGAACTCCGGATCGACGAGCTGCAGCCCGGGATGGAAGAGCTCACTGCGGATCGTCAGCGCGAGGCAGCCGCCGGCGAGGAACATGATGAACGAGAACCACAGGTAGAGCGTGCCGATATCCTTGTGGTTGGTCGTGGTGATCCAGCGCATGATCCCGCTCGGGTGATGCGCATGCTCCTCGTCACCGTGGCCGGCAACGTGATCGTGCGGAATGCTGCTCATCGCGTGCTCCTGAATGAAATCATTGCCTCGCCACCTTCACCTCGGAGGGCTGGATCGCCTCGCCCGTGTGGTTGCCCCAGCTGTTGCGCGTGTAGGTGATGACCGCGGCGATGTCGATGTCGGACAGCGTGTTGCGCCACGGCACCATCGCCGTCGGCTGACCGTTGCGGACGACCCCGTTGAGCACCGTCGTGATCTGAGCGTCCTTCGGTCCGTTGACGACCTTGGAGCCGTCGAGCGCGGGGAAAGCGCCGGGCACGCCCTTGCCGTTGGCCTGATGGCAGGCGGCGCAGTTGGCCGTGAAGATCTTTTCTCCGCGCGCGACCAGCTCAGCCTCGCTCCAGACCTTGTTCGGGTCGTCCGCCGCAGCGGCGGCCGCTTTCTTGTGCTCGGCGAGCCACTTCGCGTAGTCGTCCGTGCTCTTCACCTCCACGACGATCGGCATGAACCCGTGCTCCTTGCCGCAGAGCTCCGAGCACTGGCCGCGGTAGATACCGGGCTGCTCGGCCTTGAACCAGGTGTCGCGCACGAAGCCGGGGATCGCATCCTGCTTCACGCCGAATGCGGGAACGGACCACGAATGGATTACGTCGTTTGCGGTGATGAACAGCCGCACCTTCTTGCCGACCGGCACGACCAGCGGATTGTCCACCTCGAGCAGATAGTGCTCGCCCTTCGCTTGCTCGCCGTGGATCTGCTGGTACGGCGTGGAAAGGTTGCTGTAGAAGCCGAAACCGTCGTCGAGGTAATCGTAGCCCCACTTCCACTGGTAGCCGGTGACCTTGACCGTCATGTCCGGGGCAGAAGCGTCCTTCATCGCCAGAACGGTGCGAGTCGCCGGAAATGCCATGAACAGCAGGATCAGGAACGGGATGATGGTCCACACTACCTCGACCAGCGTGTTCTCGTGAAACTGCGCCGCCTGGTGCCCCTTCGACTTGCGGTGTGCAAAGATCGAATAGAACATGACCGAGAACACGCCGATGAAGATCACGACGCAGATCCACATGATGTACGTGTGGAGGTCGAAGATCTGCGTGGCGATCGGCGTGACCGGATCCTGCAGGTTGTACTGGCGGGCGGCCAACGCCGCGGCGGGTGCAAGCGCCGTTATCGCTGCCGCAGCCCGCTTCAGCGAAGCTCCAACGCGAAAGCGCTGCCTACCGCCTGCCCCTTTGCCCGTCATGCTTCCCCCGAACACGTCATTCCCTTCCGTACGCCCCAGCGGGCGGCTAGGCCTTCGCCAGCACACGGCGCAGGTCGCGCGCGATCGCGCCTCTTTCCGCGGCGGGCAGTTCCTCGCCGAACTCGACGCACTGCCCGGCGGAGCGCAGCCGGAGCCGCGGCGCGCTGTCGAGTCTCCGGCACTCCACTTCGACGCGCGCCCAGTAGCGATTGAACTCGTACCGGGTCTGCACGCCGCCCCGATCGCGCTCGACGACCACGCGATCTCCGCAGACGCTGACACGCTCCCAATCCGATGCGTGGCGCTCGATCCACAGGAACGCCACCCACAGCACCGTCATCTCGAGCGCCGAGTAGGGCAGCACCAGCCAGGCGCCGAACGCCGCGAACACGAGCGCGAAGCCGAACGACACTACGCACAGCGACAGGAACAGCCGCCAACGCCAGCGCGAGCCGAGCGAATCGTTGCGACGCGACACTACGCAGAATTCGGGTTCGACAGGAAGCGGTGGGATTCCAGCGCCCGACATGCCTTCGAGACGACGTCGAAAAACCGGCGAATGTTAACACGGATGGCGCGCCGCAAGAATCCAGCCGCGGGCCCTTTCAACGCGTTGGTCGCCGTTCAAAGCGAACGATAGCGCGCCCGTCCACTGCGAGGCGCGGCGCGGGCTTCCAGGCGTGGCCGTACACGATCTCACAGGTCGCTGGCAGCCGACCCTCGCGACGGAACGGCTCCAGCCCCGCCAGCACGCGCCCCCAACGCTCGCGGCCCATCAGGCCGCGCGGGCGCCCGCGGGTGGCATTCTGCGCTCCAGTCGCCTTGAGCTCGCGCATCATCGCCGTTGCGTCGGCATAGGTGAGCGTGATGACCTCGGCGTCCATCACCGGGTCGGCGAAACCCGCCTCGACAAGCATGTCGCCCAGGTCATGCATGTCGATGAAGCGGCTGACGTGGGCCGCGCCGTCGACGCCACTGAACGCGGCGCGGAGCTCCCTGAGCGTGTCCGGCCCAAATGTCGTGAACAGCAGCAATCCGCCGACGCGCAGCGTGCGCAGGAACTCGGCGAAGACCGCGAGCGGCGCGACCACCGAGTGCAGCACGAGATTGCTCCACACGAGATCGACGGCGCCGCTGACGAGCGGAAGTCGCGCAATGTCGCCGCGGATGAAGTGAACCTCGCCGCCCGGCGCTGCGCGTGCGCCGAGCAGGCGTGCGAGTCCTCCGCGCTGCGGCAGTTGCATTGCCTCGGCGCGTCGCCTCGCCGCGTGGAGCATGTTGGCGGCGATGTCGACGCCCAGGATCGCGGTCTCGGGATATCGCGCGCGTAGCTCGGTCAAAGCTTCGCCGGTTCCACAGCCCGCATCGAGAATCGTCGCGGGCTGCAGCTTGACCAGAGCGAGCCGCTCCGCCATACGCCGCCCGACTTCCCGCTGCAGAACCGCGGCGGCGTCGTAGGTCGCCGCAGCGCGCTCTGCCGCGCGGCGCACCTGCGCCGGGTCGAGCCGCGCCGGGTCGTGCTCAGCAATCACGGCAAAACCAAGGGATTTTCAGGAAACCGGCGCTTTCCGCGCGCCAGCCACCGTGTGATAACGTGCCGCCTGGGATTGACTCCGCGGCTTGCCACGCAGTTTCGGGGAGGGGGGGCTGAGTGTCAAATTTCCTCGCCGGTGCACTCGACACGGTGCGGCAGAGCGCTCTCGAGGCCGCGCGGCGTGCCTTGCCGCAGCGCTGCGAGCTGTGCGCGGCGGCCTCCGCAGGAGAGCTGATCTGCGCCGCATGCTCGGGCTCGCTGCCGCGGCTCGGCCCGGCCTGCGCGGTCTGCGCGCTCCCCACTCCGGGCGGCGAGATGTGCGGACAGTGCCTCGCGCACCCACCTCCGTTCGCGGGCACGCTCGCCGCTTTCGCCTACGCTTTCCCGGTCGACAGGCTCATGCACGCGTTGAAGTACCACGGGCGGCTCGCGCTGTCGGAATGGAGCGCCGGCGCACTCCTCGTCGAGCACGCGCGGCGGGGCTCGACCGCGCTGCCTGATCGATTCGTTCCCCTGCCCCTCGCCAGCGACCGTCAGCGCGAGCGCGGCTACAACCAAGCGTCCGAGATCGCCCGTGTGCTCGCGCGGCGGCTCGCCGTGCCCCTCGTGCGCGACGGTGTCCGCCGCGTGCGCGCCGGCCCCCCTCAGGCTGCGCTGCCCTGGACCGAACGGGCAAGGAATGTTCGCGGCGCCTTCGCCTGCGCACTCGATCTCGCGGGATTGACCATCGCCGTCGTCGACGACGTGATGACCACCGGCGCTTCGCTCGCCGAGTTCGCCCGGGTGCTCAGGGCCGCCGGCGCGGCGCGAGTCGAGAACTGGGTCGTTGCGCGGACGCTGCCGCCCGCGTAGCGCCACCGCATGTCGTGCCATCGCATGTTGCGTCGGTGCCCGCTTCGCCCCGCTCGCGCTTGAACTGTTGGCGGCAATGCTCGCAATCGTGCTCGTCCAACCGGAGATCCCGCCCAACACCGGCAACGTGATCCGGCTCGCCGCCAACAGCGGTGCAGAGCTGCATCTGGTCGAGCCGCTCGGTTTCAGGCTCGAGGATCGGGAACTGAAGCGCGCCGGCCTCGACTATCACGAGTACGCGCGCCTCGTCGCCCATCGCGACTGGCTTGCCTGCCGAGCGGCGCTGGACCGCGAGCGAACGCGGCGCTGGTTCGCGCTGACGACGAGCGCGCAGCGCTCGCTCTACGATTGCGCGTTCGCGCCGGGCGACGTTCTCGTCTTCGGCCGGGAGACGAGTGGTCTTCCGCCCGACATACTGGCCGAGTTCGGGCCCGACCACCGGCTGCGCATACCGATGCGCCCCGGCGTGCGCAGCATCAATCTTTCGAACGCAGTAGCGATTGCCGTCTACGAAGCCTGGCGCCAGCTCGGATTTCGCGGCTCGGCTTGAGAAGCGGAATTGTCGGGCGCGCGGCGAGCCGCGTGGCTCAGTGAAACTCGGGGCCGGGCTCGCGCGCGAGCAGCGCCTCCACCGCACGCCGCGGCGACAGACCCTCGTAGAGCACGCGGTAGACGACCTCGGAGATCGGCATCTCCACGCCGAGGCTCGCGCTCAGCGTGTGCACATCGCGCGCCGCCGGCACACCCTCCGCCACGTGACCGAGCTCCGCGAGGATCGCAGGCAGCGCGCGCCCGGCAGCAAGCGCGAGGCCGACCCGGCGGTTGCGCGACAGGTCGCCGGTACAGGTGAGAACCAGATCGCCCAGCGCGGCGAGGCCCATGAGCGTTTCGCGTCGCCCGCCCAGCGCCTCGGCGAGCCGGCCCGTCTCGGCCAGGCCGCGTGTGATGAGGGCGGCGCGGGCATTGTGCCCGAAGCCCAGCCCGTCGCTCGCGCCCGCAGCGATCGCGAGCACGTTCTTCACCGCGCCGGCCGTCTCCACGCCCGTGAGATCGTCCGTGACATAGGCTCGCAACGCTCCCGCACGCAATCGACGGGCGACAGCTTCGGCAACCGAGGCATCAGTCGCTGCCACGCTGAGCGCCGTCGGCAGGCCCCGCGCCACCTCCTCCGCAAAGCTCGGCCCCGATACGATTCCGACCGGCGAGGGCCAGAGCGGCGCTACGACCCGGTGCGCAAGCGCCACACTCGGTGGGGTGCCGCTTGTCACGAAACCTTTGCACAGCCAGACGAGAGGAACCGAAGCGAGCGGGCGCAGCGCCGCAACGACTTCGAGCAGCGCGCCGATCGGAGTGGTGATCGCGATGAGGTCTGCTCCCGCAACCGCCTGGTCCAGGCGAGCGCTGACGGAAACACCCGTCGGCAACGCCACACCTGGCAGATAACGAGTGTTCTCCCGGAGGCGCTGCAGTTCCCGTGCCTGCGCGCTGTCGCGCGCCCACAGGCGTACGTCGGGATCCGCCCAGCCGCGGGCGAGGTGCACAGCCAACGCCGTGCCCCACGCGCCAGCGCCAAGAATGGCGACGCTGTTCATTGCTCCGGCTTCGTCAGCCTCGTGAGCGTCAGAGACCCCAGACCTGGCCGATGCGGACGAACCCCATCTGGCCATCGCGGTGGCGCACTCTCACCCATCCAGGGCTCGGCGCTGCGCCTTGCGCGGGTTCGATCAGCTCGAGCACGACGTTCTGCTCGGCCTTGAAGACGATGGCTGCGGACGGATCGGGGCTCGCGACGATGTCGGCCACCGGCGCGCGCACGACCACCGTCCTGCGCTCGGTCACCGACTTGCGTTCGACCCAGGCGACGGTGCCTCCCGCGTCGCGAACTTTCAGCCATCCCTCGACGGCGACGATCACCTCGAGGGGATAGTCGCGTCCGAGGACGAATAGCGGCTTGCCCTTGACCGACGGCGCGTCGTAGAGAACAGCCGTCTCGCTGGTCGAACGAAAATCCGCACCCGCGGCCGAGGCGTTGAGCGCGAAGAGTAGTGCGAGTCCGCTCAGGGCCCGCAGGGGCATGGCGCGCTAGTTGGGGATCGGCGCTGCCATCTGGGGCTGCGACTGCTGCTGCATCGCCGCCAGCTGCTGCTGATACAGCTGCTCGAAATTGATCGGGTCGAGGTGCACCGGCGGGAAGCCCGCCCGGGAGACGGCATCCGCGATCGTCTCGCGAATATACGGAAACAGCACCGTAGGACAGTGAATTCCCAGAATCGGCTGAATGTCGGCCAGCGGCACGCCGGTGATCCGGAAGATGCCCGCTTGGGCCGTCTCGACGAGGAACAAGGTCTTGTCTTCCACGCGCGCGGTCACGGTGATCGTGAGCACGCACTCGAAGAGGCCTTCCGCAATCTGCTCACCGCGGCTGCGCAGGCTCACTTCGACCTGCGGTCCGGTCTGAAGATTGAATGACTGGGGCGCTCCGGGATTCTCCAGGGAGAGATCCTTCACGTAGATGCGCTCGATGGACAGCGAGGGACCGGAAGAAACTTGAGAATCGGCCATGCGGGATTTCCTGGTTGAGGGCGAAACGAAAAATTATACCGCAACGGCCCGCCCAAACCTGAATGCTGCGACAGCGTTGCTCAGGTGGCGAGGAGCGGCTCGAGCTGTCCGGCGCGGTCGAGCGCAACGAGGTCGTCATAGCCGCCGACGTGCACGTCGCCGATGTAGATTTGCGGCACCGTGCGCCGCCCCGTCTTCTGCATCATCTCCTGGCGCCGCTCCGGCTCGAGATCGATGCGCACCTTGGCAATGTCGGACACGCCTCTGGCGCGCAGCAGTCGCTCGGCGCGCACGCAGAACGGGCAGACCTCCGTTGCGTACATCATGATCGGAGCCATCTAGCTCTTCTCGACCGGCAAGCCGGCCTCGCTCCACGCCCGCAGCCCGCCGCGCAGCGTATATACGTTGGAGAAGCCGAGTTTCGCGAGCGTTCCAGCAGCGCCGCGGCTGCGCACCCCGCGCTCGCAATAGGCGATCACCGGCCGTGAGACGTATTTCTTGAGCTCGTCGACGCGGCCGGCGAGCTGCGACAGCGGCACATGCAGCGCATTCGGCACGCGTCCGCCTTCGTACTCCTGCGTCTCGCGCACGTCGAGCATCAGCGCGTTCTGGCGATTGATGAGCTGGGTTGCCTGCATGGCGCCGACTTCCCGCACCGGTGACAACCGCCCCTGGATCAGCGGCCAGAGCAGCATCGCGCCCGAGACGAGCATCACGAGCAGCAGCAGCCAGTTGCTCTCTAGAAAAGTAAGCAGCATCGATTGCGATCGGCGCGCGTCGGCGAGCCGCGAATGCATATAACCCGTAAAATGATAACGTAACCTGTTGCCCGCTCCGATGGCCACTCCCGCTGCGCTTCCCGCTTCAGGCATCACGCCGGTGCTCCTGCTCATCCTCGACGGGGTCGGCTGCCGGGAAGCGGCGCCCGACAACGCGATCTCGCGCGCCGCGAAGCCGCATTGGGACCGTCTCTGGCGCGAGTACGCGCATACGACCCTCGACGCCTCCGAACGATACGTCGGACTGCCGGGCGGGCAGATGGGCAACTCTGAGGTTGGGCACCTGAACATTGGGGCCGGGCGCGTGATTTACCAGGACCTCACGCGCATCGATCGCGCCATCGAGACGGGCGAGTTCCAATCCAATCCCGCGCTCGCCGGGGCCGTGGCCACGGCGCGACAGAACGCCGCCACCCTGCACGTCCTCGGATTGCTCTCGCCCGGCGGCGTGCACAGCCACGAGCGCCATCTTGCGGCGATGGTCGAGCGCGCGGCGCGCGCCGGCGTCCCAGTGCACGTGCACGCGTTCCTCGACGGGCGCGATACGCCGCCGCGAAGCGCAGCCGCGTCGCTCGCCTACATGAAGCAGGTATGCGCGCGGCAGCGCGATTGCCGGATAACCGACATCGTCGGGCGTTACTACGCGATGGACCGCGACAAGCACTGGGAGCGGGTCGCCGCGGCTTACGACCTGATCGTCGACGGCGAAGCGCCCTACCGCGCGCGTGACGCGCAGGAAGCGCTCGAGGCAGCGTATGGGCGCGGGGAGAGCGACGAATTCGTGAAGCCGACGGCGCTGCCTGGAGCGGACGGGCGCCCGGCGCGCATCGCGGACGGCGACGTGGTCGTGTTCATGAACTTCCGTGCCGATCGGGCGCGCCAGCTTACACGGGCGCTCACCGACCCCGCGTTCTCCGGGTTCGCCCGTAAGCGCACGCCGCGCCTCGGAGCTTTCGTCTGCCTGACCTCCTACGGCGCGGAGTTCGCCCGGCTTCCCGCGGCCTTTGCCCCGCAGTCGGTCAGCAACGGCTTCGGGGAGTACATCGCCGCGCGCGGCCTGAAGCAGTTGCGCATCGCAGAGACCGAGAAGTATGCCCACGTGACCTACTTCTTCAACGGCGGCGTGGAAGCGACCTATCCGGGCGAAGATCGCATTCTCGTGCCCTCGCCGAGAGTGGCGACCTACGATCTGAAGCCTGAGATGAGCGCCCTCGAGGTAACGGACAAGCTCGTCGCTGCTATCGCCGCGGCCAAGTACGATGCCATCGTCTGCAACTACGCCAACGGCGACATGGTGGGCCACACCGGCAACCTCGAGGCCGCAACTCGCGCCGTCGAGGTGCTCGATGCCTGCATCGGCCGGGTCGTCGCGGCGCAGCTCGCGCGCGGCGGCGAGGTGCTCATTACTGCCGACCACGGCAACGTCGAAATGATGCACGACCCCGCGACCGGCCAAGCGCACACTGCGCACACGCTCAACCTGGTGCCATGCCTCTACGTGGGGCGTCGCGCGGCGCTGCGCGCCGGCGGGGCGCTGCAGGACATCGCTCCGACACTGCTTTCGGTGATGGGGCTGCCGCAGCCGCCGGAAATGACAGGAAGGCCGCTCGTTTCTTTCGCCTGAGCCGGCGCGCGGCAGGCAGCGGGAACTTGCGCCGCGGGGGCAGGTCCACTGAAACGCTTAGCTCGCGCTGCCTGGCGCGGCCGCCGGTCAGACGCTAGCTGCCGCATGGCTGTGCGGCTGCGAGGGCCGCTGAACGGGCGTATACTTCAAGCGACTGTCGCGGGAAGCGATCTCTAGCCTGAGGTCGCGCGATTTCGATTGCGAAGGAAACGAGGCTCAACATGGGTAATGGTTGGAAGAAGGCTGGGTTGATCGGCCTGGGCGTGGTTCTCGGGTTGCTGTTGAGCCTCAATTTCTCGGCTCTGGCTGACAAGGAGCCCAGGGCGTCGATCCCTTACGAGGACCTGCAGCTCTTCACCGCAGTCTTCGGAAAGATCAAGAGCGACTACGTAGAGACCGTGCCCGACGACAAGTTGATCCGCGAGGCGATCAACGGCATGGTGCACGGCCTCGATCCGCATTCGGACTTCCTCGACGAGGACGCATTCCGGGAGCTCCAGGTTTCGACCCAAGGCAGGTTCGGCGGCCTCGGCATCGAAGTGGGCGTCGAGGACGGCATCATCAAGGTGATTTCGCCGATCGAGGATACCCCGGCGTTTCGCGCCGGCATCAAGTCGGGCGACCTCATCGTGAAGATCGACGACATAGCGACGCGAGGCATGCCGCTCAGCGAGGCGGTGCAGAAGATGCGCGGCGCGCCGGGAACGCAGATCGTGCTCACGGTCGCCCGCAAGGATGTCGACGCTCCGCTCAACTTCACGATCACCCGCGAGGAGATCAACGTTCAGAGCGTCAAGTCCAAGCTCCTCGAGCCGGGCTACGGCTACATCCGCATCCGCCAGTTCCAGGAGCGCACGGGCGAGGATCTCGCCAAGGCGATCAAGGAGCTCTACAAGCAGGGCAACCTGCAGGGGCTCGTGCTCGACGTGCGCACGGACCCGGGCGGCCTGCTGCCCACCGCGGTCGGGGTATCCGCAGCTTTCCTGCCCAAGGATGCGCTGGTGGTGTACACCGACGGCCGCACGCAGGAGGCGCACATGCGCCTCTCGGCAAGCCGTGAGAACTACATGCGCAGCCGCGGCGACGACTATCTCAAGGACCTGCCGCCGCAGATCAAGTCGGTGCCGATGGTCGTTCTCGTTGACGGCGGCACGGCGTCGGCTTCCGAGATCGTCGCAGGCGCGCTGCAGGATCACAAGCGCGCGGTCGTGATGGGCACGCAGACCTTCGGGAAGGGCTCCGTGCAGACGATCGTGCCGCTCGGACACAACAAAGGACTCAAGCTCACGACGGCGCGCTACTACACGCCGAGCGGTCGCTCGATACAGGCCAAAGGCATCGAGCCCGACATCTTGATCGACGACGGACGCGACTCGCCCAATCGTCTGCGCGAGGCAAACCTCGATCGCCATCTGCTGACGCCGGGACCGGGTGCGCCGGACGATGGATCGGGCGCGAAGGGCAACTCGGCGTCGGCGCAACCGGTCGCCAAGACCGAAACGAAGCCGCTCGCCAAGGCCGATGCGGACAAAGCTCAGACGCGCTTCGACCCGGGCAGCGCGGATGATTTTCAGTTGCAGCAGGCGCTCAACCAGTTGAAGGGCCTGCCGGTCATGGCCTCGAGCAAGGCCGTCTCCGCGCAGGCGAAGCCGCAGTAACCGCGCAGGGGGCAGCGGCACAGGGAACGCCCGGCTCGTCCGGGCGTTCTTGCACTGAGCGTCGCTGCGGCGAACGGCCGCCGTCATGGACGATACGCAACTGCTGCGCTACAGCAGGCACATCCTGCTCCCGGAGCTGGGCGTAGACGCGCAGGCGCGCTTTTCAGCCTCGCACGCGCTCATCGTCGGCATCGGCGGACTCGGCAACCCAGTCGCGCAGTTCCTCGCTGCAGCGGGCGTCGGCACGCTGAGCCTCGTCGATGCGGATCGGGTGGATCTCACCAACCTGCAGCGCCAGATACTGTTCGACACGCCCGCGGTCGGCCGGCCAAAGGTCGACGCCGCGCAGGCGAGGATCGGTGCGGTGAATCCCGAAGTGAAGGTTCTCACGGTGCCAATGCGCGTCGGACCGGCCGAGCTCGCTCCGCTCGCCGCGGCCGCCGACGTAATCGTCGACTGCTCGGACAACTTCGCCACGAGGCACGCGGTGAATCGGGCCTGCGTCGCCGCGCGAAAGCCGCTGGTATCGGGTGCAGCGATCCGCTTCGACGGGCAGATCGCAGTGTTCGATCTGCGCGATCCGGCTTGCCCCTGCTATCACTGCCTGTTCGGCGAAGGCGACGAGTTCGAGGAAACGCGCTGCGCGACGATGGGGGTGTTCGCCCCGCTCGTAGGCATCGTCGGCGCCACGCAGGCCGCCGAAGCGCTGAAGCTCCTCGCCCCGGCCGGGCGCTCGCTTGCAGGACGCCTGCTCCTGATCGACGCGCTGGCGATGGACTGGCGCGAGGTCAAAGTGCTGAAGGATCCCTCTTGCCCCGTCTGCAGCGGGGGGGGCCGGTGATGCGCGCGGTCCGCCGAGAGCTGCTGCGCACGGCGGGAACTGCCATGCTCGCCTTGTGGCTTGGGCCGCTCGCCCTGGCTGCGGATCCGAAGGTTACGAAAGGCGAGTGGCGCACCATCCGCACGGTCATCTCGCGCCAGCTCGCGGCGCTGAAGGCGGGCGACGCCCGCAAGGCGCTTGCCTATGCCTCGCCCGGCATCCGAGCCCAGTTCGGAGACGCGCAGAACTTCATGGCGATGGTGCGCAGCGCCTACACGCCGCTGCTCGACGCACGCTACACCGAGTTCCTCGAAGGTGCTGTCATCGACGGTCTCGTCGTCCAGCCGCTGCGACTCATCGGCCCGGACGACACCGTCCTGGTAGCGCTCTACACGCTGGAGAAGCAGAAGGACGGCAACTGGCGCGTCGCCAGCTGCATGCTTGCGCCTTCCACGGTGCGCGCCGCCTAGCCGCCGAACAGATACTTGCGCTGGGCGTCCCAACCCTCTTGCGGGAGGCGCTTGAAGCCCGACTTGGCGAAAAGCAGCCACCGCCCGAGCACGAAGGCGAGCAGCGCGCTGGCCTCGGCAACCGGATCGCCCGTCCAGTTGCCGCCGGCCTGCGCGATCTTCAGCGCCTGGCGCAGCGCGGCTTCGACCCGGTCATAGAGCTGATTGATGCGCGCTTGCAGCCGCTCGTCCTCGTTGACCAGCGCGTCGCCGATAAGCACCCGCGTCATCCCCGGGTTCTTCTCCGCAAAGCCGAGGAGCACCGAGACCATCTGCGTGGCCTGCGCCACGCCGTCGGTCGTGTCACTCGTGATGCGGTTCACCAGCGAGAACAGCGTCGATTCGATGAACTCGATCAGTCCCTCGAACATCTGCGCCTTGCTTGCGAAATGCCGGTAGAGTGCCGCTTCCGACACCTTGAGGCGCTCGGCGAGCGCCGCCGTGGTGACCCTCTCCCCGCGCGGATTCTCCAGCATCGCCGCGAGCGTCTGCAGGATCTGCAGTCGGCGTTCGCCCGGTTTGGTCGCCATGTGCGTGGCTCCTGTGCGACTCAGCCCGCGCGGATCATGGTGCCGACGCCCTCGTTGGTCAGCACCTCCAGCAGCAACGCGTGCTCGACGCGCCCGTCGATGATGTGCGAACTCGTGACGCCGTTCTTCACTGCATCGAGCGCGGACGCGATCTTGGGCAGCATGCCGCCGTGGATCGTCCCGTCCGCGAACAAGCGCTCTATTTCGGACGCGCTGAGACCGGTCAGCAGATTGCCGTTCCGGTCCAGCACGCCCGCCGTGTTGGTCATGAGCACCAGCTTTTCGGCCCGGAGCGTCTCGGCAAGCTTGCCTGCCACGAGATCCGCGTTGATGTTGTACGCCTCGCCGTCCCTGCCGACGCCGATCGGCGCGATCACCGGGATGAAATCGCGCGAATCGAGGAGCTGGATGAGCTCGGGGTCGATCCTCTCGATCTCGCCCACGAGACCGATGTCGACGAGTTCCGTGTGGTTCGTCTCGCTCTTGAGCAGCATCTTGCTCGCGTGAATGAACGCGCCGTCCTGTCCCGTAAGGCCAACCGCTCGGCCGCCGTGCTGGTTGATGAGCCCGACGATCTCCTGGTTGAGCTCGCCGAGCACCATCTCGACCACGTTCATCACCTTCTCGTCGGTGACGCGCATGCCCTGACGAAACTCGCTTGGAATGCCCATCGTCTTGAGCAGATCGCCGATCTGCGGGCCGCCGCCGTGAACGATGATCGGATTCATCCCGACCAGCTTGAGCATCACCACGTCGCGGGCGAAGCCGCCCTTGAGCGCCGCCTCGGTCATCGCGTTGCCCCCGTACTTTACGACGATCGCCTTGTCGTGGAAGCGCTGGATGTACGGCAGCGCTTCGGCCAGGATCTGCGCCTTGTGGGCAGCGGAGGCGGCCTCGAGCGGCATGGCGGAAAGAGCGACGGCGGGCTGCATCTGGAGTTGCGGCCGATTCTACCCCAAGGCGTGCAAACATAGTAACCGCGCCGCTTTCTGAACGAGTGAGCCCTGACTGGCGCGCGCGATTCTCGTTTGTAACGGACAAAACGCTTTGGTATCTTGCTCGGATGCGCATCGCGCCGCCAGACGCCGTCGATCCCGAACAGTTGCGCCGCGTGCTGGTAATCAAATTGCGCCATCACGGCGACGTTCTTCTCGCCTCGCCGGTTTTCACGGCGCTGAAGGGCGTGGCGCCCGCTGCCGAGATCGACGCACTCGTCTACGAGGAAACGGCACCGATGCTTGTGGGTCATCCCGCGATCAGCCAGGTTCATCTCATCGATCGCGGCTGGAAGAGAAGCGGCTTCGTCGCGCAGGCGCGCGCTGAGCTTCGACTGCTGCGCGAGCTGGCCGCGCGCCGCTACGACCTCGTCGTGCATCTCACCGAGCATCCGCGCGGCGCCTGGGTCACGCGGCTCCTGCGGCCCCGCTACGCGGTGGCGCGCGAGCTCCCGCGCCCGCACTGGCTGTGGCGCACGAGCTTCACGCACTACTATCGCCTGCCGCGCGCCACGCCGCGGCATACTGTGGAGTGCAATCTCGACGCGCTGCGCCGCCTCGGCTTTCAGCCATCCGGCGCGCAGCGAAAGCTGGTCCTCGTCTCGACTGCCACGGAAGGCGAGCGCACGGCGGCGCTGATCGCGCGTCACGGGCTCGCTTCGAAGCGCTTCATCCAGCTGCACCCCGGCTCGCGCTGGATGTTCAAGTGCTGGACGGCCGAGGGCTACGCCGGCCTGATCGAGGGGCTCGCCGCGGAGGGTTGGAAGATCGCGATCACCGGAGCCCCCGATCAGCGTGAGCGCGAGTTGATCGACGCCAGCCTCGTCGCACTATCGGCACCGGCTCGCGGTGCGATCGTCGACCTTGCCGGCACGCTCAGCCTGCGCGAGCTCGCGGCATTGACGCGCGAGGCGCGCCTGTTCGTCGGGGTCGATTCCGCACCGATGCACATCGCCGCCGCCGTCTCCACGCCCGTGGTGGCGCTCTTCGGACCCAGCGGGGAACTCGAATGGGGCCCGTGGCAGGTCGCGCACCGCGTCCTCGCTTCGCAGCAGCATCCCTGCCGGCCTTGCGGCATCGACGGCTGCGGCGGCGGCAAGCTCTCGGAATGCCTCACGACGCTGAGCGTCGAGCGCGTGCACGCCGCCGTGCGTGAGTTGCTCGCCGAGACCCAGGGCGGCGCGGCGCCATGAGGCTCGCGATCATCCGCCAGCGCTATACCCCGTATGGCGGGGCCGAGCGCTTCGTCGAGGCCGCGCTCGAGGCACTCCTTGAGCGCGGCATCGCGATCACGCTCTACACCCGCGACTGGCCGGAGACCCGCCTGCAGCTCATCGAGCCGATCCTCTGCAATCCGCCTTACATCGGTCGCCTCTGGCGCGACTGGAGCTTCGCGCGCGCCGTCTGTCGCAGCATCGCGAGAAAGCCGCCCGAGCTCGTGCAGTCGCACGAGCGACTGTTGTGCTGCGACGTCTACCGCGCAGGCGACGGGGTTCATGCGGTGTGGCTCCAGGAGCGCCTGCGCGGCGAGTCCGCCCTCGCTCGCTGGCTCATGGAATGGAGTCCCTATCACCGTTACGTGCTCGACATGGAGCGTCGCCTCTTTGCCAGCCCCGCGCTGCGCGCGGTGATCTGCAATTCGAAGATGGTTCGCGACGAGATTCGCGAGCGTTTCGGACTCCCCGAGGAGCGTCTGCACGTCGTCTACAACGCCGTCGACAGCGAAGTTTTCTCGCCTCAGCTGAGGGAGCACGGTGCTGCGGTGCGCGCGAAGCTCGGCGTGCCCGAGGGCGCCACCGTGTTCCTGCTCATCGGCTCGGGCTACGTGCGCAAGGGCGTCGCCGCCGCGATCTCGGCGCTCGCGCGACTGCCGGTAGACGCCTACCTGTTCGTTGCCGGCCGCGACAAAGCCCGCGGCGGCTACAAGCGCCTGGCGCAGCGCCTCGGCGTCGCACGTCGCGTCGCGCTGCTCGGCGCGCACGAGGACGTGCGGCCCTTCTACGGCGCCGCCGACGCCTTCGTGCTGCCGACCTTGTACGACCCTTGCCCGAATGCCGCGCTGGAGGCGATGGCCTGCGGCCTTCCCATCATCACGAGCGACAAGTGCGGTGCTGCCGAGCTGGTATTGGAGCATGACGCCGGTTTCGTGTGTCCGGCGCGCGACGTCGATTCGCTCGCCTCGCACATGACGACGCTGACCGATCCGGCTACGCGGGCGGCGCTCGGCGCGCGCGCGAGAGAGGCGGTCCTCCCGCTTACGCCTGCGGCAATGACACTGCAGCTCGTACTCCTGTATCGCGACCTGCTCGCCGCTGCCTACGCGGCCACGCCGGTCAAGCGCTGAGCGCGGACGATTCAACAGCGGGGCGCGGTTGCCCCGCGCTATAATCCGCGCACTCTTTCACGCACCTGCGACGGCGCCGTCCTTCGCATCGGATTCCTTGTCGTCCGGTCTGCTCCTCTACCGCCGCCTTCTGCGCTACGTGCGGCCTTACTGGTGGGCCTTCGCCGCCGCCCTCGTCGGCATGGTGATTGTCGCCGCCGGCGACACGCTGATGGCGTACATGGTGATGCCGGTCATCCAGACCTTCCAGAAGCCCGACCCGGCGATGACGTTGCGACTGCCGCTCGCCATCGTCGCGGTCTTCCTGCTCCGCGGGCTGGGCTCGTACGCCTCGGAGTACGGGATGGCGTGGACCGGACATCGCGTCGTCTTCGACCTGCGCCGGCAGATGGTCGAACGCTTGTTGTCTCTGCCCACGTCCTACTTCGACGCGCAGGCTCCGGGCAGGCTCATCTCCAAGTTCACCTTCGACGCTTATCAGCTCGCGGCCGCGAGCTCGAGCGCGATCACGACCGCGGTCCGCAGCTCGCTTACCATCGTTGGCAGCATCGGGCTGCTGCTGTGGCTCAACTGGAAGCTCACGCTGATCGCCATCGTCGTACTGCCGACGGTCGGGGCGCTGATCCGCTACTTCAGCCGCAGGCTGCGGCGCATCGCGCGCGACGTGCAGCAGCGCACGGGCTCGATCACCCACGTCCTCGAAGAGATTCTCGGCGCGCATCGGGTCGTCAAGATCTTCGGGGGCCAAGACTACGAAAAGCGCCGCGCGGTGGCCGGTGCGAACCAGCTGCGCACGTCGATGACCAAGCAGTCCTCGTCGAGCGCTGCGAGCGGCCCGCTGCTGCAATTCGTCGCCGCGGTCGCGGTCGGCGTGATCGTCTACCTCGCTCTGAAGCAGAACGAGGCGGGGGCGCTGGAAAGCGACCGTTTCGTCGCCTACGTCGTGGCGCTTCTCACGCTAATCGACCGCGTGCGCGCGCTTTCCGGCGTGAACGTCAACATCCAGCGCGGCCTGGCGGCGGCGGAGAGCATCTTCGGACTGATCGACCAGCGGCCCGAGGAGGACCGTGGCAAGGTCGAGCTCGCGCGCGTGCGCGGCGAGCTCAAGTTCGAACACCTGTCGCTGCGCTACGATGCCACCGAGCGCAACGCGCTCACCGACGTGAGCTTGTCGATCGCTCCGGGCGAAGCGGTGGCGCTCGTTGGACCCTCGGGCAGCGGCAAGACATCGCTGGTGAACCTCGTGCCGCGGTTCTACGAGCCGAGCGGCGGTCGCATCCTGCTCGACGGACACAATATCGACGAGCTGACGCTCGCCAACCTGCGCAGCCAGATCGCTCTGGTAAGCCAGGATGTGATCCTGTTCAATGACAGCGTAGCGGCGAACATCGCCTATGGCACGATGGCGAGCGCGTCACGAGGCGAGATCGAGCAGGCCGCGGTCGCTGCCCATGCGCTCGAGTTCATCCGCGCACTTCCCGAAGGGTTCGACACCGTCGTGGGCGAGAACGGCGTGCGCCTGTCCGGCGGACAGCGCCAGCGCCTCGCGATCGCGCGCGCGATTCTCAAAAACGCCCCGATCCTGATCCTCGACGAAGCAACTTCCGCGCTCGACTCGGAGTCCGAGCGCCATGTGCAGGCGGCGATGGAGGCGCTCATGCGTGGCCGCACGACAATCGTGATCGCGCATCGGCTCTCTACGATCGAGAGGGTGAACCGGATCGTCGTGCTCGACGCCGGCCAGCTCGTCGAGCAGGGGACTCACGGCGAGCTGCTTGCCCGCAACGGCCTGTACGCCAAGCTGCATCGGATCCAGTTCGCCGCGGTGACGGCAGACGCGTGAGGCCCGCAGAGAAGCTGCGCATTCTGCACACGGAGGCTTCGCTGGGCTGGGGCGGCCAGGAGGTGCGCATCCTAACTGAAGCGGCTGGCATGCGCAGCCGGGGACATGATGTGCGTCTCGTCTGCCCGCGCAATGCACGGATCTACGCCGAAGCACCGCGCTTCGACGTTCCCGCGCTGGCGCTGCCCATCGGCTCCAAGGGGCCGGCCGGGGCCATCGCGTTGCGACGCCAGCTCGGCCGACACCCGGTGGACGTCGTGAATACGCACAGCTCGACCGACAGCTGGCTCGCAGCGATCGGCCTCAGGCTCTTCTGGCTCGGCCGCCAGCGGCCTCCGGCGCTGGTGCGCACCCGGCACATCTCGGCGCCGGTGCCCAACCGGCCCGCGACGCGCTGGCTGTACACGCGGGCCACCGCCGAGATCGTGACCACCGGCGAGGCGATCCGTCAGCAGCTCATCCGCGAGCTCGGCGTCTCGCCGGCGCGGGTAACGTCGATCCCGACGGGCATTGACTCCACGCAGTTCGATCCAGGGGAGAAGGTCGGGGCGCGGCGGTTGCTGCGTCTGCCGCAGCGCGTGCCGCTGGTCGGCATCGTCGCAACGCTGCGCAGCTGGAAGGGCCACCGCTATCTGGTGGAGGCCATGACGCTGCTCGCCCATCGCGACGCGCAGCTCGTGATTGTCGGCGAGGGGCCGCAGCGCGCAGCGCTCGAAGCGCAGATCTCTGAGCTCGGGCTGGGCGAGCGTGTTCGCCTCGTCGGCAATCAGGACGAGATCGCGCCGTGGCTGCGGGCGCTCGACGTGTTCGCGCTTCCGTCCTATGCAAACGAAGGCGTACCGCAGGCGCTCATGCAGGCGATGCTCGTCGGCGCGCCCTGCGTGACGACCGATGCTGGAGCGATTGGAGAGATTGCGATCCATGATGTGACCGCGCTCGTCGTCGCGAAGCAGAACCCCGTGGCGCTCGCTGCAGGCATCGACCGCCTGCTGGACGACACGACCCTGGCACGGCGCCTCGCCTGGTCGGCTCGCGACCGCGTGCATACCAAATTCGGATTCGACAAGATGCTGGACGATATGGAGGCCGTTTTCCGGCGCGCTGCCGATGGCAACCGTTACCGCTGATCGCGGCACGCGGTTTGGCGGGCGTCTGCGCGTCGTCGCGCGTGCGACCGTTGCTCGCGTCGCCACGGCCGGCCGGCGCGCGCCGCCGGACGCGCCGCGCCGCATCCTGATCGCGCATCACCTGCTTCTCGGCGACACGCTGATGCTAACCGCGCTCGTCGCGAAGCTGCGGGAGCAACATCGCAGCGCAGAGATCGTGATGGCCGTGCCCGAGGTCTACGCACCGCTGTACGCGGGCGCGCCCTACGGATTGCACGCGATCGGCTGGAGTCCGCATCGACCTGCCGCCTCGCCGTTGTGGCGCGAGCGCGACTTCGACCTCGCCTTCGTGCCCGGAGACAATCGTTTCAGCTGGCTCGCGCTTGCGCTGGGCGCGCGCTGGATTGTCGCCTTCGCTGGAGACCGTCCGGGCCGGAAGAGCTGGCCGGTCGACGAACTCCACGACTACCCGAATGCGCCCGCGGCGTGGGGTGATATGGTTGCGGAGCTTGCGGCCGGCCCACCGCCGACCGCCTACGATCCCCGCGATTGGACGCCTCCGCCCGCAAAGGCCCCGGCGAAGCCATCGTCGCCGTACGCAGTCCTTCATGTCGGAGCGAGCAGCGCACTCAAGCGCTGGGAGCCCGCTTGCTGGAAGGATCTCGCCGCACGGATCGCCGCATCCGGCATCACGCCGCTCTGGTCGGCGGGTCCGGGTGAGGAGGCGATAGTGCACGCATGCGATCCCGGGCGGGAATATCGCTCCGTCGCGGGAACCCTCGGCCTCGCCCAGGTCTGGCACCTTCTCGCCGGTGCCTCGGTGCTCGTGAGCCCGGACACGGGTGTCGCGCACCTCGGCCGCGTCGTCGGCACGCCGACAGTGGCGATCTTCGGCCCCGGCTCGGCGACCATAACCGGCGCCGGTGCCTTCTGGCGCAACGTTCCTTACCGCGCGGTAACGGTCGATCCGTTCGCTTGTCGCGATCAGCGCATTCTGTTCAAGCGCGAGATCCCATGGGTGCGGCGCTGCGCGCGCACGCTGGCCGAGTGCCCGCATCCACGCTGCATGGATGCAGTCACCGTCGATCGCGTCCTGGCGGCGATCACCGACCTCGGCATCGCCATATAGATTACCCTGCTCCGGTTCCGCGCTTCCGCAGCGGTGCTTGCGCCGCTGCATCTCGTGGCGCGGAGGCGATCTCACCGCTCGGCGCGTACTCCGCAACCCAGGACTTGAGCAGCGCGCGCACTTCGGCGTCCGTTGCGGCTCGATCGCGCTCGAGCCAGGCGACGAGCTGATCGACGGCATCGTGGCCGCCGTTGCGCGCCTGCGCAATGAACAGCTTCGGGTGCGGCGTAGCGAGCATGGCCTCTCCCGAAGCGAGGGGCTCTTCGTAGAGTTTCTCGCCGGGTCGCAGGCCCGTGAAGACCACGCGAATGCTGTCCGGATCCGCCCCCGAGATGCGGATCATGTCGCGGGCGAGATCGAGTATCTTGACCGGCTCTCCCATGTCG
>DASVFM010000011.1:0-2305 GCA_036380055.1 Casimicrobiaceae bacterium
CTGCTGGCCGCGCTACGCGGCCTGCGGAGTCGTGGCGCTCGCTACGCCGAGGAGCAAGCCCTGATTGGGACCTGGCTGACCGCGGTGGAGCGGGCCACCCGCGTCGATTGGCGGCTCGGGTACGAACTCGCCCTCTGCGGCCGGCTGATCAAGGGCTATGGCACCACCAACGAACGCGGCAAGCGCAACCTCGCGCACATCGTAGAGCACTTGGCGGGACGCGCCGGGACGGCCGCGCCGCAGCGGGCCGAGTCGGTGCGGGAGGCGCGCGAAGCGGCGCTCGCCGACGAGGTTGGCACCGCGCTCGATGCGACGCTCGTACGGCACGGCGCGGCGCCGCGGCCGGTCGTAGCGCAGCCGATCATCTGGACGCGCAAGCGTACCGAGCGCAGGCTTGCGTCATGAGCCGCAGCCATGTAAGTCATTTCTTCGTGGAATTTGGCGATTGCGACCCGGCGCAGATCGTGTTCTATCCGAACTTCTTTCGGTGGATGGACGCGGCTTCGCTGCATTTTTTCGCTGCGGCAGGGGTGCTGCCGTGGCACAAGCGCGACGCGGGCGACAACATCATCGGCACACCGCTCGTCGACGTGCATGCGCGCTTCATTGCACCGGCGACCTACGGCGACAAGATCGCGATCGAGACCTCGATCGTGGAATGGCGCAGGAAGAGTTTCGTGATGAAGCACGTCGTCCGCCGCGGTGACGAAGTGCTGGCCGAGGGAAGGGAGATACGCGTGTTCGCGCGCAACCATCCGGAGAATCCCGGCCGCATCGAGGCTCTGCCGCCTCCGGAGATGATCCGAAAGCTTTTCGAGTAGAGCCTGCACGGCGAGCTCGCTCGAGCGAGCCGCTGCGGGCACAGGGAGAGGGGAAGTGCAGGAGCCTATCGGCAAGCAGGCACTGGCGGCCGGCTACGGGCCTGCGGGCCGGGCCCTGCTCGCGCTGAGCAAGTACCTCGCCATCGTCGGCGGCCTCGTTTTCGTTGCGTTGGTCGGCATGGAGATCGTCTCGATCGTCGGGCGCAAGCTCTTCGCCTGGCCAGTCCCCGGTGACGTGGAGGTTCTGCAGATGTGTGCCGCGTTTGCCGCGGCGAGCTTTTTTGCTTACTGCCACATGGTCAACGGCGACGTGAAGGTCGACTTCTTCACGCACAAGCTTCCTTCCCCTGTGCTTGGCGTGCTCGACGCGATCGGCTCCCTGCTGGTGGGCCTCTTCGGAGCCCTGATCGCCTGGCGCAGTGGGGCTGGCGCACTCGCCATCAGGGAGGTCGGTGAGACTTCGGCCATCCTGGGTTGGCCGGTGTGGCTCGCGCAGGCGCTGATGATCCCCGGATTCATCCTGCTGGCGCTCGCCGGCTTCTACAAGGCCGCGCGGCTGCTGCGCGCTGCGGCGAGACACGCTCAGAGCGAAGACGGGCGATGAGTGGTATCGAAGTCGGGTTCGTGATCTTCGGCGTGATGCTGACGCTGATGGTGTTCCGAGTACCTATCGGTATCGCCATGTTTCTTGTCGGGTTCTTCGGCTACGCCTATCTCACGGGCGGCAATTTCAACGCGCTCTTGAGCTCGCTCAAGAATCTCGCCTACGCACGGTTGTCAAATTACGATCTGGTTGTCATCCCGCTCTTCTTGCTCATGGGCCAGTTTGCGACGCATGGGGGATTGAGCAAAGCGCTGTTCCGCTTCGTGAGCGCGTACATGGGCCACCGCCGCGGCGGAGTGGCAATCGCGGCGATCGGCGCCTGCGCGGGCTTCGGTGCAATATGCGGCAGCTCGCTCGCCACTGCGGCGACGATGGGGCAGGTGGCGCTCCCCGAGCTGCGCCGCTTCGGCTACTCCGGCTCGCTCGCCACCGGCGCACTGGCGGCCGGCGGCACGCTAGGCATCATGATCCCGCCCTCCGTGCCGCTGGTGATTTACGCGATCCTCACGCAGGAATCGATCGGCAAACTCTTCATGGCGGCGATCGTGCCTGGGATCATCGCGATGCTCGGCTACATGCTCGTCGTACGCATCGTGGTCGGAATCAACCCCAAGGCCGGGCCCGCAGGCCCGCTCGCATCCTGGTCGGAGAGGCTCACCAGCCTGTTGACGGTGTTCCCGGTGTTGCTGGTCTTTCTCGTCGTCACGGTCGGGATCTACGGTGGCTGGGCAAATCCGACCGAGGCCGCGGCGATCGGCGCCGCCGCCTGCGGCATTCTCGCCGTAATTACCGGAGGCATGAGGGGGAGAGGCTTGATCGACAGCGCGCTCGGCACGGCGCAGGCCACGGCAATGATCTTTCTCGTGCTGCTCGGCGCGGA
>DASVFM010000012.1:0-6161 GCA_036380055.1 Casimicrobiaceae bacterium
TCGCGCTCGCGGCTCTTGCCTTCCTCGCGCGTGGCGTCGCCCTTGCCGGGAGGCTGCGGAACCGGACGCTGCGCCTGTTGGCGCTCGCGCGTCTGCTGTTGCTGTTGTTGCTGCGGCTGCGACTGCAACGGAGCCGATGGCGGACGTCCCTCCGGGCGAGGCTGCGGGCCAGGTCCCGCCTGCGGACCGGTTCCGGCTTGAGGACCGCCGCGCCTGTCTTCGCGCGAGACCGGCGGCTGCTGCGGTTGCGGTTGCTGTTGCGGCTGCTGGCGCTGAAATTGGGCCGACGCCGGTCGCTCGTCGCCGCGCGGCGGTGCCGCTCCTGGTTGCGGCGGCGGGCCGCGCCTGTCTTCGCGCGGCACCTGCGGTTGTTGTTGTCCCTGCGCTCCCGGAGTTCCGGTCGGCGCGCGGCCGGTTTCTCCGACTGTTGATCGGTCTCCTCTGGCCGCGCGCTCCTGGTCGCCAGGCGTTCCACTAGGCGGTGGACCTCGCCTCTCCTGCGCGGTGGAACCGCGATCCTGTGGCGGGCGCGGTGCGCCGCCGCTCGTCGGCGGGCCTGCTCTTTCCGCTCCGAGAGCGCGCTGCTGTTGTGACGGCGAGCCCGTACCGGCTCCAGCGCCGGGCCCAGCGCTCGGCAGCGGCCTCGATGCGGTCGCGCCTGAAGGCGCCGCTACTTTGAAGTTGCGCTCGACCGCGCCCTTTTGCGCGCGGACCGAGTTGAGCTTGTCCGCCTCGAGCGGCCGGCCCGGCTGCGTGGCAAGCAGCTCCGCGCGCGAGGAGAAGGACGGCGTCGCTGCCGGCGGCGGCGTTTTCACGATCGCGCGTCGCGTCAGCGCTCCGGCCGAGGGTTTCGCGACGGCAACCGCAGCGGCTCCGGCGGCGGCCGCGGCCACCAGGCTCGCGCGCGATGGCGCGACCGGGGCCACTCGGTTCACCGGTGCCCGGTTGATCGTTTCCTGCGAAACCGCGACCGCCGCAGGAGCGACCTGGCGCCCGCTCGCAAAAGCGGCCGTCGGCACCGCCGTCACGGCACCGGCCACATCGCGGTTCCGATAGACGACGTTGGTGACGTTGACGTTGTTGTAGTAGTTGTTGACGACCGTCCGATTGATCACCGTGTTGCTCACGTTGACGTTGGTGAAGTACGTGCGGCTCACCGTGTAGGCCGGCTGGTAGACCTCGCCGAATCCGAGCGGAAACCACGCCACGCCTGCCGCGCCTCCGCCCGCGGCCAGCGAAAGGCTGAAGCCGCTGCCGCCGATGAAGGCAACCAGCGCCGGCGCGTAGACGGGTCGCACTGCGACCGGGCCCGGCACCCAGCACCAGCGGCTGCTCACGTAGGCCCAGCGCCCGTAGTGGAACGGAGCGAAGCCCCACGGCGCGTCGTCGATCCAGGTCCAGCCCCACGGCTCGATCCACGCCCAACGCCCGTAGTGATATGGCGCCCAGCCCACTGCGACGGCGGTCGGCACCCAGACGTTGCCGTAGCCCTCGACGTTGCGCCACGCGCCGTACTCGTCGAGATCGGAATAGCCGACCATCTCGGGCGGCACGAAGCGCGCCGACGCCGCCTGCTCCTCACGCCGATCGCGATCGAACGCCCAGCGATCGAATTCGTCCGGCGGCGGCAGCGAGCTCACGGAATAGTCGCGCAGCCCATCGCCGACGAAGGTGTATTGCTGACCCGCGCCGACGACGTAGCCTGGGGCGCCTTCGCCCCACGCCTCGCCCTCGCCCGTGAACACGCGCAGCAGCGTGGTGTTGCCCGCAGGGTCGACATCGACTCGGTATTCGCCGACGCCGTGAATGGAGAAGGCGACATTCGGCGTGTCGATCTCGTAGATCTGCCCGGTCGACATGAAGCGCACGCGCAGGTTGATCGTTCCCTGCGCGAGCTGGAACTGCGCGATGTTGTCGTCGAGGTTCAGAATGTTCACGCTGGTCTCGCTCCCCGCACGCAATGCCGCCGCGCCGATCTGCAGCTCGAAGCGCGAGGCGGCATCAGCCCACAGGCGATCGCCCGCCACGACCGGCCTGTTCGGTTGCGCCATCGACCAGTCGTCCTCGCCTGCCGGCGAGAAGGTGATGGTGCCGCCCATCTGCGTCAGTCTCGCCACGCGTCCCGGCGGGTCGGCGAGTGCGGCGCCGCAAAAGAGCAGCGCCATCGCACCGACGGCCGTCATCATCCCGTTGCGCCATTGTTGTAGGTTCTTTCTCATTGTTTCTTCGTCCTTTGTCGTTTTGGGTGCGCGTATCTACAATCGACCCCTCGCGTTGCCCGAGATCGGCGCGAAAAGCGCCGCTCCCTGGCTCAGCGTGATCCTCTGCATCAAGCATGCCCGGCACGGGCAAGGAACGCACGCACCGACCTCTCGTATGTAACGCGCCGGCCCCCTCCGTCGATGACGGGAAGCGCCGGTAAGGCCGGATCTAGAACGGCAGCTTCGATCACCGGTTCCGGAATGTCCGAATAGCGGCGCAGCAGCGACGATGCGTAGACGACTTCGACCGGTGTCCGGTGCCCCCGCAGGCGTGCGAGAGTCTTCGCGAAGCAGTCGGGCTGGCAAGTGTTGTAGACGAGGATCGTGACAAGGCGCAGCGCAAGCACCACACCTTTCGGCTGTGGAGCCGCTTCGAGCCCGGGCGCGCGTTCAGGAGCGCTTACCCGGTCGCTTCCTCCCGGCGCGGACGCCACGTGCAGGAATGCGATGCCGATTGGACGGCGTGAGCGGTGATGCGTTTCGCAAACCGCCGAACCCTCGAGTCAGTTTTTTGTAAGCAATCGTTGCGAGCTCGACGCCGTGCACCGCTTCGCCGAGCGTGCGATGCGTTGCGGTCCTAGCCTGCCGCCCCGACTCGCGCGCGGCAATGCGCGATCCAGTGCGCCGTCAATTTTTCCTGCACGCCGTTCTGCGCGAGCCGTGCCGCCAGCGCATCGAAGTCGACCGCATCGAGCGGCTGATCCTGATTGAAGCAGGAGAACACGTAACTCTCCTCGCCCGACATCGGGTCCCGATGCGGCTGCAGGCACTGGGCGCAGATCTCCTTCATCATGCATTGCATCGGGGAGTTGATGGACGCGAAGGCGCGATGCGTTGGCTTGAGATAAGGCTTGAGCACCGACAGTCGCGCCGCCGCGACCGCGGCCATCATGCGGTCCGAACCGATCGCCATCACCCGGTCGGCGATGTCGAAGGCGATCGGCTGGGGACCGAGCGCGCCGCTCGCGTAGGCAGCCATCGCCTGCACGATGTTGCCCACGAAGCTCTTGTCCTGGGGACGCCCGGGCACGAAGCCTGGTCCCTCGTCGCAGGCCCAGACCACGACGTCGGCCGCGGCTTCGATCTCCTCGACCTTGTAGCGGTCGATCACCTTGCGGTAGCCGGCGAAGTAGAGCACTCGCGATCCTGCGCGTCGAAACGCTTGGCCGATGGAGAAGAGCACGGCGTTGCCCAAGCCGCCGCCAGCGAGCACGACCGTCTCGCCGCCCGCAATCTCCGTCGGCGATCCCGTAGGCCCCATCAGGATCACCGGCTCGCCCGGCTCGAGCAGCGCGCACAGATTCGAGGACCCTCCCATCTCGAGCACGATCGTCGACACGAGCCCGGCCTCGCGGTCGACCCACGCGCCGGTGAGCGCGATCCCCTCCATTGCCAGCCGCGTGCCATCGGCTCGCGCGGCGAATGCCTCGAAATTCTGCAGTCGATAGAACTGTCCCGGCGCGAAGCGTCGCGCGGCAGCGGGCGCGCGCACGACGACCTCGACGATCGTCGGCGTCAAACGCACCACGCGCTCGACCGTCGCGCGCAACTCGCTGCGGATGACGGCGAGGAAATCCGCGTCGGCGAGCGGCGAGGCGGCGGTGCGCCGCGCGAGCAGCCGGCTCAGGACCGGGTAACCCTTCGTGGCGCTCGCCATCGCCTTCACGACGTTGCCGTAGAACGAGGGGTGCAGATCGCCGAAGAAGCTGATCGCTCGACCGTCGCTCTCCACGGCGGTGAGCACGCTCACCGTTTCGGGCTTGGCCTGCCCCTTCTCCGGCTTGGCGGGACGCCCGGATTCGTCGAGCGCCTGGAAGTAGCGGCCGTCGAGGTGGAAATGCGCATGATCCTCGCGCGCCGCGATCGTGTTCGGCTGGGTGCCGGCCGCGATCAGGATCGTGCGCGCCGGCAGCTCCCGGCGTCCGACTTCGTGCCAGATGCCGTCGCCGTCGTTGTGCTGGACCGAGACCGAGAGAGCCCGCGCGTGCCCATGCGCATCGACCTCCACCGCGAGCGGCGTCAGCCCCTCGGCGAAGCGGATGCCTTCTTCGAAGGCCTTGGCGATTTCCTCGTGATTGAGGGTGTACGACGGGCTGTCGATGAGCCGCCTGCGGTACGCGATCGTCACGCCGCCCCACGAGTCGAGCAGCTCGAGCACGCGCGGCGGGCGTCCCTCGCGCGCGGCGGCCGCGCGCTCGGTGCGTATCGCGCTGGCGTGCGACAGAAACTCCCGCGCGATCTCGCGCTCGTCGTCCGCCCACTCCTGCTCGAGCGCCGCACGCTCTTGCTCCGCGAGCGCTTCGTGCCGCGCGAGGAACTTCTCTACCTGGACGGGATAGTAGGCGAGCGATTCGGTCGCCGTGTCGATCGCGGTGAGCCCGCCGCCGACCACGACCACCGGCAGGCGCAGCTGCATGTTGGCCACCGAGTCGCGTCGCGCCGCGCCCGTGAGCTGTAGCGCCATCAGGAAATCCGACGCGGTGCGCACGCCGTTGGCGAGCCCGTTCGGCAGGTCGAGCACCGTGGGCCTGCCCGCGCCCGCGCAGAGTGCGATGTGATCGAAGCCGAGCGCGAAAGCACCCGCGGCGTCGAGCGTACCGCCGAAGCGCACGCCGCCGTGCAACGCGAAGCGCTCGCGTCGCTCGAGCAGGATGCGGATCAGCTTCAGGAAGTTCTTGTCCCAGCGCACTGTGATGCCGTACTCCGCGACGCCGCCGAAGCCGGCCATCACGCGGCTGTCGAGCGGCTCGCGCAGCGCTTCGATGTCCTTCACCGCCTCGAACGGCGCCCGCTCCCCGGTGGCCGTCACGCCGGAGAGCGAGCTTGCGAGCGGCTCGATCTTGAGGCCATCGATGCCGACCACCGTGTGCCCTTCGTTGAGCAGGTGGTGCGCGAGCGTGAAGCCTGCGGGACCGGTGCCGACGACGAGCACCCGCTTGCCGCTCGCCTCGCGCGGCACCGGGCGACGAAGGTGCAGCGGGTTCCAGCGCGTGAGCAGCGAGTACACCTCGAACCCCCACGGCAGCGCCAGTACGTCCTTCAGCACCCGCGTCTCCGACTGCGGAATGTCGACCGGGTCCTGCTTCTGGTAGATGCAGGACTTCATGCAGTCGTTGCAGATGCGATGGCCGGTGGCTGCGACGAGCGGATTGTCCACGCAGATCATCGCCAGCGCGCCGAGCGCCCAGCCCTCCGCGCGCAGCTTGTTGAACTCGGAAATCTTCTCTTCGAGAGGGCAGCCGGCCAGCGGCACGCCGAAAGGCGACTTCCGAAACGGCGACGCAGCCTCCGCGGGCTTCTTCTCGCGCAGGCCCGAGGAGCAGGAATCCTTCTGCTGCTCGTGGCACCAGATGCAGTAATTCGCCTGATCGAGGCCGCCGGCCAGATCCGTCCCCGCATCGGTCAGCGCGAAGCCGTCGCGACGCCGCAGGTGCTCGCTTGGGAGCCGCCAGGCGTCCACGCCGTCGCGCGCCGCGTGCTCGACGGGTATCAGGCGCACGAAGTCGAGCTTGTGCGGCGCCTTGAACAGAACGCCCTTGCGATGCAGCGCTTTACCCTGCGCGGTGTGCGCTGCCCAGGCCGCGTAGCGCAACGCGATGTCCAGCTCGGCCGCGTGCGCGGCTTCGTCGAGACCCCATTGGCCCACGCTCCGTGCGAAGGCGAGTTCGCCGGCGAGACCGACGAGCGGCTCGCCGAGCAGCGCCTCGAGCTTCGCGCGCAGCGCATCGGCGTCGAAGCTCGCGGCTTCCTCCGCCTTGTACTTGTTCATCGCCTTGCGCTGCACGACCTGGCGCTTGCAAGCGTAGAGCGGCGCGAGCTCGTGCTGCGCCGCCTGGAGCGCGGCGACCTCGCGCCCGATGCCGAACAGCCGCGCGAGCCAGTCCTCGAGCAGCGGAGCGA
>DASVFM010000013.1:0-21171 GCA_036380055.1 Casimicrobiaceae bacterium
CTGGTAACCTTCGCGGGTCGGTGTTAGGACGATTCCGGCCCCGCCTCCGGGCGGGCAAGCGCTCCGATCGACAGCCATTTCGGATGAATGGCGCAACCCGCGCTACCGTTTAGGGCACTTCATGCGGATCGCATAGGCCGGGCCGGAGCACGGCCGGAGTTCCTGCCGGAGTCGCAGCGCGCCAACCGGCGGCGGCTTCGCGTATTCCTCGGAACGCTGTTCGCGGCTCTGGTGATAAGCATCGGCTTCACCTGGTCGCGTCCGGCTGAGTATCGCGCTTCGACCGGTGTCGCGATCACGCCGGGAAGCACCTCGGCTGCGCCGGCCACGGCGACAGCCCAGAATCCCGAAGCGGCACGCCAACCGTTTCTGACCGAGGTCCAGGTCATCACCAGTCGCCCCGTGCTCGAAGAGGCCGCGAAGCGGCTCAGGCAGGGAGGCTACGATCTCTCGGCATTCGGCCCCGATCCGATCGCCTCCATGCAGGCGCATCTCGAGGCCGTGCCCGTAAGCGGCACAAACGTGGTCGAGCTGATCGCCACCGGCGAGCGCGCCGAGCTGCTGGCCCCCCTGCTCAACGCAGTCGTGGAAGCCTATGGCGACAGGCTCGTCCAGGCGCACAGCAGCGCATCGGGAGAGTCGCTCGCTCAGGCCGACGACGAGCTTGCCAGGCTCGAGCTGCGCGTCGCCGCGAAGCGCCGCGAGGTCGAAGCCTTTCGCATTCGCAACAACATCGTCTCGCTGGAGCGCGATGAGAACGAGGTGCTGGCCCGGGTGCGCAACCTCGGCACGTCGCTCAGCGCGGCAAACGACAAGGTGGCGACCGCGGAAGGCAGGGTGCGCGCGCTCACCGCAGCCGGTGCCGAAAGCGGCGCGGCGGTACGGGCGCGCGACGATCCGACGCTGGCGAATCTCCAGCTGCGCGCATCCCAGATCCGCGAGGACCTCCGCAATCTCGAGCGCGATTTCACGCCGGAATACATGGCCAAGGATCCCAAGGTCATTGCGGACCGAGCTCGCTTAGCGGAGCTCGAGCGGCAGATAAGCGCGCAGCGCGTAGCGGGCCATCAGACAGCGGTCGCCGAGGCGCAACAGGACCTCGTGGCAGCGCAGGCGGCGGTGGCGCGCATCCAGAGCGAGATGGCGACGAGCCGCCAGGAGGCGAGTCAGTTCACCTCCCGCTTCGACCAGTACAAGGCCCAGCAGGAGGAACTCGACGGCCTCGAGAAGACCTACCGCGAGTCCGCGCAGCGTCGAGCGCGGCTCGAGGCAACCGAACGCGAACGCATGCCTGGGATCAAGCTCCTCGAGGCGGCAGCGCTCCCGCGCGCGCCATGGCGGCCAGCGTATTGGCGCGACACGGGGTTGAGCCTGGCGGGATCGCTCCTGCTTGCGCTTCTCGTGATGTGGCTGGTCGAGCTCTTCAATCGTCCGGAGCCGCGGCCGGCGGTGGTCTTGATTGAACCTCAAGTGGGGACGCTGACGTTCGAGGTCGCGCCCGCACTCGCGACGCAGGGCGCATCCCCGGCCTCGCTGGAGGCAGCCCGCCCCGAGCTCCTGCCGCGACCGCCGTCGTTTCCTCGCGAGCTCAGGCCCGACGAAGTCGCTGCGCTCCTGCGAGCGGCCGACGGGCACTGCCGTATGGTGATCATGCTACTCCTGAGCGGAGCTTCGCCCGACGAGGCGCTGAAGCTCTCCGCGGGCGACGTCGATGTGGCGCGCGGAGCGATTCGCGTGGGACAGGCCGGACGCGAGATTCCTCTCAGTCCTGCGTTGCAGCGGAACCTCGCGGCAGCCGCCGCGTCGGGCGCCGACCTCATGCTGCCCAATGCTGCGGGTGCGAGCCCGCGCGAGAGCATCGATGCGCAGATCCTTTGCGCTGCGCACGACGCCGGTATCGAGGCGCCGATGGAAGTCAACGCCGATTGCGTGCGCCATACGTACGTTGTGTATCTCGTGCGCCAGGCGATACGCTTCGCCGATCTGACGCGGCTCGTCGGGCCGCTGCCGGTGGGAATCGTCGGTGCGTACAGCGCGCTCTCCCCGCCCGGCGCGCGCGCCGAGCTGGCGCGGATCAGGCTCGAGTATCCAGGTTTGCAGGAACCCGTGTAATGCGCTCGAACTCCGAGGAGAGGCGATGACGAGAATCTCACCGACGCTGCTTGTCGCCGTCGCGATCGTGTTGACCGCACTGGCACAGGTGCTGCTGAAGAAGGCGGCTGATTACGAAGTCCGGACAGCGCCGTGGGTGATCCTCTTCACGTCGAGCGCGGCAACCTATGTCGCGTCCTTCATTTTGTACTCGCAGATCCTGAAGTACTTCGCCTTGAACAAGATCTATCCGGCAATGACCGTGGCGCAGATTCTCGTGATCACGCTGTGCGGCTACTTCCTCGGAGAGGCGGTGGGCGGCCGCCACGCTCTCGGTCTTGCACTCGGCGCCGTAGCGATCTACCTGATCCTCGCTTGAAGCGATCGCACTTGCCGACCGCGTTCACGCGAAGAGGGTCGAGCACCGTGACTCGGCGCCGTCGCGGGACCGGGTCGTGACACGAATCGTCGTCGTCGGCGCCGGCGTAGCCGCTGCCCACGCCGCCTTGACCATCCTGGAACGCGGAAGCGACGTCGAGCTTTGGGACGTGGGGCGCGAGGAAACGAGCTATCCGAGCGGCGATTTCCAGGCGCTCAAGCAGCTTCGCGACGCCGCCGGCTTCTTCCTCGGGCCGCATCTCGAAGGCCTCCTTCCTCCGGCGTCGAAGGAGCTCCACCGCTACCCGGTCTCGCGCCGTTTCCTCGCCTCCCCCGACGATCCGCTGTGGAGTTTCGTCGGCGACGGCTTCGAAGCGCAGGCGAGCTTCGCGAAAGGCGGTTTCGCCAACGGCTGGGGTGCGAACGCCCTCGCCTTCGACGAGGACGACCTGCGGGATTGGCCCGTCTCTGCCGCGGAGATGGATGCTGCGTACCGGACCGTTTTCGGGCGCATCCCGGTAGCCGGGCCGCGGGACGACGATCTGAGTCCGTACCTTGCGGGCGTCTACCCCTCGCAGCCGCCGGTTGAGCTGACCCCGCGGGACCGGCGCCTGGTCGCGAGCTACGAGGGCGTGAAGCGCAGCCTCGCATCGCTTGGCGTGCGGATCGGCCGGGCGAGGCTCGCAGTTGTCACCGACCTCGCGCGGCCGGATGCTTGCAGATACTGCGACCGCTGCCTCTGGGGATGCCCGACCGCGTCGATCTACAACCCGCGTACCAGCACTCTCGCGGCGTGCGAGACGCGCGCCGGATTCCGCTACCTGCGCGGTCGCTTGGTGCTTTCGCTACTCGTCCGGGACGGCCGCGTCACTGGCATCCGCTATCTCGATACGGCGACTGACCAGATCCGCGAAGAGCCGTGCGACGCAGTGTTCCTCGCCGCGGGCGCGCTGCAGACGGGCGCGATCTTCCTGCGCACGCTCAAGGCGAGCCGGCCCGACCTTGCGGACCGGACCGACGGGTTGATGGACACGACGGTCGTCAGAATCCCATACCTCCTGCTGCGCGGGATCGGCCAGCCCGCGGAGACGCGCTCATTCCAGTTCAATCGCCTCATCGCGGCGGTCATTGCCGAAGGCGGATCATGGCCGCGCTACCTGCATGCCGAACTGCTTCACCTGACGAGTCTGCTTTACTATCCGCTCATCGAGCACATGCCTTTCGACAGCAAGCTCTCGAAGAAGCTGTTCTTTGCGCTGAGATCGGCGCTAGGCGCGGCGACATTCTTCTTCCCCGACCGAATCGTCCCAGGCAATCACCAGGCGCTCGTGGAACGGCCGGGGCGCTGGGACGCCGTCGAGCTTCGCTATCGCGAAAGCGCCGACAAAGAGGCGCACATCCGGAAATCGCTGACAGCGGGTCGCCATGCGCTGCGCCGCCTCGGCTGCCTTCCCCGCACTGCCGTCCGCTCGATTCCCGGAGCTGGGATCCACTACGCCGGCACCGTGCCGATGGGCGAGGGCCCGAGGCGCTGCGATGCGACCGGCCGCTCGAACCTCTACGCGAACCTCTACATTGCCGACGGCGCCGCGTTTCCGTCGCTGCCGAGCAAGTCGATCACGATCTCGCTCGCCGCGCACGCGACGCGGATCGCGCGCACTGCTGCGCTCTAGCGCCGATGGCCGACGAGAGCTCCCCCCTGTTTCCGCTGTGGCAGCCCGATCGCGGGGAATACCAGGCGATCTGCGCGCATCTCGGGCTCACTCCCAAGGCGCAGCTCTACGACCGCCTCGCGGCCTACCTCGCGAGCGCTCCTTTTCGCTTGCCGCGGCCAGAGGGTTTCGCCCTCTCGCTCGCCGGGCTGCGGCTCACCCGGTTTCGCATCGCTCGTCTCGATCAGGCGACCAAGCTGTTTCTGCCGAGTCACCCGGTGCGACACGCGCTCAACGGCGTTATCGCGCTGCATGAATGCGACGCCGAGGGCGAGCGCGAGATGACGGCTGTTCCTACCGGTCCGGCTGCTCCTCTGGCGATCCTAGCGTGGCTGGTGGGATACGTCGGGCGGCTGGCTCTCACCGTTCCTTGGCTCGGATGGCGGTTTCTCGCCTATGCGGCGGCGCCCGCTTCGGGGGCCTCCGGCGCACTCGCCGAGCGAGTTCTCGTGACCGGCGTCAACCGGGGCCTCGGCAAGGACCTGATGCTGCATTGCCTCGAGCATGGGGCGCAGGTCGTCGCTACGGTGAGGAATGCGGCTGCGGCGGATGAGGTGAGGCGCTGGCTGCCCGCTGCGGCACCCGTGACGCTTCTCGTCGCCGACCTCGCGCAGCCAGGCGCACTGATCGACGCGCTCGAGGCGGAGCAGATCCGGCCTGGGTCGCTCGCCATGGCAATCCTGAACGCCGGCACGAAGCATGAAGGCGAGCCGGTCCTGTCGCTCGGCCCCCTGCGCGAGACGTTCCAGGTCAATTTCTTCTCGGCGGCGGAATTCGCGCGCTGGTTTTGCGCGACGACTCGTGACCCGACACAATCCGTCCCGAAGCGCGCTCTGGTTCTCGTCTCCAGCATGGGCCGCTGGCACGGAATGCACTTCGTCGGCGGTTACAACGCATCGAAAGCCGCCCTGAGCATCTGGGGCGAATCGCTAGACATGGAGCTTGGCCGCTCACCCGAGCGGTCGGTGAGCGTGACGATCGTCGAGCCTGGGATATTCGAGTCGGCGATGTCCGACAACGTGCGCGTCGCCCGCAGCCTATTCGCGCCGCGGCGCCGGGTCGCCGCCCGCATCGTCGCGGCGGCGCGCGCCGGGAAGGCGACGATCAGGCCCCCCTTCTGGTTCGCACTGATCACCTGGACCGCATGCCTGGCAGGGCGCGATTTCCGCTACCGCCTGTTCAAGCGCGGCAAACCGACCGAGGACAGGCGATGACGCCGCGTCCCGATGCCGCACCCTGCCTCATCGTCAACGCGGACGACTACGGCTGTTTCGCCTGCGTGAGCAGAGGCATCATCGAAGCGGCCGAGAACGGCGTCGTCACGGCGACCGGCGTATTCGCGAACATGCCGAATTTCGAGGAGCGAGTGGCCTGGCTGAAGAGAAGCGATGTGCTCGACGCCGGGGTGCATCTCAATCTGACCGACGGCGCTCCCCTGACCGAACGCATGCGCAAGGCGCTCGCCCGATGGTCCGGCGCGTTTCCGCGCAAGCTCGCGATGGCCGGAGCGATCTCGTCCGGGATAGTCCGGGTAGGCGACGTGGAGACGGAATGGCGCGCGCAGATCGAGCGCTGCCGCGGTGCGGGGCTCAGGCTGCGCTTTCTCAACTCGCACGAGCATCTGCACATGCTGCCGGGGCTCTTCCCGTTGGCAAGGATGCTGGCTCGAGACTACGATATCGCCCATGTTCGATTTTGCACCGCGAGGTTCCGGGGAACGAAGTCCGCGGGATCGCTCGTCCGCAGCGCCGTGATCAAGGGACTCGGGGCGCTCAACCGCCACCATGCCGACGCGCCGACCGCGCAGTTCATCGGCATGGAGGCGAGCGGCAGACTCACGGTCGACTACCTGCAGGACGCGCTGCGCAGGCTTCGCGCCGGAGGTGTCTACGAGCTGATGTGCCATCCCGGCCGCCTCGACCCGCAGGAAGTTACCGATGCCCGGCTTCTGAGCTATCACGACTGGGAGGGCGAGCTGCGCACCCTTACTGGCGCCGCCGTGCGCGAGCTTCTCGATCGCCGCGGCGTCCGGCTCATCGGGTTTCGGCACTTGCGCGTGGAGGACGACCGCCTGGTGGTCCGCCAGGAGCAGCCCGCATGACGGCCGGCGAAGCTTTTCCCGGCCGGCGGCCTCGGGACGGCGCTTCATCGCCTTCCGACCTCCTGAGCATTGTCGTTCCGGCGCACGACGAGGCCTCCGGCATCGCGCACGCCGTGGAGGCCATCTCCGGCGTCCTCGCTTCCGGCCCGATGCGCTTCGAGATCATCGTCGTCGACGACGGAAGCCGCGACCAGACCTTCGAGCGCGTCCGGGCGCTTGCCGCGGCGGACGTCCGCGTAAAGGGACTGCGCTTCACTCGCAATTTCGGCAAGGAAGCGGCACTGCTCGCAGGGTTGCGGGCGGCCAGCGGGGCGGCGGTGGTCACGATCGATGCGGATCTCCAGCATCCGCCGACGCTCATTCCGCAGATGATCGAGGAGTGGCGCGCCGGTGCTATGGTCGTGGACGCGGTGAAACGCGATCGCGCGACCGATGGGGCGCTTACGCGAGGGCGGGCCCGTCTCTTCAACGCCCTGCTCTCCCGTCTGGGCGGGATCAACCTGGAGAACGCATCGGACTTCAAGCTGCTCGACCGCGTGGTCGTCGACGCGATCACGCGTGAGCTTCCCGAGCGCCAGCGGTTCTACCGCGGGCTCGCCGACTGGGTTGGATATCGCCATGCGAGCATTCCGTTCGACGTCGCCGCGCGGGCCGACGGCGAGGGAAAGTGGTCGCTCCTGAAGCTCTTCAGCCTGGCGACAACGGCAATCGTTTCCTTCACCAGCGCACCGCTGCAGATCGTCACGGTGCTTGGATTCGCCACGCTCGCTTTCGGCTTCTTCGTCGGCGCCGACGCGCTGATTGCCTGGTTCCAGGGGCGCGCCGTATCGGGCTTCGCCACCACGATCATCACGCTTCTGATCGTCGGCAGCTTCATCATGATCAGCCTCGGCATCATCGGCGAGTACATCGCCAAGATCTACGACGAGATCAAGGCGCGCCCGCCGTACCTCGTCGAGACCGCTGTTGGCTTCGAGCAGGAGGAAGCGCAGCGAGCCGGGCGCGCCGCGCGACAGCTCGCCGAATTGCTCGAGCCGCGCCGCGACTCCTGACCGGCCACGCCGGCACGCTGGATGCGATTTTCAGCGCTCGGCCGCGCCGGGGCGGGACAGGACGACCACGCCCATGCCGTCGACGACCGCCACGCTTCCCGGGGCAGGCCATGGAGCGTGAGTCGCCGCGTATTCGAGCACGCCGGGCATCGAGCGGTCCGCCGCTACGAATGTGGCTTCGTCGCGCATCAGGCGCGCGAGAGACGTCATGTGCTCGGCGTCGATAAACTTGATCGCCACCCCTGCGGACAGCTTGAAGGGATAGTCCGAAGGCATGTCATAGCGGCCGACCACGGCAATCTTCTTCCCGTCCCAGCGCGCGTCCGGAATCGACCGCAGGCGCGCCAGGATCTGCGTCAGCGTGTTGAAATGCGCCGTCGTGTTGAGGTAGTTGACGGTAGAGATCCAGTTGCACTGCAGGACATAGCCGGCGACGAGAAGGGTCGCGCCGATCAGTCCCACGTTTCGCAGGACCACCCTGCCCGCGCGCAGCACGATCAGCACGGTGGCCGCGACGAAGAGCGCGTACGCCGTGAGCGTGAGCGCGTGAAAGCTCCCATCCGGATGCAGGAGCTGCAGGGCGCGCGGGGTGAACGCCGCGAAGACGAGCAGTGCCAGGGCGGCGACCTTCCTGGGAATGCGCGCCGGAATCCAGAGACAGATCGCGGCGGCCGCCGCCGCGAAGAGGAGCTGGATCGTCTTGAGGTAGTCGGGAAAATACGCTTCGGGCCAGACGAAGAAGCTCCGGGTTCCGCTGAGGACGAGCGGAATCGCCTCGCCGAGTTTCGTGACGCCGCCGAAGCGGAATGCCTCCGCTGCGGCGTGATCGGTATCGAAGTCGATGTGCATCGCTGAGACGATCGCCACGTAGACGAGGCCGCCCATGACCACCGCGGCGACGACCGCGAGCGTGGCCCGCAGCGCCCGCTTGGGCGTGAGCGGATCTGCCGCGTCGGCAAAGAGGAGCCTGCTCAGCAGCCACAGCACGAACAGCGTTGCAGCGTTCGCCGCCACCGACTGGTAGATCGAGAACGCGCCGATGTAGAGCAGCGCCGCCAGCGTGACCGAGGCGAGTGTCGCGCGGAGCGAGAACACGACCGCCAGCGCCGCCAGTAGGTGCGCGAGCGGGTTGATCATCATCGACGTGTTGTATTGGTAGGTGTGCGCCATGTACGGGAACACGCAAACGATCGCGGCGACGACGGCAATATCGACGGCGGTGCGCGCGCCCCAGCAGCGCGCGACCACGACGCCGTAGGCGCTCATCAAGAGCATGCCTTCCGCGAGCTGAAGGAACGGCATGAAGTAATGGTTCTGCGTGTAATAGTAGAGAAGCCCGGCCCCGAAGCGGCCGAGATAGTGGCCGAGGATCGTGTCCTGTATGTCGAACTGATTGACGTCGTCATGGATGAGGCTGAGATTCGTCATCTCGAAGCCGAAGGCGAGCACGCTCACGGCGAGCGCCGCGAGGAAAGCCTTCTTGCTCGCATCGTCGATGCGCGCCCACCAGCTGCCGACGACGGTCTCCAGTGGCGTGTCGAGTGAAAATTTCATGGCAGCAAATCGAAGCACCGCCGGCCGCAACGCGCCCCGCGGCAGGGAGCGCGGGAGGTCACTTTGCCCTCGGGCGGTTGTAGCCGAAGACATGCATCAGATTCTCCAGCTCGGCCCGGCTCGAGACGACGTGATCGCGAATGTTGCACGTCGGATAGGGAGCGATGGCCTTTTCGGTGTAGCGCATGTCCGCGTCGGCCATGCCCAGCAGCCCCATGCGGGTATTCTTGCTCACGTGGCCCTTCGCCCGGATCATGTAGATCAGTGCCGAGCAGTAGTGGTTGGCGGCGGGGCCACACGCGATGATATGGAATTCGTCTCCGTTGATATTGGGGACCTCGAGCTGACCCCAGCAAAAGCGCGGCAGCTCGGCAACCTCGATCGCGGTGGGGTGCAGGCTTGTCTGACTCCACGCGCTTGGCATCGGCGCGAGCAGAAGCGCGAACATAGTCGATGCGAAGATGGCATGGACGGTCTTCAGCATGTTTCCTCGGTTCGTCTGATGTCTTGCGCCGGGCAGAGTAGCGCTAGAAGGTGTAGCCGAACAGGCGTATGTCGTTGCAATGACGCTCGGCGACGATCGCCCTGCTCGGCTCGTTATAATACTCGGCGTAGCCGCGCTCCGCTTTCCGGAGGCCTGCCTTGAGGTGCGGAAGCCCGAGCGGTGGCAGGCCGATCCGCCGGCAGACCTCGGCAAGGTCGTCGCCGAGACGTTCATAGCGCATGACGAAGTCGACGCAGAGGGCGCCCTCCAGGATGTAGAAACGGTCGTTCGTCGTCCATTCCCCGGCGACGAACTGCTGGAACAGCTTGGCCGTCTCGCGAAACTCGTCGAAAGGAACGCCAATTCGGTGGTACCAGCGTCGGGCGGGTCTCAGCGCCGGCTTGTTGCGGGCTTCCCACGAGAAATTCGACACCACCCGATCCCACGGGTTTCTCGTAATGCTAAATTTGAAATATCCGTCCCATGTCTCGCGGGCGACCTTGCTTCTTACCGCGGCCGCGGAATCGTGCTGCGAGAAGCCGTCGGCGTTCATGGACCTGTGTACCCACTGGCCTTTTTCGTCCCGATTGAACCAGTAATCCCCGAGGGGCGTGACGATATCCGCCTCGCCGCAATGACCGGACAGGGCAGCCTCCACGCTGGTCCCGGCCGTCTTCTCCGACTTGATAAAGATGAAGCGATGCGTGTGCGAGATGATCACGGCGACACTCCCGTGCCCGGCTCCCTGATCACCTGCAGCCGATCGGCTTCAATGTTCGCCAGCTCCTGCGTGCGCCCGTCGGGCCAGCGGATCGTCATCGCGTCGACGCGCGGCTGCTTTCCAAGGCCGAAGTAGAGGCGGTAGTGTCCCTGCGAGAAATAGGCTCCGTCGTTCAGCCCGACCTGCTGCGTTTGTTCGCCCGTGGGCGTGCGCACGGAAACGCGTGCTCCGATCGCTTCGGGATTGCCTGGCCGTCCGACCAGTCGCAGCTCGAGCCAATGGTTGCCGTTTTCGAGCGCATTGCGATAGGCGAAGATCCTCCAGTCGAAGCGGTCCTCGGGGCTCTTGCCCAGCTTCTCCCACCAGCGCCACAGGGCGAAATTCTCGTTCACGGCGAGCAGCATGTCGCGCCGTCCACTGTTCTCGAAGTCGGCCCAGCTCACGATGGCCGCCATGTACTTGTGCGGCGGCAGCGCCAGCAACCCGGTTGCTTCGAAGTGGTGATCGGGCCTCTGGCGCAACAACCCTTGCGGCACGGTGTAGAGGTCGACGAGCCCATCGTTGTCGTAGTCGACCCAGCCTGCCGTCGCGCTGTCTGAGGGAAGCCCGACTGTCGCGGGATCGACCAGCGAGAAATGCCCGTGCCCGTCATTGAGAAGCAGCGCATTGCCGGTCTTCGATGCCGAGAACACATCGAGGCTGCCCGTTCCGCGGAAATCGGCGACCGACAGCTTGCCGTCGACGAACCAGTATTCCTCCGCATTTCCGCGCAGCTTCGGATTGTCGGCGCGAGCAAACTTGCCGCGGCCGATGAGCTCCCGAGTGAACGACTTCCCGGCGTTGTTTCGATACAGATAGAACCCGGTGTCCTCGGAAGTTAGCAGATCGATGTAGCCGTCGTTGTCCGCGTCGAACCAGACGAAGTCGACGATCTCGTGCTCGGGCAGGTCGAGTCCGACGAGCGCTGCCACATCGCTGAACTGCCGGTCAGCGCCCTGAACGTAGAGTTGCTTCGGATAGACAGCCTTCACGTTGCCACGGTCTTGGCAGTTGATGAAAAGGTCGAGCAAGCCGTCCCCGTTGATGTCGACCCAGTTGACTTTTCGCCCCGAGCAGCCGCGCTTTTCGATGCCGACTTCGCGTACGACGTTGCGGTAACGGCCAGGTCCTTCCGTGACGAGAAGCTCGTCCTGCATTCGGTGCGCCATCTCCTCGGGGAGCGCGAGCAGCGTGCCCGAGAGAGCGCCGCGGGTGACGTAGACGTCGGGCAGCCCATCGCCGTTGTAGTCCGACCAGGCTACCCCGTGACGGTCCTGGAAAGTGAGCTCGAAGCTCGCGCTGCGCGGCGAGACCCTGCGCTTACCGACGTAGACCGCGGTCAACGGAAACGAAGGATCGAGCTCGATCGTGATCGGGACGCCCGGCGTGTCGATCTCGAGGTCGACCTCGCCGTCCTTCGCTGCAGAGAAGCTCATCGTTGATTCCGACATCATGTTCCCGATCGGAGGAGCCACGACGGGTGTCTCGACGATCACGCCATCGCCGGTGTGACTGTTGACCCTCGTATACGTCCTGAGTCTGCCACGCACGGGACGAACTTCGCCGATCCTGAAAGCGCGCAGCGCCAGCGTCCGTCGGTCCTTCCAGTAAATGTACAGGCCGGGCGCCGACACTTCGGCCACGTTGGGCGATATCTCGAGGCCGGGAAACTCCGGGCTCTGGTCGAGGCCCCATTCGGAGAGCACGTCGCGATACCCGCCCTTGCCGTCCCCCAGCAGCAGATCCTCGCGGTAGTTATGATTGGTCGTGAAGATGTCGAGGATGCCATCGCCGTTGATGTCGGCCACGCCGACGTCCATGATGAGGTGCCTGGCCTCAATCGGCGCGGGTCTCGCGACGAACGAGCCGCGCGAAGGCCAGAGCCAGTAGGCGTCGGTCCAGCGCAGCTCCCGCAGAAGCAGGAGCGCCGCGAGAGCGACCAGGGCAAACACCACGCCCGCCGCCACGATGCGCTTCATCTTTCGGTCCCGCTGCGCAGCGCGGTGCTCGTAATGCCTATCGACATCGACTCAGACAAATTCCACCTCGAACAGCCGCGCCCATTCCTCGAGAAAGAGCCCGTGCAACAGAAACGGGCGGTCGGCGCCACGCCTCGCACGAAGCTTCTCGTATTCGGCGAGGTAGGCACGGGCGCTGAAGACGGCGGCTGTCCGCGGCTCGCGGAAAATCTCCTCGACCCGGCGTGCGATGGCGTCGCTGCGCAGGTAGTCGAAGATCGGCGCGTTGAAAGCGTCCTTGCTCTTGCGAAACAGGATTTCATCCGGTACGAGTCCCTGCATCGCTTCGCGCAGCGGGAACTTGCGCCAGCCGTCGTGCATGAGGTGCGTCGGGTCCATCGAAAAGGCCAGATCGACGAACTCGTGATCGAGGAAGGGCGCCCTGCCCTCCACCGAGTTGGCCATGCTCATCTTGTCGTTGCACACGAGAAGCCGCGGCAGGCTGTAACCCTGAACCTGGTCGTGCAAAAAGCTCTTGATGCCGTCGAACGCTTCCGGCGGCGCCGCAAGGGGCTCGAGTCGTATGTCGTACTTGCGCTGCAGCGCACGTGCGTCGGCGAGTGCGCGCCCCGGCGTCGCCGGCGATATGACCGCGCGGAGATCGCGCAGGATCCGCTTCCTCTCGGGGTGGCGCAGCGTCGCGCCGAGCTCCTGCGCGAAGCGCAGGGGGTGCCGCTGCTTCAGCAGATCGACGACGAACCGGGGCGCGAACGAGACGTAGCCGCCGAGGATCTCGTCGGCGCCTTCTCCGTTGAGCAGCACCTTGCGTCGATTCGCGTGGGTGAGGCTGGCGATCTCCCAGCGCACGTAGGCGCTCTGGCGGGCGAACGGCTCGTCCATGTGGAAGATCGCCTCACGGTAATGATCGCAAAAGCTTTCCTCCGACAGCCGCGACTTCTTCAGCTCGAACTGCGGGTAGCGCTGCAGGAAATGCCCGATCAGCGCGCTCTCGTCGCCGAGGTCGCGTCCGGATGCGGTCGTGAAGGCCATGATGCCGCTGCCGGTCAGCTGCGCCATGAGCGCCGCAACCGAGGTGCTGTCGGTTCCGCTGCTGAGCGAGACGCTGACCGGAACGTCGGAAACCATTCGTCGCTCCACCGCCTTCGCGAGCGAGGCGCGAAACTCCTCGGCAGTGACGCGCCTGCTTCCGTCGCGCGGCTCGTAATAGCGGGTGAGGGTCAGTCGTTGCTGGCGCAGATCGAACAGAGCGTTGTGCGCCTGCGGGAGCATCTGCACATCCTCGAAGAACGACTGGAGGTCGCCCTGGGCTTCCCCGCGGTAGAGGTAGTTCGAGACGACGGTTCTATTCGCACGCCGGGAGATCGGGTGCGCGAGGATTGCCTTGATCTCGCTCGCGAAGACGAGCTTGCCATCCCGCAGGCGATAATGCAGAGGCTTCTCGCCGAAGCGGTCGCGCGAAAGGAGCAGGGTCGCCTTCGTCTCGTCGTAGAGCGCGAAGGCCCACATGCCGTTGAGGCGGTGCACGCACTCGGGTCCCCACTCGAGATACGCGGCAAGGATCACCTCGGTGTCACTTTCGCTGCGGAAGCGATGGCCCCTGCTCTCCAGGTCGTGCCGCACCTCGCGAAAGTTGAAGATCTCCCCGTTGTAGGTGAGGATCGCGCGCCGGCCGTCGCGTGCGTATTCCATCGGCTGGTGACCCAGCTCGCTCAGGTCGATGATCGACAGCCGGCGATGTCCGAGACTCACCTGCCCGTCGACGAACAAGCCCTCGTCGTCCGGACCGCGGTGGCGAAGACTGGCCGTCATGGTTCGTATCAGAGGCTCGTCGGTCCAGTTGAATCCGGCGATTCCGCACACAGCGGGCTCCAAGCGTCGCGTCGTGTGGGATCATAGCGCAACCGCAGCTTTCCGACGTGAGCGCGGCCGCGACACGGTTCTGTGCAATAATGAATCGACGCTCCGCGGTGCACGGGTTCTGCGCGGCGTCTTACAACATGTTCTGGACAGGCGATCTGATCGCGCCCGAAGCGCGTCCCTCGGCTTGAGCGCCATGACTGCGCGCGACGCAGCGCTGGCGAACCGCGTCGGGTTCGCGATCGGCACCGGCCGGTGCGGGACCGTGTTTCTCTACGAGGCGCTGGCGAAGGAGCCGGGAGTTGCCAGTTCGCACGAGCGCAACCCGGAGAACGAAGCCTTCCAGCGCTACTGCAAGTGGCACCGGCTCGCGGTCGACGACGAAGGGTTTCTCGCCACCAAGGAGCGCGAGATCCGTGGCGACCTCGAGCGTTTCGGGTACTCGTTCGAGGCAAGCCCGTACCTTGCGTTGTCGACGCGTGAGCTGCACGAACGCTTCGGCGCGAGGTTCGTTTTTCTCATCCGCCGTCCTGACAGAGTGGTGAGCTCGTTCGTGCACAAGGGCTTCTACAGCAAACCCTACGCAGTCGGCAACCTCGAGCTCGCCACCGGCTACCAGGATCAGGCGCCCGAGCGCTTCTTCACCTTCTTCGCGCGCATCTCCCCGCGCGGCGAGTTCTTCCACACCTGGAATGCGATGACGCCCGTCGGCAAGGTCGCGTGGTTCTGGAAAGCTTACAACGAGCGCACGCTCGAACTGTTGGACGCGCTCCCAGCGGACAGCTGCCGCGCGGTGCGGATCGAGGACGTGGATTTCTCGAAGTACCGCGAGCTGTGCACCTTCCTCGGGGTGGATTCGAAGATGGCGCAGAGCGAGTTCGAGGCACTGAGCACGAGCCGCCCCCACGCGTTCTGGCGCAAACGCTCGATCGACGAGTGGTCGCAACGCGAGGTCGAGGAATTCGAAGGACAGGTCGGAGAGCTTGCCAGTCGCTATGGATACGCGTATCGCGTTTCCGAGCTCGTCGACGAGGCCCGCGCGGAAAAGGCGGAGTCTCTGCGCCTCGGCCGCATTCCCGCGCCGAAGCCCGCGCCGCGATTCTGGCGCGTGCGCCGTGCTGCCGCGCAATGGCTGCGGGGTATCGCGACGTCGGTCGATGTCAGCTGAGCCTTCCTCTTCCGCCGATCCCGCGCCTTCGCTCGACCCTGCGGCATGAACGTCTGGCACGTCGCCTTCCGCGTCGATTCGCTCACCTATACGGTTGCCAAGGCGCTCTCCCACGGCGGGCACCACGTCAGCGTGTGGGTCGTTGCCACGGACCAGGACTACGGCCTCTCCGAAGGCATCTACCGGGCGCTGCGAGACACACCGCGGGTTGGCGTCGTCGACAGAGACGAAGCACGGCTACCCGCAACGATCGACCGGCTCATCGTACAGAGTCACCCGCGGCCGGACGAATCCACCCGCGATGCGGCGCGCCTCGGCGGCCGAGCACGAAAAATCACGCTCATCTCGGCCGGCGACCGCAACCGCTCGCGGCGCGATGCGGCCAAGCTGCAATGGCTCGAAGCGCGGCGGCTCTGGCGTCACCTGGGGCGGGTCGACAGGGTTCTCTACAAGGACGGATTCCACCGACGCGACCTCTACGCGCCGTTCAAGGCTCGCGGCAACCTGGGGTTCGACGTGCACTCGCAGTTCTTGCACAGCGAAGAGCTTTTCGACATGATCCATGCGCAGGACTGGGATCCGGGCGCGAGTCGTCCCATCCTCGTGAACTTCCTCGGTTGCCGCGACCCGGAGGTGCGCGCACGCTTGCTCGACGGCATCCGGCCTCTCCTCCTCGGCAAGGATGGCGCATCCGCAGCCGAGCTGCGCAAGCCCGCTTTCTGGCACGAATACACGAACGCCTCGCCGGTTGGGCTCGATCCCAGGGAATTTCTGACGATCCTGACGCAGTCCGACTTCACGCTGTGCCCTCGCGGCTACTCGATGGTGACGCACCGTCCCCTCGAGGCGATGCTCAGGGGAAGCATCCCGGTGCTAGCCGAGCACGAGCTCGACCTCTACGGCATCGAGCTCGTAGACGGCGAGAACTGCGTCGCCGTGGCGGACGGACGGTGGGCCGAAACGATTCGTGCGCTTGCGGGCATCGACGAGCGTCAGCTGGCGCGGATGCGCACGCGAGTGCACGAGATGTTCGATGGCGAGCTGTGCTACGACGCGGTGGCGCGGCGCCTGCGCAGCGGCCTCGGCGTCGACGATTCCACGGCGGGATCGCCTCAGCTCGTGAGGCCGCCGGGAGCGGCTGCGCTCTCCTGATTCGTCGTCCAGGCGCGCGTCAGCGCGCGAATCCTCGGCGGACAATCTCCGAAGCGCCGGAGCAGGTAGTCGAGCACGCCGCGGCGATGCGCGATCTCCTGCGGGTCGCGCAACCTGCGCGACCATTCGCGTACATAGGCTCGTGCGCTCCAGCGCAGCGCCTTGAGCGTGGAATCAGTCACGCTCGTGTCGATGCGGGGCGCCGGGTAAAGTCGACGCAGGCTGGCGGCGAGGATCCCGCCCCATTCTCTGCGCGAGACGTGCTTCTCCGCCCAGAGCAACTTGTTGCGGCTGCTGAAGTACGTCCGAAGGGGGGAAGCCTCCGATCCGAACGAAGTTCCGACCTTGTGCCATACGCGCGCGGAGGGAACGCTGATGCACTCGAAGCCGGCCCGACGTGCGCGAAAGCACCAGTCCGAGTCCTCATAGACGAGAAAGAAACGCTCGTCGAGCATACCGACTTTCCGCGCAACGTCGGCACGGAAGAACAGTGCCGCGCCGCACGCGTACTCGGTGGGCGTCGGGTCGGGTGGCAGTTCCGCCGCGAGCCGTCCCTTACCTGGCGCGGTGAAGGCCGCGTCCTCCCGTGCCCACTCGGCTCGCGTGAACCACAGCCGCTCGGGATCGTGCATGTAGAAAATCCATGGCGCAAAGCACCCCGCAGCCGGGTTCCGGTCCGCCGCCGCGAGAAGTTGATCGAGGAGCGCGGGATCGACGGTCGTGTCGTTGTTGAGCACGAGCACGAAATCGGCACCGCGCTCGAGCGCGTGGCGGATACCGAGATTGTTGCCGCCCGCATAGCCGAGGTTCCTGGCAGCCTCGATCAGTTCGAAGTCCGGCGGCGATGCGATACGTCGAAGCGCCGCGACCGACTCGTCGCGTGAGCCGTTGTCAACGACGACGACGCGGCGCTCGCCATAGCGCAACTGCCGCAGCGAGTCGAGACAGGTCAGCGTGTCGCTGAGACCGTTCCAGTTGAGGACGACGATCCAGATGAGAGGCCTGGTTCCACGTGGTGCACCCATTGTGGAGAGTGTAGGCGATACCAGCGGCAAGCGCGTGCCCGCCGCCGCCGCGCGCACGTCCGCAGCGGCGCCGCGAAGCGACCGCTATCCGCGCGGTCCGTCTTCGATCCGATGGGGCGAGCGCCTCGTCAGACTTCCGTCCTACGGCCCGACGTTCTCGACGGTTTCGACGGCGGCGACCCACTGAATGGTCTTGCCCGCCTGACCCGTGCCTACGAAGCCCAGCGCTCCGTTGCTCGTGTCGGCCACCGGGGTGAACGACCACGTTGCCGCGCCTAAGTCTCGAGCTACCAGAGTAACAGTCGAGGTCTGGGTCACAGTGGCCGCCCCGTTGCCGCGCTTGACCATGCCCTCGAACTTCCAGACCGCGCTGTCGCCCGTCGTCAAGTCCCGCGCGACGATTCGACCTGAGAAGGCATAGCTCGCATCATCCGGCAGCGCGAGCAGGTTTTGACGAGACAGCGATGGCACAACGCCATCCGTGGTAAGCGTGGTCGCTACGTTGTTGGAGGTCTGTATCCTGAGTATGTAGGTACCGATTTGCGCATCGCCTATATTTGCGATCCAGCCACCGGCGTAGGCCAACGCGCCGTGTATGCCTCGCGTCGTCGCCTGAGTTCCTAGCGCCACTGCCTGTGTCGCGTCCGAAACGCTGTTCCAACCTATCGCGATCGAGTTGTCTCGCGATGCAACGTTATCGTGCCCGATAGCCACGCTGTCCGTTCCCGACGCGACTGAGGTGTGACCGATTGCAGTGCTCGTGTCGCCGCTTGCGGTAGGTGCATAACCCAGAGCAACGCTGCCAACACCGCTGGCGATACTGCTCTGCCCGCCGGCGAGCGATATTGTTCCAGAAGCTTCGTTGTCAAAGCCCCCGACGACAGTTGCGTACAGGCCGCTGGCCTCGTTGTCGGCTCCGCCCGAGATGGTGGCTGCCCTGCCGGAAGCAACGTTAATAGCATAGGTGCGGGAGCGCTGAAAGTCGGTCGCGAACTGGCCCCTCTTGTTCCCGCCGGCTACCCCGTTGTCCGGCACGTCCGCCAGGATGGCGCCCGCCCCCTTGGTGATAAGCGCGACGTCTGCATCGGTCGCCGAGCTGCCACTCACCAGGGCATCGACCGGCACCGATGAATTCGGTGCGCTGACGATTTCGACGCTGTTGAAGACCGTTGCCGGGGGAGGAGAACCGCTATTCACGACCTGCGACAGCGCCGAACTCGTCGAAGGTGCATTCGCAACATCTCCGCTGTAGGCCGCGCTGATGCTGTGTGTGCCCGCCGTGAGACCGCTCGTGCTGCATTGCGCGGTGCGTGTGTTGCCACTGCCAGTGAGGGCGACCGCAGCGCAACCGCTGATCGCGCTCGCGCCGTCGGAGATTGTTACGCTCCCCGTGGGCGAGTTTCCGGTCACGCTCGCAGTGAACGTAACGTTTACCCCAACCGTGGAAGGATTGAGCGAGCTGGACAGAGAAGTAGTCGTCGGCCCTGCGCCTCCGCCGCCACCGGCAACAATCGAGACCACATCGATGAAGGTGGTCTTGTCCGTGGGATCGGTACCCGTAAACGCAATGGTATGCGAGCCACTGCTCGCGACCGAGAAGGGGATGCTGACCGCGGCGAAGCTGGTGCTTGCAGGCTGGACCAGGCTGCCGACCTGCGCACCGTCGACCGTCACCCTTACCGGCTCGATGAAAGGAAATGTGCAGCACGATCGCCGGGCCGCCTGGAACGACAACGTATAGCTGCCCGCGCTGAGGTTCACGACCTGGGAGATGCTGCCAGTGGCCTGCACGAAGGCCGCCTGCCTTCCGTCGGGTGCTGCAGCGGCACCCCAAGCACTGCCGTTGCTCTCAATGCCGCTGTTACCGGCGAAGGTCCACGCGACCCCCGCTCCGGACGGGTTGTACACGTAGCCTCCGAGGGTCAGAGAGGGTGTTTCGAAGCTGCAGTTGACCAGGCCCTGACAGGCCTGCGCAAAGGCGAGCGGCGAGACCAACCACAGGAACAGCAGCCCGATTTGCAACGATCTTGCGACGCGATCAGCTTTCATAAGCTCCTCTGCCTGCGCAACTTGGGCCCCGCTCGGCACGTGTCGGAGGGCGATCGCGCTCCCGGCCTTTGAGGGGGAATCCGCCAAACGCCTCTCTGTAGCTAATTCTATGCCAATGGCATAAGTCGGTCAAGAATTGCTTTGTTACAACGAGCTAGCCGGAATAGCTCAAGTAGCTTCTTGAGCGTCCTGTAAGATTTCTCGACACGCTGCATCTTTTTTGCATCCCGAGATGCCGCGCGGCCAGCGGCAGCGTGTCACCGGCCCATATGGTTGGACCGGAAGAAAGCGCTACCGGGGCATCGCGCAAGGCGGGCGAAATCAGCGCACTCGCAAGCGCCAAAGCAGGTGCCTTTCGGCGGCGCGAGAGACCGAGTTCTTGAGCCTTTGCCGCAGCGAAGCGCGGTGGGCACCTGCCGCTTCCCAAAGGCAGGCCACGGGGACTGCACCACGTTGATCCCGTGCCCCTAGGAAGGCGCGCTGCGACCACATTGCGCGTATCTCTTCGACAAAAGCAGCTTCGCTGGCGATTTCACGATACCGTTTCATATCTCGCGCGGCTGCCTCCCCGATCGAATTGCGCAATGGTGCGTTCTCCGCGAGTCGCTGCATCCAAGCGGCCGCGTCGTCGACGCGCGGCTCGGCCCAGAAGGCGTCCGCGCCAAGGAATTCGCGGCGATAAATCGGGAGGCTTCCTTCAACAGGAACGAGGTCGTATCCAACCAGGCACGAGTTCGAGTGGCTCATGAAGGTGGTGTTGCCCGACCATCCCGTGGCGATCACCGGTTTGCCGAGCAACATTGCCTCCATGAGCGCGAGTCCAAGCCCTTCCGCGCGGTGCAGGGAGACGAATGCGTCGCAGGTCGCATACAAGGACAGGACTTCTGGATACGTCATGACCGCGTCCAGAACATGAATCGTCGCGTGTGCCGAGCAACGCCGGCGCAGCTCGACGAGAGCGGGATGCGGCGCGCGGTCGCGATCGGCGTTGTTTACCTTGATGACGAGGTGGGCGCGCGGATCATCTCTGAACGCACGCAGGAACGCCTCGACTGCCGCGAATGGATTCTTCCTCTGAATATCGCTGTTTGGCTCGAAGCTGGTCGCGAACAGGACCCCCGTCTCCGGCAAGCCAAACCGGACTCGTGAGGGTTGCAAAGGACCCGGAAGCGAGACTGCGCAGGGCACCGAGATCATCGCAGCGCCGCTCATGCAGGCCGCGAAGGTGGAGCGGCAAAAATCGGACGCGGCGGCCACGACGTCGAGGGCCTTCAGCGCGGGCAACCAGGGCTTGGGCACGACCGTGAGCTCCCACATGATCAGTCCCACATTCAATCTTGGGCCCGTCAGAAATGCTTCCGGAGATTTCGCCATCGTCGCGAACAGTGCCGATGGCTGGAGGACGAAGAAGTTGACGCCGTGCCGGAGATCCCGAGGCGTCGCGACCGTATGGCGTGCGAATGTCGAATCGAATCCCTGCCGCCGCGAGCCCGGGTCCAGATCGAATATCGAGATCGGACAACCTCTCTGTAGCAGCGTTGCCGCGAGGCACCGGGCATGAACGCCCAGGCCGGAATTGCTGCTTACGTTGCCTATGACGTTGAAACCGAAACCCGACGGCGAAACCGTCATCATCGACGACCGACCTTGGTGATCAGACTCAGCATGAACCGCAGTCAACCTGCCGGCACTTCAAAGGACCAGGTGCCGCCGAAGGACACGAATCCTTGGTTGACAGTTCGGCTTCTGCTGGTCTTGTCGTCGTAGACCTGGAAGTGGAAGAGGTTCTCCCCGTAATACAGCGCGAGG